>CALGOH010000254.1 GCA_937957985.1 uncultured Verrucomicrobiae bacterium
ACAACGAACTCGGCATCCACGAATTCGACTGGGAGGACTGCGGCCCGGACCGCAACGAGATGAGCTGGTGGTACCACAGCTTCGAACCGAAGGAGAAGTGGCTGCATGCCGATGACCGCCTGGGCCGCTACCGCGAGGTGAGCTTTCCCAAGGGGATGGAAAGCTGGTTCTCGCTGGACTTCGACCCGCGGAAAGCCGGCTGGGAGCGTGGGCTGGCGCCCTTCGGAGCGGCGGACGGGAAGCAGGAGATCATCAGCGAGGATCTCGGGACCTGCCCGCACGACTTCTGTGCCTGCCACGACCCGATCCACACCCTCTGGGAGGATGACGTGCTGCTGTTGCGCGGGGAGTTTGAGTTCCCGCCCTTCGAGGAGGGCTATCGCTACCGCCTGCTGCACGGCATGATCTCGCATCCCGGTTCGGGTGGCGGATATCGCCTCTACATCAACGGCAAGCCATTCATCGAGCAGAAGACCGGAACCGATCGCCGCGGCGGCGGGATCCCGATCGGCGGGGTGATTCCGCGGGAACTGTGGGCCGAGTTCGCCAAGGGTCCGGTGACGCTCTCGGCGATCAGCTTCAAGAAGCATCATCCACGCACCGGGAAGTACGGAGGCAATCTGTGCTTCTTCATGCAGCGCATGAAAGTGCCGCCGGTGATCGAGCCTGGAGGTTAGCAAACACGCGACGGCCCTTCCGGATGGAATGCGTCGCTCGCTCCTTGCCTGCGGATGCCTTCGGGATCTCGGGCAACTTCATCTCCTCGCACCAGGAGGCCTTGTAGGGCTTCATCCGCTCGGATTTGTGGTCCGATCGGGCTGCAAGCCGGACGGTTGTTCGTTTCGTAAAGCGGGCAGGAAATCCGGAGGATCATCTGCCCAGCGAAATCGTCATCACCAGTCTGTCGACGACGCCGACCTTCTCTTCGCTTAGGCTCACGAGATTCTCACGCGAGATCTGGGGGAGGAAGACGACATCTTCCTGGGCGATCGTCTTCTTCTCGTTTGCGGTGATTCTCACAAGGCGATCCCCGGTAAGGTTCAGCTTCTCATCAAGCTGCTCGAGCCGGATCTTCAGGCTCACGTATTCCCCGTGGATGAAGTATTCCACATCGCTGATCCGCTCGAATCGCTGTGGAGTGAGGCGGATGACGCGATGTCCGCCCCGGGGCACCCCGAACCAGGCCGACTGCGTCGCACGTTCCCAGAGCTTGCGGGCGACTCCGAACCGGCTCGCCAGCTCCCACATATCCTCACCGGGATTGGAGAAACCGGTGAAGAACGAGGAGGCACCGGGTTGGTTGGCACCGGCGCCTTCGGCCATACTCTCAAGGTCCCTTCTGCAGTTGTGGAGCAGCGTCTGGTCCTCGTCGCTGAGGCGCGCGAGCGGAAGCGAGAATTCACGGCTGTCGGACTTCCGCTTCAAGGTGATCGAGTCGCCCTTCACGCTGACCAGGGAGGCATTGAGCGCCTTGCCGTTGTTCGAGGTCCATTCGCGGGTCTTCAGCAACGACGTGTCCTGTGCGGACAGGGCTCCCATCGACAGGAGACCCAGGAAGATGACGAGGGCTTTGACCATCGCGTCCAGAGATAACGGGCCAACCGGGCCGGACAAGCGTCGCTTTTCTTTCGGTTCGCGCGGAGCGCGAGGGAGCGGATCAACGGAGCGGATCTGGAAGTCATCAAGGCTCAACAAAAGTCGAACGATGAGACTGTTGTCGGAGTTTTTACGAGACCTCCATGATCATGTGGCCGGTCTCATCGATCAGGTCTCCGAGCGTGCATCCGATCAGCGACCGGTAGAGGGGGCTGTCGGGCCCCAGCAGGGTGAGGGTTCGGCCGTCGTGATCGACTTCATGGCCTCCTCCTGCCGGAAGAAGGAGAAACCATTCGGTCTCGCCATCGCGGTCGGCTTCCACCATCGCCCCGCACTCAATGGCGTCGCTGATCTCGAAGTCCCTGGCCTCGAACGCTTCCAGACGCTCGCAGGCGGCGGCGAGTTCATCGACCTGCCGCGCCTGCCCGGCGGCCAGGTAGGAGGCCTCGAGGCTGCGGGTGTCGTACTTGCCCTCGGCGCGGCTGCCGGGATCGGTGGCGGCGGCATGGGCCTCGCGGGCGGCCGCTTTCAGTCGCTCCAGTTGCTGCCGCAGGTCGGCACGGACGCGATGGAGCAGTTCGGTTTTCGGGCTCATCGGAGGCCGGCAAGCCTTGCGTGAAATCGCCGGCGCGGCAAGATCGGCGCGTGATCAGGATCTACACCTACAAGAAGTGCAGCACATGCCGGACTGCGACGAAGTGGCTGGCTGCCCGCGGCATCGAATTTGATGAGCGGCCGATCCGGGAAACGCCGCCACCGGCGAAGGAGCTTGATGTGATGCTCAAGGCGCGTGGCGGCGAACTGCGGCGCCTTTTCAACACGTCCAGCCAGGACTATCGGGACGCCGGGTTGAAGGATCGGTTGGAGGGCATGACCAAGGACGAGGCCTTCGCGATTCTCCGCGAGAATGGCAATCTCGTGAAACGTCCGTTCCTGATCGGAGACGGGGTTGCGGTGAATGGCTTTCGCGAGAGCGAGTGGGAGGAAGTGCTGGGGTAGCTCAGACCGTCAGCCCGGAGGTGTCGAATTCGAGCGCCGCCTTCGAGTTCACGACTTCATCCCAGGTCACGGTTTCGCCGCTGCGGTAGCAGGCTTCGCGGGCGAGCAGGGCGAGGTAGTGGCTTTGCACGCTGGGCGCCACGGTTTCCTGGGCGTGGTTGCCGTTGGTGATGTTGTCGTGGAAGGTCTTCCAGTTGTTGGCGACGCCGCGCTCGTAGAGACCGCGGACCTTCTCCTTCATGAAGCTGTCCCCGTTGAAGGACTTCTCGCCGCGGATGAAGACCTCGCCGGAGTAGTCGGCGCTCAGGCTGCCGAGGCTGCCGTGGAGCTTGACCCAGATGCCGTGATGGTTGGGCAGGCCATGGCCTTCGAAGCGCTTCGCGCGAAGCTCGACCGTGAAGCCGTCACCGTAGTCGTAGCTGGCGACCCAGCGGTCGCGGACGTCGCCGGGCCGCGGCTCGGGGAGCTTGTCGAGAAGCACGCGGCCGGTGTGGCCGGTGGCCGAGACGGGGTTGCGGCCGATCATCAGGCTCGCCATGTCGATCGCGTGGATGCTGAACTCGACGAGGGACTCGCCGCACAGGTCGCGCCACTGCAGCCAGTTCTTCAGCTTCGCCTCCTTCGGCCCGGTCGGGGTGCGGATCTCGAAAGCCGGGCAGGTGCCCTCGATTTCGCCGTAGCCGAGCGTGCCGAGGTCCCCGGCGGCGACGCGGCGGGCGGCCTCGGGATAGTGGGCGAGCGCGCGGGTCTGGAAATCGACGAGAAAACAGCGCTTCCTTTCCGCCGCCCTGCGTGCGGCGGCCTCGATCCGCGCGACGCCGGGGGCATCGACCGCGATCGGCTTGGCCAGCCAGACGTGATGACCGGCCTCGACGGCCGCTTCGACCTGCTCGGGGTGGAAATACGGCGGCGATAGTACGGCCACGATGTCGATGCCGCCGGCGTCGAGCATCCGCTTGAAGCAGTCGAGCCCGGTGAATCGCCGCTCTGCCGGGACCCCGAACTTCTCGCCCTTGCTGTCGACCGCATCCCGGAAGTAGTCGGCGAGCGCGGCGATCTCGAAGCGGCCGTCCTTCACCGCGACCGAAGCGACCGTGTCGCAGCGTCCGCCGCAGCCGATGATGCCGACCTTGAGCTTGCCGGCACCGGTGTCCTGGGCGCGGGTGATGGTGGGAAGCGAAGCCGCGGCCGTGGCGAGGCCGGCGGTGGCGAGGAATTGTCTGCGTTTGGTGGGAATCGGGTGGTCGGTCATGGTCTTAGAGTTCCTTGATGAAGATGTTGCGGAATTGAACGAGGCTCGAGGCGTGGTTGTACTTCCCGTTCGGCATCTTGCCGCCGTGGTGCTGGAAGCCGATCGGTCCGGATTCCGGAATGCCGGGAAGCCGGGCGTCATCGATCACCGTCCGGCCGTTGAGGTTCACGGTGAGGCGATCACCCTGCATGCGGATGATGAAGCGGTTCCAATCGCCGACGGGATGGTCGGCCCGTGCCTTCGGCACCACCGCGGCGCGGACCTCCGGCGGCATCTTCGGGTCCATTCGGTAGCCCCAGACCTCGCCGGACCCGATGGGCCAGCACCAGATGTTGCATTGCGAATCGATCTCTCCACGCAGCAGGATGCCGGAGTCGGCGTTCGGCATGGGAGTGGTGATCGTGTTGCCCTCGGCGTCCTTCTTGAACGATCCGTCGGGAAGAATCGTCGGCACCGGGTAGAGGCCGTGGGTCTCCTTGATGCGCCAGTCGACATGCAGTTCGAAGTCGCCGAACGATTCCTCGGTCCAGAGGTGCTTGTCGTTGAGATCCGGCGCCTCGCTGAGCGCGTCGTAGTCGATCACGCCATCGACCACCTTCCAGTGCCCGACGCTTTTCGGGTGCACCTTCCAGCCGTCGAGCGACTCACCGTCGAAAAGCGAACGCATGCCGTTGGCGACCGAGCGGTTGCCTTCGAGCGGCATCAGCTCGATCCTGCGGAACTCGGTCGGATGGGTCTCGGCCTGGATGGCGACGTAGCCGCTGGTGAGCGGGGTGCCGTCGTCGAGACGCGTCTCCGAGTAGCGAAGGACATCCCGGCCGTTGACGAAGTGCGCGATGGTGTCGCCGCGGACCTCGGCCTCGACCGTGACCCAGTCGAGGCCGCTGAAACGATCGGATGACGAGGTGTCTCCGCCGCCTTCGCTTTCCTCGCCGTCCAGCGTGACCTTGGTTCCGGGGGTGAAGAGGTTGCCCATCGGACGGTTGGAGAACTTCCCTCCCTTCTCCGGGTCGTTGCCCCAGAACTGGACCTCGATCGAGTCGGGAAAATTCTGCTCCAGTTCCATTGTCTCCGGAGGCTGCGAATGGAGCATCAGCCCGTTGTTGCGGAAGGCCCATTCGGGTCCGCCCCCGGCCTGGTCACCGGTGAAGCGGAACTCGGCGCGGATGCGGTAGTGACTGTAGGGCGTCTTGTAGAACAGATGGCCGAAGCCGTCGGTGAACTTCCCGCCGGCGTCCTCGTAGCTGACCTTCAGGAGTCCGTCCTCGACGCGGAAGATGTCGTTCGGGTTCTCGCCGACCGGCGATCCGGCGAACTTGGGCGTCCAGCCGTCGAGGTCCTTGCCGTTGAACAGCGGAATCCAGTCGCCCGCGGCGGGAACCGCCAGCGGAAGGATTCCGAGGGGAGCGAGATGGATGAGCTTCATGTCGGGTGGGCTAGCGCTTCTCCGCCTGGCGCCGGAGTTGTTCGAGGCGGGACAGCGGCTTGTCCGCTGGGGGCTTTGGCGTCGCCGTTTCCGTTCCCGAAGCTGCCGGCCGGGGCTTGTCGATGCGCAGGGTGCCGCCCTGGGCGCACTGGTGGAGCACGTGGCCGCCGGCCTCGGGGATGTCGATACGCAGGAAAAGGCCGCTGTGTTTCCCCACGACCGCGTTTTTTGCCACCGTCACGGGGAAGGTCAGTTGCGTGGTGTCCCTGGTGAAGCTCCGGGCCTCGGTGGAGGCGCCGTGGGGAAGGCCGACCAGTTCGGCACGGGCTTCTCCGCTGAACTCGCGGGCGTGTTCGAGTTGGCAGACCACCGGCACGTCGCGGCCCTGTTCGGTGGCGCCGAGGTCGATCGTGGCGGAAAGCCACGGCTCGACGACCCGCAGCGTGACGAACTCGGAGGAGACGATCACCGGGCCTGCCGGCGTATCGGCCTCGGCGAGCACCGCGAGGCGCCATTCGCCCGGCGGAGCGTCCGGAGTGGCGTTGATCTCGTACGAGGCCTCGGTCGCCTTCGCCTCCAGGGGCACGGTTTCCGGCGCGCCGATGCCCGGAGGGCGCCACAGCAGGCGCAGAGTGACCTTGCCGTCGTGGCCGGAGCGCCCGACCCGCGTCTTCAGTTTGATCGTGCCCCCGGGAACGATCGGCGTCGTCGGCGATTCGAGTTGGACGCGGATCGGAGCCTCCTCGATCACGGCGACGGCGATGTCGTCCGAACTCCAGCTATGGTAGGCGCCTTCGTTGTTGATCTCGACGTGGTGGATCTCCTCCCGCAGCGGGCCGTCGACTTCGGGAACCTTCTCGCCGGTCGCGCGGATGCGGAAACGATGGTAGCCGCCGGCGATCGGCGCGTCGGCCGCGGCGCGGAACAGCAGGGGGAAGTTGTTCAGCGAGCGCGGAACCGGCGGCACTTCCATGGTGACACCCGCCGGCAGCGACAGCGCCTCGAAGGTGACTTCGCAGCCGAGGTTGCCGCGGCTGATGTTGACCGGCGTGGCGTAGAGGTTGCCGCGGGGAATGCAGATCATCTTCCGCGCCTGCGAATTGTTGCGCTCGGCGACCGGGAGGCTTGCGGAAATGGCGGGGGCGCGGGGGAGAATCTCCAACCGATAAATGAAGTCCGGCCCCGACCGGCCGAGCTTGTCGCGGAGGTGGAGCTGGTAGTCGCCGTCCTCCGGGCATTTCCAGCGGATTAACGAATCGGGTCCGTCCTGGTCGTCGTTGCTCTCCAGCACCTTGCCGTCGGGTCCGCGCAGGACGATGACCGAATCGAGTGGCGAGCGCAGGTGGCGGGCCAGGATGCGGATGTCGTAGTTGTGATCCTTGCGTGCCGGAAAGCGGAACCAGTCGATGTCCTGGTCCGCGGAAAGGAGTCCATGCACGGCACAGGGCGGGGCGGGAAGCGCGGTCGTCGCCCCGGGGCCGTTGTTGGGTTCGACTTCGGTTAGATGAGGAATCGGGGAGACCTCGATCCAGTTCGGCGAAGGCGAGGGGAGTCCGTCGCGCTCGGCAAAGACGGGATGCAGGCCCGACGCATCTGAGGGAATGCTGATCTCACGGACGATTTCGCCCGCGAGATCGCCGATGAACCGGAAGGCCACCGTTTCGCCCGGCCGGGCGCCGGGCGGAAACACGGCGGAAGGGCGGGGGAAGGTGCCGACGTGGAGCCGGTACTGGGAGGCATCGCTTCCTTCATACGCCGCTTCCCGTAGCGAGATCCGGTAAAGGCCGTCATCGGGCGCGACGATCGAGGCGAAGGCGTCGGTGCGGAGCAGCGTGGCGTCGTCGCAGGCGGCGATTTCCCGGCCTTCCGGATCGAGGATCGCCACCCGTGCATCGAAGAAGACGCGTCCGAGCCGCATCGCCTCGACCTCGACCGAGAGAGGTTCGCCCTTCCTGAGCGGGACCGCGAAGACGTCCTCGTCCTCCAGCGCGGCCACACCCTCGATCGTCACGTTCCGCGCGATCCTCTGCGCGGTTTCGAAGTCGTTGTTGGGCTCGGCTTCGGCGACCGTCGGGAACGCTCCGACCCAGAAGCTGCGCAGGTAGCTCACGCCGCCGTCGGTGCGCAGCCGGACGGGGTGTTCGCCCAGCGGCGCGTCGGGACTGATGCGGATCCTGGCGATGGCCACCTTGCCGTCGCGGACTTCCTTCTTCGCGCCGTCCTTCTCCTCGGTACGGACGCGCTCCTCCAGCGACAGCACCTCGATGCCCGGACGCTGGAGCAGCAACTCCCGCGGTTGGTGCAGTCGTTCGCCGTAGAGTCGGATCATCATTTCCGTCCCCCGCTGGCCGCCACGCGGCTGGACGTGCCGGACATCCGGAGTGAACGAGGCCGCCGCGAGCGGGGCGGCGAGGACGAGCCAGATGAGCGCTCGTTTCATCGCCGGAAGATGCGGTCGAGCGGTTCGAAGACCGCATTGGTCCAGTGCGACTCGGCCACCTTGAACTCGATCGGGCCGCTGATCCGGATGCCTTCGGCGAATTTCGAAATCGAGCGGTATTCGGGCAGCTTGGTGTCGGGATTCAGTGCCGTGCCCCTTTCCATGACCGCGAAGTAGAACGCGACGTAGGCGAAGGCCGCGGCGAAGACGGCGACGAGGAACTTCTTCATCGCGAGGGGTCAGGCGAGGATCGATTCGAGCACCTTGCCGCCATCGACGATCTCGATCGGCCGGTTGCCGGGCGCCATCAGCTCCTTGTCGGCGGTGATCCCGATCTGGCGGTAGATCGTCGTGGCGAGGTCGGCGACGCTCACGCCGTCGGTATCGACCTCGCCGCCCAGCGCGTCGGACGAGCCGTGCACATGGCCGCGTTTCACCCCGCCGCCGGCGAGCATCACGGAAAAGACCCGCGGCCAGTGGTCGCGACCGCCGGTCGGGTTGAGCTTCGGCGTCCGGCCGAACTCGGTGGTCAGGCAGACCAGCGTCTCGTCGAGTATCCCGCGTTCCTCGAGGTCGGTGATCAGCGCGGCGACGGCGCGGTCGACATCCGGCAGGTTCTTCTCGATGCCGTTGCGGAGGTTGTCGTGGTGGTCCCAGGCTCCGGCGGTGAGCGAGACGAAGCGCACGCCGCCCTCGATGAGCCGTCGGGCGAGCAGCATCCGCTGCCCGGCCTGGGTGCGCCCGTAGCGGTCCTTCAGCTTGTCGGGCTCGGCGGCGAGGTTGAAGGCCTCGCGCGCCTGCTGCGAGGAGATCAGCTTGTAGGCGTGCTGATAGAAGGCGTCCATCGAGTCGAGCGCGTCGGATTTCTCCAGCTCGCGGAAATGGGAGTCGACGGTTTCCAGCAGCGACCGGCGGCGGGCGAAGCGCTCCTCGGAAACATCGCCGGGCAGGTTGAGGTCGCGGACCTGGAAGTTCCCCTGCGCCGGATCGGATCCGAGCGCGAAGGGCCCGAAGGCGGAGGACAGGTAGCCGGAGTTCGCGAACTCGTTCGGCACGTTCGGCACGCAGACGTAGGGCGGCAGGTTGTTGCGCGAGCCGAGTTCGTGGGAGATGACCGAGCCGATCGACGGATACTCGAGCGCCGGCGACGGGCGGTAGCCGGTGAACATGTTGTGCGTGCCACGTTCGTGCGCGGCCTCGCCGTGGGACATCGAGCGGATCACCGTGAAGCGGTCGGCCAACTTCGCGAGGCGCGGGATCTTTTCGCCGAACTGCACGCCGGGCAGAGCGGTGTCGATCGCACCGAAGGGCCCGCGGTATTCGCTCGGGGCGTAGGGCTTGGGGTCGAAGGACTCCTGGTGCGCCATGCCGCCGGGCAGGAAGATGTGGATGATGCCCTTGGCCGGTCCCTCCCTGGTCTCGTAGAATTTCTGCGCGCCCATCGCCTGCTGGCGCAGGAAGCCGGGGAGGGTCATCCCGAGGCCGCCGAGCAGGCCGACGTAGAAGAATTCACGGCGGGAGCCGTAGCGTTCGAGCGGGTTTCCGGGGCAGGTGGGCTTCATGGCGGCGGAGAGGAATCCAATCCGAGGAATACGCACCCGATTTCCGTGAATTTCAAGATGTCTTGTCGAAATGAGGCGGGATCCCGGTGTGAAAATTCAAGGGAAGGGGTTTGGCTCCGGGCCGTGGACGGCTAGAGTCCCCGCATGCAGGCGCCGCACCTCGAGGCCTTCGGCGAAAGGGAACTGCTCGCTTCCGGGACGAGCGGGGCGGTGTTCCGTGCGGTGAAACCGGACGGCACCGTGACCGCCGTGAAGCTGCTCGACGGCATGGCGGTGAACCGCATCCTGCTGCAGCAGGCCTGCGACCGGCTCGAGCAGGCCGGCTGGCCGGAGGGACTGCTGCCGGTGCTCGAGGGCGACTACCAATCGCGGCCCGCGGTGCGCGTGACCGCCTGCCTCGCCGACGCCACCGAGGACGGCCACTGGCGCCCGCGCAGCCTGCAGCACCGCATCGGCCAGTTTCCCGGCGAGGCGTCGTGGGACGTGGTGCTCGGCATCCTCGACGGGCTCGCCGCGTTGCATGGATGCCAGGTCGCCCACGGCAACCTCAAGCCCGGCAACGTGTTCTTCGACGAGGAGGGCCGGGTGCTGCTGACCGACTGGGCGCTCGGCAACATGCCGGGCATCGGCAATCTGGAATTCACCGACGCCTGCCTCTATCAGCCGCCGGAACAGCTCCGCCATCCTGAGGGCTACCAGCAGGAGGCCGGCTACCGCTGGGATGTCTTCAGCTTCGGGGTGCTGGCTTACCGACTGCTCACCGGGGCCTTTCCCCGCTGCGACGAAACCTTCCAGCAGGTGGCGCCGCCGGAAGGCGAGATCGGTCGCGAGGGGATCGCCGCCGACCTGCGAAAGATCGCCTCGACGCTTGAGTCGCATCCGTCGGTGGAATGGCCCGACGAGCCGGCCAACGAACTCGAGCGACGCTACCGCGAGGTCATCGGCACCTGCCTCGCGCTCGATCCGACCGCGCGCCCGGCGAACGCGATGGAGGTGCGGCACCGGATGCGCGAGGCCGAGGTGGCGATCGACGAGGAGGAAAAGCGCGACGCGGTGCTCGACCAGCGCCGCCGTTCCCAACGGGCCGCCTGGCGTGCCGGCATCGCCGCCGGCATGCTCGCCGCCGCGCTGGCGGTGATGGTCTTCCTGTGGCACCTGGTGAAAACCCAGCTCGCGCGCGAGGTCGAGGATCGCCAGGCCGAAACGACCGAACTCCGCGAGCTGCTCGACGCCGCGGTGGCCGCCCGCGGTCAGGCCGAGGCGAGCGCCGAAGCGGCCCGCCGCGAGCTGAACACCGAGCGCTCGACCTGGCTGGCCCGCATCGAGGAGTCGCGCGCCATCGGCGACCGGCTCTTTTCGTGGGCGATGGCAAAGGGGCACCGCAAGCTGCCGCCGCTCGACGGACGCAAGCAGCGGCTGGAGCGGCTGGAGGACTATTTCGTGCGCTTCATCGAGCGCACCGCCGATGTCGGTGAACTGGAGGAGGAGCGGGCCCGGGCGCGCCTGCAGCTGGCCGAGATCTCGCTGGCCGAAGGTGATCCCGAGGAGGCGTCCATCCGGTTGGAGGAGGCGATGGAGTCGGCCGCCGTGCTCGACGAGGGCCCCGAGCTTGAGCTTCGTCTCGCCACCGATGCGCTGGTGCTGGCGCTGCTGATGCAGGACCGCAACGACCCCGGGGCGGACATCGCCTTCGCCGAGGCCAGGGCGGCGCTGGAGGCCCTGCCGCAGTCGGAGATCGACGGCGACCGCGTTTCCTACCTGCTGGCCAGTCTCGACCTCCACGAATCGATGCTGCTCGCCAACAAGGGCGACGAGGGCCGGGCGCTGGAGCAGCTCCACCGCGCGACCGAGGCGCTCAACATGCTCGCCGACAGCCGGCCCGATGCCGTGATCCTGCGTTCGGAGCTGGTCGACTGCTACCTTTCCTCCGCCGACATCCTCGACGGCATGGGCGAGATGGGCGACGCCCGCTCGCTGCGGAAACTGGCGGCCGACGAACTGCTCGAACTGATCAAGGAACGCCCGGAGGACATCGGCCTGCGCCTCGAACTCGCCGGCTGTTACGGCGCCATCGCCGAGTCGGCCATCCTCGCCGGCGACGTCGGCAACGCAGAGGCCATGTCGAAGGGCGCGGTGAAACTCCTCACCGAAATCCTGCCCCAGCGGCCCGACAGCGCCGTGGCGCGCTCGCGGCTCGCCGCCCAGCGCGGACTCATGGCCGGCATCCTGCGTGATCGCGGCGAGTCGGAGGAGGCGATGGAACTCTACGACGAGGGCCTGCGGCTCATCGAGGGCCTGGCGGTCGGTGAGGATGCCGACCCGGTGGCCCGCTACCGCTACGCGCTGTTGACCTGGGAGAAGGGGCGCATGCTGGGCTTCGAGGGCGGGCGCGAGGAGGAGATCGCCGCCGAGGAGCGGGCCGCCCGGATGCTCGAGGAACTGCTGGAGACCCCCTACGGCATCGCCCGTGGCGAGCAGATCCGCCGGTCGCTGGGGTATCTTTTCGGCGACCTCGGCCACGCCGCCCAGATCGCCGAGAAGAAGGAGCTGGCCGCGAGCGCCTTCACCCGCGCGGTGAAGGTCTGGGAGTCGCTTTCCCGCGAACGTCCCGGCAGCGAGGAATACGAGGAGGCCCTCGCCTGGAACCGGCAGCGGCTGGCCGCCTTCGAGTGATGAACCTGCGCCTGCTGCGCGAGGTGTCGCGCTCGTTCTACCTGTCGATCCGCATCCTGCCGGGGCCGATGCGGAGACCGGTTTCGCTGGCCTACCTGCTGGCGCGCGCCAGCGACACGCTGGCCGACACGCCCGGGGTCGATGCCGCGGAGAAGCTGGCCTTGCTCGACGGCTTCCGCGCCGAACTCGACGGCGGAGCGGGGCACTGGCGGGGTTCGCTCGAGCGGTTTGGCTCGCGGCAGAGGCACTCCGGGGAAAAGGCGCTGCTCGAGCAACTCGGCAGCCTCTTTGCCGAACTCGGCGGGCTCCCGGCAGAGGAACGACGGCACGTCACCGAAGTGGCGACCACCATCGTCTCGGGCCAGCGATTGGATGTCGAACGGGCGGGGGAGAAGAGGATGCGCGATGCCGACTCGCTTGAAGACTACTGCCATCGGGTCGCCGGCTGCGTCGGGTTGTTCTGGACGCGCACCGGCCTCGCCACGCTCGGGTCACGCTTCTCGAAATCGGACGAAGGAGAACTCGAGGCGATGGGCGAGCGCTTCGGCCGCGGCCTGCAACTCGTCAACATCCTGCGCGACCTGCCCGGCGACCTCGACCAGGGACGCTGCTACCTGCCGACGGACCCCGAGCCCGGGGCGATTCTGGTCGAAGCGGCCCATTGGCGCTCCATCGCCCGCCAACGCATGGCCGACGGTCTCGAATACGCCCGACGGATGCGCGGCCGGAGGTTGAAGGTCGCCGTCGCCCTGCCGGCCTTCATCGGCCGCGAAACCCTCGATCTCCTCGATGATGCCGACTGGTCCGCGCTGAAAGGGGGAGTGAAGGTCGATCGCGCCACGGTGCGCCACTGTTTTTGGCGAGCTTTGAGGATGCGGCCAGCGAGAAGTTAATCCCTTGACGCCGTGAGCCCGGACAATTGGGTTGGAGGGAATGCGCATGGTTTCGGAGAACGTCCGTTGCCCGTCGCTGGCCCATCATGATCAAGCAGATTCGAAACCTCGTCCGATCCGTAAAACGGTCGCTGAAACCGGATCCCGACCGGTTCCTTTCCGATGTGTCGGGTGTCGTGCACGTCGGTGCAAACACCGGACAGGAACGCGATCAGTATCAGGCCTCAGATCTTGAGGTATTGTGGATCGAGCCGATTCCGACCGTCTTCTCCGAGCTGTCCGCCAACATCAGCGGGATCGAAAACCAGAGCGCCATCAGGGCCCTGGTCACTGATACCGACGACAAGATGTACGAGTTCTATGTTGCGAACAATGAGGGTGCGTCGTCGTCGATCTTCGACCTGAAGGAGGCCAAGGACATCTGGCCCTCGCTCGACTACACCCGCACGATCCATGTCAAGGGTGCCACTCTTCCGACTCTGTTTGAGAGGAAGCGGATCGATCCACGGAGATACGATGCCCTGATCATGGATACACAGGGTTCCGAGTTGATGGTCCTCGAGGGCAGCGTGCCCATTCTTGAGCACTTCACCTACATCAAGACCGAGGTCGCGGATTTCGAACCCTACGACGGATGCTGCCAACTCTCCGACATGCAGGAGTTCATGAGCCACCACGGCTACCGGCAGTTCTCGCGCAATCGCGTGGCGCGGCGGCCACAAGGTGGCAACTACTTCGAGATCGTCTACAAGAAGGCAGAGCTTTGCTGAAGCCCCGACACCGGGCTCAGGACACCCCCAGTTTCCCGCGCATCCGTTCCACCTCGTCGGAAAGCGTTCCCCATCGGGAATAGGCGTTCTCCAGCTTTTCGGTGATCTGCTGCACGGCGCGGCTGGTCTGCTGGAGCTTGTCGGGATCGGCCGCGACCTCCTCCGATGAAAGCGCGGCGGTGAGGGTGGCCTGGGCGCCTTCGAGTTCGGCGATGCCGGATTCGAGCTGCTCCAGCTCGCTCTCGAGCGGCTTGAGGAGCTTCGAGCGTTGCTGGCGAAGCTCGGCCTCGCGGCGCTTCTGTTCCTTGCGGTTGACCGACGGGGCGCTGGCGGCCTTCGGCTTGGCCGGCGCCTGTGAAGGAGCCGCCTCCTCGTCGGCGGTCTTCTCGAGGTAGTAGCTGATGTTTCCAGTGAAGAGCCGCGGCTGCCGGCCGGGGCGGAACTCGAGCGTCTTGGAGACGAGCGGATCGAGGAACGAGCGGTTGTGCGAGACGATGAGCACGGTGCCCTCGTAGTCGCGCAGCGCGTTCTGCAGGACCTCCTGGCTCTGGACGTCGAGGTGGTTGGTCGGCTCGTCGAGGATGAGGAAGTTCGCCGGCTGGACGAGCATGCGGACGAGCGCGACGCGTGACCGCTCGCCGCCGGAGAGCACGCCGACCTTCTTGAAGACGTCGTCACCGCGGAAGAGGAAGCAGCCGAGGATGTTGCGGCACTGGCCGGCGGCCTCGCGGGTGGCGGTTTCCTCGACCGTTTCCAGCACCGTCTTGTCGGGGTCGAGCTCGTCGGCGTGGTTCTGGGAGAAGAACGACACCTGCACTTTCTGGCCGAAGGCGTGCGTGCCTGCGGTGGGTTCCTCCTGACCGGTGATCAGCCGGCAGAAGGTCGACTTGCCGGCGCCGTTGGGACCGACGACGGCGAACTTCTCGCCGCGGTTGATCTCGAAATCGAGCCCGCTGAAGACGGTGAGCGGTCCGTAGACGTGGGTGACCTGGTCGAGTTTCGCGACAAGGTGGCCGGAGGCGGGAGGCTGGGGAAAGCGGAAGTTCATCACCGCGTCGTCCTGCTCGGGCGGCGGGATGAGCTCGAGCTTGTCGAGCTGCTTGATGCGCGACTGGACCTGCGAGGCCTTGGTGGCCTGGGCACGGAAGCGGTCGATGAAGCGTTTCGTTTCCGCGATCTCCTTCTGCTGGGCCTCGTAGCGGCGCCTGTGGATCTCCTTCCGGTGGACCGATTCCTCGAGGTAGTAGGAATAGTTGCCGGCGTATTCCTCGGCGCGGCCGTGGTGGAAGGCGATGGTGCGGGTGCACAGCGCGTCGAGCAGGGCGAGATCGTGCGAGATGATCAGGATCGCGCCGGGGTAGGCGTGGAGGTAATGCTCGACCCAGCGCTGCGAGTCGATGTCGAGGTGGTTGGTCGGCTCGTCGAGCAGCAGCGCCTCGGGCTCCTGGAGGAAGAGCTTGGCCATCGCGATGCGCATCTGCCATCCGCCGGAGAACTCGCCGCAGTCGCGGGTGAAGTCGGACTGCCGGAAACCGAGGCCCTGGAGCACCGACTCGACCTTCGGCTTCATGCGCGCGGGATCGGTGGCCTCAAGGCGGAGTTCGAGCGCGCCGATCTCCTCGAGCAGCTCGGCGTAGGGGGAGGAGCGGGGGTCGAGCCTGGGCAGCTCGGCGGAAAGGCGGTCGATCTTCCTCTGGAGCTCCAGCGTTTCGCCGAAGGCGGAGATGGTCTCGTCCCACAGCGAGCGTCCGGTGATGTGGATGCCCTCCTGCGGCAGGTAGCCGATGCGGAATCCCTTCGGCGCGGTGACCTGTCCGCCGGACGGCTCGATGGTGCCGGCGATGCACTTCATCAGCGTCGACTTGCCGGCGCCGTTGGGTCCGGCGAAGGCGATGCGCTCGCGCGGCTGGACGGCGAAGGAAAGATCGCTGAACAGCACGCGGGCGCCGTATTCGACGCGGAGATTCTGGATGGAAAGCATCGGCGGGCGCGGAGGATGTACCGCTGAGCGCCGAGGTCCAACGCGGAACGCGCGCGATTTCTCCCGAGCCCGCGCCGCAGGGTGACAAGCGTTTGCCGGCCTCGGCGAGCTGGTTTTGGTTGAGCCTCCCCGGATGCCGTCTCGGGTGCCGGGGCCCACTCATCCATTTCCAACGCCATGAAACATCGATCCAAGCTCCTCCGCATTTCCTGTCGAGTCCTGCTGACGCTGTGCGCGGCAGGCGCGGTGTCGGCGGCCGAGCCCACGCCTGTCCACCCGGAAGCGGCGAATTTCAACTTCCTGCGCGGGGTGGTGCGCGCCTACGAACCCGGCGAAATGTTGGGCATCACCGAGACCGACGGCGACCACCGGGCCCTGCGCGTCGCCGACGACGTGCCCGTGCTCAACCAGGCCGGGGTGCCGGTCGGTGCCAAGGCGCTCAAGCCCGGCGCGGACGTGACGGTGACCGTCCGCGATCCGAGGGACGCGCAGGCGGTTTCGATCGTCCACAAGATCGTGGTCGCGAATCCACTGGACGACACCGTGTCGCGGACACCCGTGATCGGCTTGGTGGCACGGGTCGATGAGGCCGAGGACGTGATGCTGCTCACTCCGCAGAGCGCGGCGGCCGAGCTGATCCCGATCCTCTACAACGAGGGCGAAACCGAGTTCGTGGGCGCCGACGGCATGGACGTGCGCGAGGAGCAGCTCGACGCCGGCGACAGCGTGTCGGTGTACACCTCGCCGCAAAAGGAGGGCGGCCTGCTTGCCAACCGGGTGATCTTCCACGGCGACAGCGGCGATCCCGCGGGCGTCGATTGAAGCGAGTGACGGAGTGCTCCGCCCGGTTTGCGGAAGCTGGTGACGCTGGAATGGGCATCCGTCCGCTTTTCGCGAAGGAAGCAGCGACCTGGCGACGTTGAAGGGGAGATGAAATGGGCAGGTGTGATGCTGGCGGCGGTCGGGCTGGCAAGTGCCCAGCAGACGGACGTCTGGGACCTGCCGCCGCTGCGCTATTCGGACACCGCGGCCACCGACCGGATCGCGCGGTTGGTGGAGCGGCTCGACGGGGATCCATCACTGGCGCCCGGAGCCGCATCGTTGGAGCGGCTGCGCTTCGTGCTCGGCTGGCTGGAGGTGCCGGAAAGTTCGCAGGTCCTGGTGTTTTCGAAGACCAGCAAGCAGATCCGCCGGATCGATCCCGCTTCGCCGCGGGCGATCTATTTTTCCGAGAACCACTACGTCGGCTACGTGCCGGGCGGGGCGATCGAGGTCATCGCGCAGGATCCGGTGCTCGGACCGGTCTTCTATCTGATCGATGGTGACGACGAGATCCGGATCGCCCGCGACCGGAGCGACTGCTTCTCGTGCCACGGGACGACCCGGACCGAGGAGGTGCCGGGCATGCTGGTGCGCTCGGTGTTTCCCGATGCCGACGGGCGTCCGCTGCTGGCCAAGGGCTCGGTGACGGTGGATCACACCACGCCGATCGACGAGCGCTGGGGCGGCTACTACGTCACCGGAAACAGCGCGATCGACCACCGGGGAAACCGCGTGTTCCGCGAGGAGGACGATGAGTCCGAGTCCATCGCGATCGAACGGGTCGACCTCTCGCGCTATCCGCGCGGGACGAGCGACATCGTCGCGCTGATGGTGCTGGAGCACCAATGCCACGTGCACAACCTTCTAACAGCCGCCTCGATCCGCTACCGCCGCGCCGCGTGGCTGGCCAGGGTGATCGACCCGGAGGCCGACCCGGACAGTGGACAGGCGGGGCGGATCGCCGATGCGATGGCGGAGGAGATCGTCGGAGCGCTGCTCTTCCGCGGCGAGGCGGATCTGGGCGAGGGGATCGAGGGTGACCGGGATTTCCAGAAGGACTACGCCTCCCGCTTTCCGCGGGCGGAGAACGGCCGGTCGCTCGCGGACTTCAGGCTCTACGAGCGGATCTTCAAGCACCGCTGCTCGTGCATGGTCTATTCGGAGGCCTTCCGCGGCCTGCCGCCGAGGGTCCACGTGGCGGTGCTGGAGCGGTTGGAGTCGGCCTTGGAAACCGGCGAAGGGCCGGGCGACCACCTTCCGGCCTCGGAGCGGCGGAAGATCATGACGATCCTCGACGACACGCTGCCCGGGTGGAAAGAGAGAGGGTGAAGGCCGGCCTTCCGGTGACGGGCGGGGGGCTGTGCATATCAATGCCCGCCACCGTCCGGCCGGCGCTTCACCAAAGGGGAGGCGCTAGCGAAGGAACACCACCGCGATGGGCGAACCTTCGTGGACCGCGACGATCATGCACTTCTGCTTCTTGAAGTACTGCAGGCGGCGCCAGTCGATCGGCTTCGTTCCCTCGGCCTGGCGGAGGGTGACCTCCTCGGCGCGGAGCCAGTCGCCGTTGATCTCCAGAAACTCGTGCCACGAGACCAGGTTGCCCACGGGTCCATGGTCACCGATCTTCGACTGGTGCTCCTCGGGCATGTGGAGGACGGATCCATGCGGGAGCATCGTCCAGTTTTCGCCGTCGTGGAGGATGTCGGAGTAGATCGAGCTGTTGGTCGAGGACGTGTGGATCCGACCGGAGGCCGAGTCATTGCCAAGCGCGGGCGGAAGGTGCCCGAATGAGAGGAGTGTGGCGGCAAGCAGCCAACCACCGCGGGGGAAGCGGTTGATGTTCATGTGGGGGGAATTGGGGGGTGAATCGTCGAGGACCGGGGGAGGAAGCTCGACGGAAGGGATGACAAGCGAGACCACTCGGAAAATCCACCGGAGTTGATGACTCCTACGCGATCATGGAGGTCTCCCTTCGAAGTCGGAAGGTGCCGTAAGTCCCTCGTTTCCAGCAGGAAAGATACGTGCATCAGGCCCCTGGCGCCGACTTCGGAGCGGGGCGATGATGCTTCGGCTTTCTTAAGCAAGCTGCGACTTGCTCAGCGATCGAGGATCGAGTTCCAGTGCTCGACGTGGTCCTTCTGCGACTCGAGCAGCGGCTCGGCGTCGTCGTGGATCGTGCTCGCCCGGATGGCCTCACGCTGGGCGCGGCCGTTCGCCACGTCCTGTCCTTCGGTGACTTCACCGAACACCGCGTGCTTGCCGTCGAGGTGGGGGGTCGGGAGATGGGTGATGAAGAACTGGGAGCCGTTGGTGTTCGGTCCGGCGTTTGCCATCGAGAAGATGCCGGGCTTGTCGTGCTTCAGGGCGGGGTTGATCTCGTCGGCGAACTTGTAGCCCGGGCCGCCACGGCCGGTGCCGGTCGGGTCGCCGCCCTGGATCATGAAATTGGCGATCACCCGGTGGAACGCGACGCCGTCGTAGTAGCCGCGCTTGGCGAGATTGAGGAAGTTCGCGCAGGTGATCGGCACGTCTGAGGCGAACAGCCTGCCCTTGATGTCGCCCTTGTCGGTGTGGATGGTGATCGTGATGTCGGCCATGGAACGCAGGCTCCGTCAGCCCGGCGGCGATGGCAAACCCGGAATCATCATTCCGGTATTCCGCGCGGGTAGATGTTGAATTCCAGCCGGCTGAAGGAATCGAGGTCGAAGCGTGCCTCGCCGAAGGTCTGGGAGCGGCCGACGAGTTCGCCGTCCTCGAGTCCGACGAGCTGGAAGGTGACGCGGCCGCCGTCCGAGAACCAGGCGCGGATGTCGCCCTGGCGCCGGATCGGTTCCCAGCGCAATTCGGGGTTGGCCGCCTCCTCGGCGGTCCGCAGCGCGAAGCTGCGCAGCCGGGACACGGGAAGCTTCAGTTCCTTGAAGGACGTCTTGAGACGCACCATGCCATCGCCGATCCCGAGGATCTCGCCATCGACTCGGTCGCCGTTGCGGAGCTGGATGCCCGGAAGCTCCTCCTCCTCGACGGCCTCCTCGAGGTCCTCGGGCTCGTCGAAATTCATGTTCTGGAGCTGGAACATCCGGTTGCGGATCTGCGCGCCCTCCTGGCCCCACTCGCCTTCCACCAGGCCGTCCCAGGTGGTGATCATGATGCGGGAGATCCGCGTGCCGTTCGCGTGGTCCGCCAGGAAGTGAATGTACGACCCCATGCCGTCCGGCGACGGCGCGCCCTCCTGCCAGTCGTCGATCACGCGGCCGTCGATCATCAGCCGGATCCTGCCGGTCTTGAGATCCTGGAGGATCTCGAAGCGGATCTTCTCGTGATCGGTGAACTCGCGGATGCCGCCGGAGCTCCCGATCGTCGAGGAGTCGCCGGCGTTCTTCTTGCGGAGGTAGGCGTATTGGCTCTGGCAGACCAGTTCGTAGCCGTTGTTCATTCGGTCGGGGTTCTCGTCGTCGGCGTGGAGAAAGAGCCGGAAGCGGGCGTTCTCGCGCCAGGAGATGTCGAAGGCGACCCGGATCCGCTCGTGCTGGCCGATGTCGCGCCCGATGCTCGAGCCGCGCCGGCAGACGAGGCTGTTGGACTCGAACTCCCATCCGCCGTCGATGGACTGCACCCAGCCATCGAGATTCGCGGGGCCCACGTAGATCGGGTCAGGCCGGTCCTCGATGCGGAGGGCATCGACCATGTCGCGGCGGAAGGTCAGCTCGCCGGCGAAGCTGGTCAGCAGCCCGATCTCGGTGTCGGTCACCTTGGTGAGGCAGCCGCTCAGCTCGTCGCCGTTGGTCAGGGTCACCTCCGCGATGTGATTGCCCTCGGGAAGGTTGAGGGTGGCGGCGGGCGGGATCCGCACTTCGTTCAGCGGGTCGATGCGGAAGCGCTCGGCACCGGCGAAGGCGTCGGATTCCCAGCCGACCGAGGCGCCGTCGAAGCCGGTGAGGCGGCCGTGGAGTTCGTCGCCGTTGTCGAAACGCAGCGTCATCTCGTCGTCGGCCGGCGCCGCCGGAGCCAGCGTGCCGAGCAGGATCGCGATGGAAAACGGGAGGTGCTTCATGGCTCTTCCTTGTCGTCCGTTGTTCCGGTCTTGCGGCGGTCGAGCGACGCGATGGCGGCCCGGTCGATCGTGAGGCGGCCGAGCAGGGGATGCTCGAGGAAAATGTGCTGCTGGTCGAAGCGGCCGCTCGCGGCGCTGAGCTGGCCGCCGCCTCCGAGTCCGAAGTAGAGCGGGGAGGTGTCGGCCTTGCCGTTCGTCCCGGCGAAGAAGATCGTCGAGATTCCGTTGACCGGGATCTCCATCGGATCGTCGAGATGGGGTGACTGGAAGAGCACGACCTTGTCGCCCTTGGTCACCTCCAGCTTGCCGATGGCGGTCTCGAGCAGCGAGCCTCCGAAGCGCTGGCCGTCGTGGTCGATCACCGCATCGGACTTCGCGTCGCCGCGGTCCTCGCTCTTGTGGCGGTCGCCCGAGGCATCCCACTGCCGCACCTCGATCCGGGAAACCACGTGGCCCTCGTCGGCTTTGGTGCCGCTCTCGAAGACGATGCCGTTCGCCTCGGGGACGTCGTCGAGCTGGTCGGGGAAGCGGCCCTCGAGTTCGCCGTCGAGGTAGAGATACAGCATCCGGGACGGGCGATCGACGCGCACCTCGATGTCCACGCTGCGGTTGGCGAAGCTTTCCGGCCCGCGGTTCACGACGCCGAGGGCGTGGTAGGAGGTCTGCCCGGTGCTCTGGCGTTTCAGCTCGAAGCCGGCGGTGTTGAACTGGAGGTAGTAGCGGTCGAGCTGCCCGCCCGAGCCCTTGTCGGGATCGGAGCAGAAGAAGACCTTGAAGGCCGGACGCTGCGACCACTTGAGGCGGAACGACAGCGAGAACGAGGAGGGCAGTTGCTTGACCGCCCGCCCGACGTGGCCGGTGTCGGCCGAGACCAGCGCGTCGTTCGAGATGGACCAGTCGCCGTCGCTGCGGACCCAGTCGTCCTCGTTGCCGATCCCGGCGAGGATGAGCCGGTGCGGACGAATGCCGAGCTGCATGCGGTCGACGACCTCGCGCGAGAACGTGAGGTCGCCGGCGAAGGTCGTGCGCACCTTGATGTCCTCCGCATCGATCGCGATCAGGTCGCAGGGCAGGACGTCGCCGTTGATGAGCTGCACGCGCGCGTCGTGGTCCGCGACGGTCGGCGAGGACTTCGAGAAATCGACGCGCCGGATCTGCTCGGGAAGGATCTCGAGCGGATCGACCGCGACGTCCGCGTGCATCGTCAGGCTGCCGTCGGCCGCCATCGACACGATCTCGCCGGAAAGCCTTCCGCCATCCGCCAGGCGGAGCTGGTCGCCGCGCGCGATGCCGGCCGCGATCAACGCGGCGGCGGTTGTTAGAAGTCGTCGTCCCATGCGTCAAGAAAGCTGCCGCCTTCGCGGAATTCGAGGATCACCGCGCTGTCGAGCGAGAGGGTGAGGTCTCCGAGGAGCTTCGACTTCATCGTCATCGATCCGTCCCTGGTGACACCCGGCACGCCGCTGACGAGGCCCACCGGCTGGAAGTGCACCCGCACGCGGTCGCCGCTGGCGGCTTCCTGCTCGCGCAGCGAGTCGGTGGCGAAGCGGATGTCGGCGATCTCCTCGATCGGGATGACCAGCGGGGCGTACTTGCCCTCCAGGGTGAGCCGGCCGTCGGTGATCGAGACGACGCGGCCGGAGACGCGGTCGGTGCCGTTGGTGAGCAGGACCACGTCGCGATCCTCGCTCTCGAGGCTGCGCGCCGCGTCCGGCATGCCGTTCCACTCGGCGACGACGATGTCGGAAATCCTCAGCGGGCTGTCCGGCGTGTCGATCCGGAAGCCGAGCCCGGTGCCCGGCTGCCAGGCGTCCTCGTCGTCGGGATCGACCGGATCGATCTGCCACTGCATCGAGAACTCGCCATTGACGAACAGCGAGATGAAGCCGTCCTCGAGGTCCGTCCTCAGCTCGAAGTCCGCCTCGCCGGAATCCTCGATCTGCAGGCTGCGGTTGGAGGCGCGCAGGGAGTCGACGAAGGGCTCGCCGTCCTTGTTGTAGCCGCACTGGTAGAGGTTCACGTAGTTGCCGCGCAGGGTCATCACCAGCGAGCTGCCGAAGTAGTCGGTGAGGCCGCTGCTGCTGGAAACGATCCGGCGCACCCGCTGCTGCTCGTCGTCCTCCTCCTTCTTCTCCACCGGCGGGCGCGGGGCGAAGTCGGCGTGGAAGCCGATCGAGACCGGCGAGCGTCCGCGCCAGTCGAGATGGAAACGGAAGATCGACCGGGCCGGCATGCCCGCGTCGAGCAGCAGCGCATCCTCGCTCTTCACGTGATACCAACGGGACCCGAGGTGGCGCCACGGTGCCGACTCCTCCTCGTCCTCCCCGGTCGCTTCTTCGACGTCCTCTGCCTCCTCGGCGTCGTCGGGCTCCTCGGCGTCGCGGGCCTCGGCGGCCTCCTCCTCGTCCGGCTTCGGTTCCGAGCCGTCGTCGAAACGCCACTCGTCCGCCCGGAACGGGCCGGCATAGACGAGGCGTCCGCCGAAGGGGTTCGGCGAAACGCGCCGGACCGCGTCGCGCGGGATCACCAGCGACCCGGCCACCGCGCTGTCGATCGTGAGGTTGTCGGCATCGAGTCCGGTGATGGTCGCCGGGATCCGGTCGCCGTTGACCAGCTCGATGTGCGAGGTCGAGGCGTCGATCGTCTGGCTGTCCGCGCCGCGCAGGATGATCTGCCGGATCTTGTCGGTGCGGAATTCCATCGGGCCCACGCCGTCGTCGCGCTCCCAGCGCAGCACGCCGTCGCGGTCGATGCCTCCGAAGCGGCCTTCCAGTTCACCATTGGTCAGGCGCAGCAGGTCCGGCGGGGCGTCCCCGGCGGTTGCGGACAGGGTGAGCAGGGCGCCGAAGAGCAGGGCGGGGGTGTGCGGGGTCATTTCTCGTAGATGGGGAGGAAACGATAGTTCAAGGCGAGCGAGAGCAGCGAGCTGGCGGTGTTGAAGGATTCGCCCTTGTTGCCGGGCCATGATCCGTCGGGACGCTGGATGGTCGAAAGGTAGCGCAGGTTCTTCTGGTTCCACTCGTCCCAGGCCGCGTCGTCGGCGTGGAAGAGCGCCTGCGACATGTAGTATTCGAAATAGTAGGGGTAGTTGCGGTCGCGGTAGCTCAGGTTCTTGCGCAGGTATTCCACGCTGCTGGCGAAGCCCTTGCCGTCCTTCTCCTTGGCCAGGGCGAGGCAGGTGACGCCGATCGCGGTGAGGGTCGGCTTGCTGCCGCCGGCCGAGGTGTAGCCGTAGCCGCCGTCGCCGCCACGACAGCGGGACATGTAGGCGAGGCCCTTCTTGATCGCCTCGTCGGGCACCGGGATGCCGGCGTTGCGCGCGCCGAGCAGGGCGACGAGCTGGCAGCCGGAGACGGTGGTGTCGGCGTCGCGGGCGTCGGGCGTGTAGCGCCAGGCGCCGGACGGGTTGCGCTCCTGGGCGCTGAGGATGAGGTCGACCGCCTGCCGCAGCGCCGGGGCGAGCTTCGGATCATCGACCGCGCCGTAGGCTTCCGCGAGGGCGAGGGTGGCGAAACCGTGGTTGTACATCGAGGAGCCGATGTAGCCGTTGCTCTCGCGCTGCCGCGACAGGATGTAGCCGAGGCCCTTGCGGATGACGTCGCTGTATTCGCCGTGGTTGGGGTCCTCGCCGTGGGCGAGGAAGGCGATGACCGCAAGACCGACCACGCCGGGTTCGCCGCCCATGCGGTCGCTCCACGCGCCCTCGGCGTTCTGGCTGCGGGCGAGGTAGGCGAGGCCGCGTTCGTAGACGGTCTCGAGCTGCGCCGGGATCGGGTCGTCCGGCCGGCGCGGCAGGTCCTGCGCCGGTGCCGGGGCCAGCATCGCCAGGATGGCGGCCGAATGGATGAGCAGGCGCCTCATTTTCGCAGCATCTCCTCGGCACCGCGGTTGTAGGCCCGCAGGGCGTCGCCGAACTCGGCGGGCAGACCCTTGCCGGCCTTTCCCGCGCCCTTCGGCACCCGCCGCTCGACCACGCGACCCTCGTTGGAGCCCTCGATGTCCTTGTTTCCGGTGTCGGAATCCCCGGTCATGCCCTCGCCGCCCTGGTCGCCCGGCTTCTGGCCCTTGCCTTCCTGTCCGCCGGGCTGCTTGCCCATCATGCGCTCGAGCATGTCCATCATCGCCCCGCCGGCGCTGTCGCCGCCGCCCGAGCACTGCTTCTGGCGCTCCTTCGCCGCCTCGTAGATCTTCTCGATCACGTCGGTCTGGGCAGCGATCGTCACGCCGTCGGTCTGGTGCTCGTAAAGTCGCTCGCTGGCCTCGTCCATCGCCTCCTCGACCTCGCGGAAGAGTTCGATGACCTTCGGCTGCGTCTGCTCGATGGTGAGCTGCTGGACGTCCGCCGCGAGTTCGTCCTGGCGGTCGGAAAGCTTCACCGAGCCGGTCTGGTGGCGGCTGATCTTCTCGGCCAGTTCGGGGTCGTCGGCGGACCAGGCGATGGCGGGTGCGAGCAGCAGGGCGATGGCGGTTCTCATGGTGTTTCCTCCAGTTCGTATGATCGTCTCAGGGTTTCCAGGGCGCGGGTGCGGGAGCGGATGTCCTGTTCCTGCTGCACCATGCGCATCACCCGGAGCATGAATTCGAAATCCTCGTCCTCGCCGCCTCCGCCGCCACCTCCGCCGCCGCCACCTCCGCCATCATCGCCGGCGCCCTCGAGCTTGTCGGCCCACTCCTTGAGCAGGGCGGCCCAGTGGGTCGCGGCCTCGGCGGCGATGAATCCGTGGTTGCGGCTCAGCCGCGAGCGCACGTCCTCGAGGCCGATGTCGATCTCGGACTCGGCCATCTCCTCGAGAATCTCGCCGTAGGCCGGCTTGGCGGTGCGGGTGAAGAAGTGCCCGAGGTCCTCCTCGATCCAGCGGACCTCCGAGGAGGTGTCGGACTGCTGGCGGATGATCTCGTCCAGCGCGGTCAGGTCGGCCGGGTCCATCTGCTCGCGGCGCAGCCCGAAGTGCTCCGACTGGTCGAGCGCGGCCTTGGCCACGCCCTGCTCGTCGGACGACGCCTTCTTCAGCCGTGCGACGAAGGTGCTGGCCTCGAAGCGCTCGTTGGCCTCGTTGGCCTTCTCGATCGTCTCCTGCATCTTCTCGAGCACCTTGCGCTGCTGCTCGACGGCTTCCTTCATCTCCTGCTCGGACTTCTCGCCGGTGTTCTTCTGGTCGCCGGCCTGCCCGAGCTGTTCCTGCACCTTCGGCATGTCCTGCTCGCCGAGTTCGCGCATCGACTTCATCGCCTCGGCCATGCGCTGGAGGGTTTCCTTGTCGATGGTGTCGTTGCGCGTGCTGTCCTTCATCAGCTCCTCCATCTTGTCGGAAAGCTCGGTCATCTTCTCGGACTGCTGGCGCTCCTCCTCCTCCTGCCGTTTCAGCCGCTCGGCCGGCTCGCCCTGGCGCAGCTCCTCGCCGTCGAAGCGCTCGAGCCGCTGGTTCTCCTCGAATAGCCCGCGCTCGCGGCGGGTGAGGTCCTCCAGCTCGCTGATCGCCCGGTCGAAGCGGTTCTTGAGCATCTGCGCGTGCTCTTCCTGGGTGAGGATGTAGAGGGTGACCGGCTGCGAATAGACGCGTCCGCGGTCGGGAAGGTAGTCCTCGGCGTAGGCCCGCAGCGTCAGCCTCTGGGGTCCGATCTCGTAGGCCTCCGGGGAGAAGGCGGCGGGGATCGAGGCGCTGCGCAGGCCGGGCCTGCCCTTCTCCAGCACCAGCTCGCCGGTGGCCGCCTCGGCGGATCCGGGCCGGGTCGGCTCACCTTTCCACTCGAGACCATACTCCCGGATCCCGAAGTCATCCGAGGCGATCACGTTGAAATCCACCGTCTCCTCCGGCAGCAGCGCGCGCTGGGCCGGCAGGCCCTCCATGTAGATCGACGGACCATCATCCGGCACCGCCTGGATCCGCAGGCGGAAACCCTCGCCGCCCGAAAGCCCGAGCAAGTCGGTCCAGCCCATCGGCACCTCCAGCGACGAATCGTCGATGCGGATCGGCTGGGTGGTCGCCATGCGCCCCTGGAGCTGCATCGGCGCCGCGGGAGGGCGGGGGATCTCCTCCCCGGCATCCTCGTCCGCCCCGACCAGGGTGCCCGCGCTGATTTCGCTCAGCGGGCCGTAGTGCGCCGCTTTCAGCTCGCGGCTGGACTCGATGGAAAGCCGCACCTGCGATCCGTGGACCGCGGTCACCGTGCCGGTGGGGAGGTCGAGGGTTTCGCGCCCGAGCTCGAGATACGCCGGATACTCGATCTCGGCCACGCTGCGCTCGATCACCGGTCGCAGCGCCGGCACGATCCGGATCGTGTGCCGGGCGTCGCCGATTTCCAGCCGCACGCGGCCGGGCTCCTGCTGGCCGGGGAACTCGAAGCGGTAGCTGCGGCCGTCCAGCGACGCCGACACGGGATCCTGGCGCTCGAGGCGGGCCTGGCCATCGGCGGGCGTCCACTCGCTTTCCCCATCGAGCCGGACCTCCAGCGTGAAGGCCTCGCCCTGGGCCACCGGGATTTCCAGCGGCAGCGGCTCGAGCAGCGTGAAGGTGTAGCGCGGCGTGGACGAGAGCGGGAAGAGCCATCGCTTCAGCGAGTTCATCCCCGCCTGCGGCACCATCGTCAGGGCCACGGCGGCGATGATGAAAAGCGCGACGACCGCCAGCGACCAGCGGCGGTGACGGGAGGCGGGCAGCGAATCGTCGAGCTTGCGTCGCGCGGTCTCGGCGGCGACCTGCTCCATCGCCGCGGCGCGGAGACGGGGCGAAAGGCTGTCCAGCGCCTCGGACTGACCCTGCAGCTCGATCACGCCGAGCAGCCGGTCGCCCAGGCCGGGGTGCTTGCGGGCGATCAGGCGCGCGAGCTGGTTCTCGTGGCGGTGCTTCCACACCCAGCGGTGCAGCCAGATCGGGGCGAAGACCGCCGCCAGCGAGGTGCCGCCGAGCAGGATCGCCAGCCGCACCAGCCCCGGCGTCGTCCAGACCCGGTCGAGGGCGAAGACGATCAGGTACGACAGGATCAGCCCGAAGATGCCCGCGAGCACCGCCTCGGCGATCTTCGTCCGCCACAGCCGCCGACGGAATTCCACGAGCTGCGCGCGCAGC
>CALGOH010000255.1 GCA_937957985.1 uncultured Verrucomicrobiae bacterium
GTGCCCACTGGCGGGCCAGGGCCCACTCGACGACGAAGATCGCGGGCTGGGCCAGCACGGTGCGCTTGAGGCGCTCGGCGGCCTCCCCGCCGTCTTGGGCGAAGAGCGTGTCGCGCAGGTCTTCGCCGAGCAGCGGCAGCAGTTTCTCCGCACAGTAATCGATGTCCTCGCGGTAGCCCGGCTCGGCATCGTAGAGGTCCTTGGTCATCCCCGGGTGCTGCGCGCCCTGACCGGGGAACATCCACACCAGTTCGGGCTCGGCGGTCGCGGCCTCGGCGGTGGTGAATTCCTTCGTCCGGAGCTTCTCCGCGAGCGACGCCCAGTCGCGGGCCACCACCGCGGCCCGGCGGGCCATCGGCTTGCGGCCCAGCGCCATCGTGCGGGCGGCGGCGGCGTAGTCGGAGGCGTCCGCCTGCCCGGCATGCGCCGCCAGACGTTCGGCCATCTCGGTCACCGCCTCGTCGCTGCGCCCGGAAAGCAGCCACACGCGCTCGTCCTCCGGACTCTCCGGCGTCACATCGCGCGGCGCTTCCTCGAGGATGACGTGGGCGTTGGTGCCACCGACGCCGAAGGAGCTGACCCCCGCACGGCGCGGCGTTTCTCCGTCGCGGTTCCACTCACGGAGACGGTCGTTCACGAAGAACGGCGAGCTGTCGAAGTCGATGCGGGGATTCGGCTTCTGGAAATGGAGGACCGGTGGAAGTTCGCCGTGTTCGAGCGACAGCGCGGTCTTGATCAGGCCGCACACACCGGCGGCGGTGTCGAGGTGGCCGAGGTTCGACTTCAGTGATCCGATCGCGCAGAAGGCCTTGTCGGCGGTCGCCTGGCGGAAGGCCTGGGTGAGGGCGGTGATCTCGATCGGATCGCCCAGCGGCGTCGCCGTGCCGTGGGCTTCGACGTAGCTGATCGTGCGCGGATCCACGCCGGCGTCGAGATGCGCGCGGCGGATCGCGTCGGCCTGACCGTCCACGCTCGGCGCGGCGTAGCTGTGCTTCACGCCGCCGTCGTTGTTCATGCCGAAGCCACGAACCACGGCATGAATGTGGTCGCCGTCGCGCACCGCGTCCTTGAGGCGCTTGAGCAGGACGCAGCCGGCGCCGTTTGAAAAGACGGTGCCGGAGCTGTCGGCATCGAAGGGCCGGCAATGACCGTCGCGCGAGAGCATGCCGCCCTCCTCGTGATGATAGCCGCGCTTCTGCGGCACGGTCACCGTGACACCGCCCGCCAGCGCCATGTCGCACTGACCGGTCCGCAATGCCATCGCCGCGTGGGAGACGGCCACCAGCGAACTCGAGCACGCGGTCTGCACCGTCAGGCTCGGGCCCTTCAGGTTCAGCTTGAACGCCACCCGCGTCGCGAGGTGGTCCTTGTCGTTGCCGAACTCGACCTGCAGCGCGCCGACCTGCGCCTCGGCGAGATGGCGGCGGTGCATTTCCGGATCGGAAAGGATGTGGTGAGGAAGATAGGTGTCGTAATAGCAGCCGGCATAGACGCCGATCCGGCCGCCCTCGGCCTCGGCGTTGTCGGGCACGTAGCCAGCGCGCTCGATCGCCTCCCAGCACAGTTCGAGAAACACGCGCTGCTGCGGGTCGATGATCTCCGCCTCGCGCGGGATGATCCCGAACAGCCCGCCGTCGAGTCCCTCGTAGACCTCCGGATCGAGCAGGCCGCGGGCCCGGACGAAAGCCGGGTCATCGGCCGGGCCGGGCACGTCGAGTTCCTCGGCCGGGAAATGGGTGATCGATTCGAACCCGTCGCGGAGATTCGCCCACAACTCTTCGGGCGACGAGGCACCCGGCAGGCGCACCGCCATCCCGACGATCGCCAGGGCCTGGTCGTCGTCGGTGCCGGTGGAGGCCGCCGTCACCTCGGTGGTGAGCTGCTGCCGCTGCTTTCCGCGGACGAGTGCGGCCTGCGCCTCGACCGTCGGGTTCTCGAACATCCGCACGAGCTCGAACCTCCGGCCGAAGGCCCGCTGGACCTTCGCATGGACGCGCACCAACTGCAGCGAAGTGCCGCCGAGATCGACGAACCGATCGTGGCGGCCGACGCTTTCCAGACCGAGCACCCCGGCCCAGATCGATGCGATGGTTTCCTCGTCGTCGCCGTCCGGCGCGGCGTAGCGCTCGGAAATCTCGGGGCGGGGACGCACCGGATCGGCGGCCCATGCCATGATCGACGCGGCATCGGCAAGCTCGTTCGCCATCGTGGCCACCACCGCGGGGTCGACCAGCGGCGTGGTCACGGCGTTGGCCGTCCGCCGGGTCGTGCGGACCGCGGTCGGCACCAGCGGACACGACTCCGCCTCCCTCGCATCGATCAGGCGCATGCCGTCCTCCCAGCGGCCCTTGATGCCCTCGAGGAAATCCTTCACCGGCTGGTTGCGCCCGGTGTCGTTGAACCAGATGGCGACCTCGGAAAGCCCCAGGTGCACGGCGGTCTCACCGAGATGGCGCAGCATGCGCTGCTCGACGCCCTTGCCGAGCGCGCGGCAGCTCAGGAGAAAGGTCTCCGCCCACAACCGCCCGCCGTCCTCGCGGGTACACATCAGGCCGACGGTGCCGTAGTCGCCGAAGCGGTCGCTCACCTTCACCAACCGGGCGCGCATGCCCCGGCAGAAGCGCTCGAGCGTCGCCTCGTCGCGCGGCTGCGGGCAGGCGTTGAACTGGTTGGTCCGCTGCGTGAGCTGGCTGGCGCGGGAAAGATCATCCTCGGTCACCGGCACGATCTCCATCTTGAGGTCGAGGCTTTCGATGAACTGCTCGTAGCTCGAGGTCCGCTCGCGCAGGGCGAGACGCCGCGCCTCGTCGTGGTAGAAATCCGCGCGCCGCGCGTCGTCCTCGGAACGTTCGTCGAGGTCCAACACCCACAGGTGCCGCATGAAGCCAGGCAGGTCGGCACTGTTTTCGGGAATGCGCAGCGCGAGCACCGCCGGCGCATTGGCGGCGATCTCCCCGATCTCCGCCGGGTTGTCGTCGAGGAAAATGAAGCTGTCGAGGCCGAGGTTCAGCCGTTCGGCGAGGCGGTGGAGGTTCGCGGACTTCGGGTCCCAGTTGACCATGCCGTCGACGAAGGCGTCGCGACCGATCACCATGTCCGGATTCTCGCGGAACACCGCTTCCACGTCCTCGGGATGGTTCTTCGAGACGAGGCAAAGCAGATAACCCTCGGCACGCTTCTCGATGAGCTGGCGCTGGAACTCGGCCCGGCCTTCATCGATCACCACGCCGGTCGGACCGGCCTCTCCGCAGACGCCGTTCCAGAGGGTGTTGTCGCAATCCACCGCGATCACCTTGAAAGGCCGGCGCAGCGAGGTGAGGACGCGACGGGCCAGCACCATGCCGAGCGCGGCGAAGGTCGTCTCGCGGTACGGCACGCAGGCGGCCTCCGATGCCTCGACGTCGAACACATCGTCGAGACCATACAGGCGCAGCGCCTCGGAAGCGTCGATCAGATCGATTCCCGTCAGGGGCTTGAGCTGGTCGCGGAGATCCTCCGCGAAGACCTGCTCGATCTCCAGACGCTCTGCCGACGGACACAGGGCGATCATCGTCCGCCGGACGCCATGACCGGTGGACTCACCGACCGCGGCCGCCACTTCGCGAGCCGCCGAGCGGGCGCGGGCCGCATCGGTCGCACCGAGGTCGCAGGCGCGGACGAGCAGGAGATTGATCCCACCTTCATTGGTGGAAAGCAGGCTCGACGGGTCCAGCAGCGACTGCAGCACCTGATTGAACGGCGCGAATCGCAGGTCGACATCGAAGCCGAACATTCCGAGCGCCTTCGCAAAGAAGGGCTGCAAGGGCTCTGCGGTGAAAGTGGCGGCAACGCACGACCGCACGACCGGGATCTGGGGGGACGTCATGGAATGGAGGGAAACAGTCTGAGAACGCCGCTAAGACTGAGGTCGAATTTTTAAAAAATCAAGATAATCGGAACTTCCGGGAATAGCACCTTTCAAGGCGCAATCGACTCACAATCAGCCACTTGGGACGACATGATGGCAAGACCTACGCGATTCCGTAGAGCCTGGATTTTTCGCTTCTCCGTGACAAGTCGCCGGGTTTTCGACCAGCGTGTGCCATCGCGATGGAAGGGGTGACGCTGCATCTCCTGAGCCCCGACTGGGATGAACCGGGCCGGCCCGAGGCCTTCCTGGATACCCGGGAAAGGGAGCGCGCCGGACGATTCGTTCGCGCGGCGGACGCCCGCCGCTGGATCGTCTTCCGGGCCAAGGCCAAGAAGGTCCTCGGCGATCATGCCGGCGGGGAGTTGCTCGAGTGGCGGGAGGGACCGGGCGGCAAGCCCCGCGTCGAGCTTCCGGGGCTGGAGTTCAATCTCAGCCACAGCGACCGGCTGGCGGCCCTGATCGTCTCCCTGGCGGGACCGGTCGGCGTCGATCTCGAACCGTTCGACCGGGCGGCGGGGCTCATCGAGTGCGAGGACAGCTTCTGCCATCCCGATGAACTCGCAACCCTGCCGGCCGACCCCTTGCTTCGGGGTGAGCGGCTTCTCGAGTTGTGGACCGCGAAGGAAGCACTGCTGAAGGCGGTCGGCACCGGGCTCCAATTCCCCCCTACCGAAATGATGATCCGCGACGATCGAGCAGAGGGCGGGCCCGCCGAATGCGAATCCTTTCATCTGCTGCGACCACGAATCCCGGCCGTGCCCGCCCACTGCCTGGCGGTCGCGGTACGCGATTCCGTGACCGAGGTCCACCTGGCATGAGATCGACAGATCGATGCTTCGATGAGACCATGGACCCGTCGGCGATGCCTCCGAATCGAAAGATGGACACCATCCAGTTCCACTGTCCCGCCTGTGACAAGCGGCTGAAGGTTCCGTCTTCGGCGGCCGGCCAGCGCGGCCCCTGCCCGAGCTGCGGCGAGGAGATCGTCGGACCCGAACCGGAGCTTGGCGTTCCACCGCGTCTCATCCGGGAGACGGCGCCGCCTCTTCAAGAGATCCCCTTTCCGGTGCCCGCGACCCGGAACGAACCCGAGCCATCGCCCGTTTCGCGGGCGCTCGACGTCTTCCGGCCGAGGGATGCGCCACCCGCGGCAGAGGCGGTACCCGAATCTCCGAAGGCTCCGCCGGTCGAAGATCCAATGCCCCGGACGGTCGTCCCCGCCCCCGCCCAGGTGGAGATGACCCAGGAACCGCAACGCCGGATCCGTCGGCTCTGGGCCGCGGTGTTCATCCTCTCCTGCATCCTGTGTACCGTGCTCGCCTTCATCGGCGGCTACCTCACCGCCTTGAGCCGCTTCGAGGTCGGCGCGCCGATCTTCGCCCCGCCGTCCCCGAAGCCGCCCGCGCTCTCCGGGTTTTCCCTGCCGGACCCACCCCCGGCCATCGACCCCGCACCGGAGGAGGATGCGGAGCCGGTTCCCATCGACGACCCGACCGGGGATCACGACTCGCTCGACGCGCTCAAGGGATTCCTCAACGCCACGGATTGGGAAACGAGATCCGGTCACGTCGACGGGGTCTTCCGCGACGCGCTCAAGATCGCGGCCGAAGAGGAGGGTGACGGTCCGATCGAATTCATTGCGATCGAACCCACGCTGCTCGACGGCGATCTGCACCACTACCGGGTCAGCACGTCAGGCCGGCCCGACGGCTTTCCCGTGACGCTGAGGAACGGGGAGAACGGGTGGAAGGTCGAGTGGCCCGCCTTCCACGAGTTCTCCACCGATCGATTCGGCCGCTTCATCGCGGGCGAGCTGAGCGACACGGGCGAGTTCCGCGTCTTCCTCAAGCCCGCCGACGACCCGCAGCCCGCCTTCGCCGCCTACCAACTCACCTCGCCGGTCGGCGGTCACACCACCCTCGCCTACGCGTCGCGCTCGGCCGCGGCTTTTGCCAAGCTCACCGCCCTGCTGGAAAACGACCAGGTCCGGGATGATCCCCGCTACCAGGCCCTGCTCGCCCAGGACGGACTACCGCTGATCCTCGGTCTCCAGCGCAAGACCAGTTCCGATGGGAGGTCCTATGTCGAGATCGACCGGGTCGTCACCGTCGGCTGGCTGACGCAGCCGTGAGGTCTACGCGGCTTTAGTGTACAGTGACGGTATTCCCCTGACAGTCGGGTCGGCTTCTAGCTGATCGAACCTCTCGCCGTCACCAACTGCCAACTGCATGCCTGGCATCCTATTTTGGCATCCTATTTCTATTTTGCATCCTATGTGGGTATATGTGATCGCTCTGGCCAGCCCTTGCATCGGGCTTCGCTTTCGTGCATCTTCCCGTCATGGAAAAGGCGCTAACCCTCTCCGCCCGTCTCGTCAGGGATGGCGAATGGTTCCTTGCGTTCTCGCCCGAGTATCCCGAGGGCAACGGACAGGGACGCACCCCCGAAGAGGCCCTCGAATCGCTCCGCAAGTCGATTCTCCTGCTCATGGAGGACCGCCGCGCCGATGCCCGCGCCGCCGGCGACGAACTCATTCCCCTGGCCCTCGCGTGAAACGGCGGAAGCTGATCCGCCACCTTGATGCTCGTGATGGCTGAGTGAGGTGGTGGAGCTTATGGGGAAGAGACCGATCTCGGCGACAAGTTCAGTCCAAGGTCTTCACCCTCAACGCACGAAGCGAGAAGATCGGCTGATCGCATTCACGGATCGGTCTGGCGCCGCTCTTCCGCTTCGCTCCAAACAATTCCCGCCGGCTCTGAAACAGTTCCTCAACGAACTCCCGGCTGCCGATGGCGACGCCGTCGCTGAAGCACCGCACCCGGCAACGCGGCAACTGGCCGCGGCTGAGCTTTCCGCCGCTCTCCTTCACCTTCCGCACTTGTTC
>CALGOH010000256.1 GCA_937957985.1 uncultured Verrucomicrobiae bacterium
TGTTTTGGAGGTTCTTCATTCGTCATCAGGCCAGAATAGCGACCTGACTTTCCCTTGGTCATGCCTTGGTCTCGGTTGCCTCTCCGCCGCAGATCTTGCGCTTGTCGGCCTCGGAGACCAGCCGGCTGTCACTCACGCCCTTCCGTAGCTTGTCGAGCAGTTCGGCGGGAAGATCGTATTTGGTCACGATCTCCTTCCTGCCCCACTGGGAGCAGAGATCCGCCAGCGACTTGGTGAACACCTGGTTGCAGTCGATCACCGAGTCCTTGGTGAAATCAGCGTACTCGGCCTCCCCGATCTCCACGACGGTCGATCCCGGCTCCAGCCTCCTCCGATGCCTGACCTTCTCGACCTGCGATGACGCCACGGTCATGAGCAGTACCTCGTCGCCCAGCGGATCGGAGTTCACCACGACAAAGTAGTGCGGCTCCTGGGACGTCAGGCTGCGGTCCTGCATGTAGTAAACCGTCCCCTGCCGCAGCGAGAGCCTGATCTCCCACGGAACCCGCATCGCCTAGCGCCAGAGCGACTCCACCGAATGCAACTCGTCCAGTTGCTCCCTCAGGTCGGCCTGCTCGTCCGGCGACAATGGCGGAAGCCGGTCCACGCCCGCGGGCGGATTCTCGAAAAAGTCCCCGTAGGCCATCGGCACTCTGGATTCGTAGGGTGATCCAAGCCGCGCCTCGTGCCGCTTCCACTCCGGGAACAAGTGGGTCTCTTCCGCCAGCTTGAAGCCGTCCTTATGACCGTACTCGCTCCACGCGAACTCCAAGGCCTCCAGATCGGTTTGCGAGAACTCGTCCACATCCACCTCCCCCACGGAGGTGTAGTCGTGTCCGGCGGGAGCGAGAAACCTCCGCGCATACTCCGTCTCCTCTCTTCCCAGGAACTCAGACATCTCGGCCAGATCCTTGCAGGACGACGCCACCGGGCCGTATTCCATCGCCAGATACCGGTCGTTGGTGATCGGCCGCCCGTAGCGGCGCAGGTGGCAGCGGTCGGCGAAATAGACCAGCTTGAGGGCCTTCAGCTTGTTCCACCTTCCTCCCGCCTGGAGCGACAGGAAATTAAAAGCCAGGGTCTCCTTGCGGTGGGGGAAGGTGAGGTTCATACGAAAAAGGATCGCAGGAAGAATCCGACATGCGAAGGCCGGAGCGGTGGGATTCAAGCGGTCGGTGACCTACGGGAAGTGCCGAACGATCCCCCCGATGCGCCCGATTCTCAAGCCTTTTTGTTCATCTGAATAACGGTTGCCGCAAGGATCGTGAGGAGGCTGACCGCGACGGATCTCCCGAATTTCAGGACTTCACCCGCCTGCGGGCGGCCCGCTTCTTCGGGTGCCCGACCTCGACGGCTTCACGCTTCGATCGAATGCGCTCCAGCAATACCGCCGCCGGTTCGTCGGTGGGGTCTTGGGGGACGAGGTGGCCGGTGAAGGCCGTTTTCAGGATGGACTGGCGCAGGGCCTCGCTGCGCTTCAGCGCGGCGTCGATCTCCCGCTCGTTCTGCTCGATCACCTCGAATTGCGCGTCGAGCAGGCGGACGATCTCTTGTTGCTCGGGGAGAGAAGGCAGCGCGAGTGTCAGGCGCTGGATTTCCTTTGAATTGATGTTGTTGACGCCGCTCGTCGACTTTGCGGGGACTGCGGCCAGATGACCAACCACCAGTCATCGAGCGGCATCGACCGCCACAAACTCTCTGCCATCGCGGGGACTGCGGCCGGAATTCGCTACCAGAAAGAAGAACGGCCACCCCGTCGGGTGGCCGTTTTAGGAAGCGCTTGTTTTCCCGGTGTCGGCATTGCCAGGGACTCGGTCTGCGCTCCGAACTTTGTCTTGATTCCGAGGTGCTATTACAGCCTCCGAGCCCGAGTGGCAAGCCTTCGATTTCAGCCTTCGATTTCACTTCATCTCCCCCGGCGTTTGTCCTACCCCTTTTGGTCTAACATTCCGACATGTCCCTGATCCTATCCTTCGACATTGGCTACGCTTCGATTGGTTGGTGCGTTCTCCGCTCCGAGAAGGGTGCAGAACCCGAGTTCCGCGGAACCGGCGTGGTCACGTTTCCAACCGACGACTGCCTGGCTTCCCAGCGGCGCGCCCTCCGCCGCACCCGCCGCCATATTCGTTCGACCCGTCAACGGATCGAAAACATGAAGCGCTGGCTATCGCATCGCGGCGTGCTTTCCCGCGACGACCTCGACAAGCCGGGCCACCCCGCTCCATTCCTCCTCGCCGCAGCGGCCCTTGCCGGACACAAGACCCTCTCCGCTTGGGAACTCTGGACCGTGCTCCGCTGGTATGCCCACAACCGCGGTTACGACGGAAACACCCGCTGGTCCCGCGGTGAAGAGGAACCCGAAGACACCGAGAAACTCGGCAATGCTCGCGCACTCATGGAGAAACACGGGACGACCACCATGGCGGCTACGGTTTGTGCCTGCCTTGGCCTCGATCCAGCGGAACACGACCAGCGCATATCTTCCACCTTGCCTTACAAGACACTCAATGCCGCCTATCCCCGCACCATCGTCGAAGACGAAGTGTGTGAACTGCTTGCCCGACATCGGGGTAAGATCAAAGGACTCGATGACTCCACCGCCACGCTCCTTCTCACTTCAAGTTCAATTTCGCGTGAGGAACGAGCGGCTTTGGCGGCGGCTTCGATCCACGTTCCCCGCCGCTACCACGGCGGGCTTCTTTTCGGGCAACTCGTCCCCCGCTTTGACAACCGCATCATCGCCCGCTGCCCAATCATCTGGGCCACGACCTACGACGAAGCCATCGCCAACGGAGGCAGCGATTCGGAAGCGCAAAAACTCGCCGACAAGTACGCCAAGGTTCCCGTGGCCAAGTCACAGGACTTCCTCGAATACCGTTTCGCCCGAGTCCTTGCCAATCTCACCGCTGATGGCAAACCTCTCCCCGCCGATCTTCGCCGACATCTCTGGGATCTCGGTCAGCAACGGGGACACTTCACCGCCGCGAGCCTGAAAAAAGAGCTAAGGTCCAAACTTGGGGGGATTCCCACCAACGCTGACGCCTATTTCAAGCTCCACCCCGACGCGGAAAAGCAGCTCGTTCTCGATCCGGCACAAACGGAGGCGAGCAAAGCGGAAGGCTCCCGTTCGCGGTTGAATCCGATCTGGCCCTTGCTCCCCGAAACCACCATCAATCATGCGCTCGCGGTGTGGAAAAGAGGTCGGGGCACTTCACTCGAAGAACTGATCCAGCATGCCGGAATGGTCCTCGACGATTTCCCGGATCTTCCCGCCGCCTTCGCCAAGGCCAACAAACCGAAACGAGGAGAGGCGCCTTTCGTGAATCTGACAGACTACCTCAGGCGCACGGTGGTTCGCCCCGACATACCGTCCGGGCGTGCCCCCTACGCCCGGCCTGTACTCCGGCAGGTGGTCATCGAGGTTCTTGAAGGTTTCGATCCGACCCGTCCCGCCCGCTCGGACAGGCATCCCGATGGTGAGATCAAGCCCGCCGACGGCGTCCTCTATGCCGTCCACGATCCCTCTTCCCGGGTGCGGCAACTTCAGGCCGAACGCCCTCTTGACGAACTCACCAACAACCACCTCGTCCGACACCGCCTTCTCATTCTCCAACGCCTGATCGACGACATCGTTTCCGAGTTCGTCAGCTCGGAAGAGGATATCGGCCACGTCGTCGTGGAAGTCGCTCGCGAACTGAAGGAGTTCTCCGGCATGACGGCCAAGCAGATCGCGGCGGAACTCAACAGCCGGCTGAAGGACTTCAAAGCCGCGGTCGCATACCTGGAAAAAAATGCCCCGCAGATGGAGATCTCGGGTGGTCTTCTCAGGAAATGCCGCATCGCCATGGACCTCGGATGGACGTGCCCGTTCACCGGGAAAAAGTACGATCCTTACAGCCTTTCCTCCCTCGATAGGGAGCACATCATTCCCTACGCCACTCGAAGCAGCAACGCCCTGAGCGGACTTGTCCTTACGTTTCCCGAAGTGAACCGAATGAAAGGCAAGCGGACAGCGCGGGCATTCATCGAGGAGTTCGGAGGAAAACAGGTCGATGGAAAACCCGAACTGATGCTCTTTACGCCAAGGCAGTACGAGTCCTTCGTCGACAAACTCGATGCGAAGGGCCACGACGATGACCGCCGCCGAAAGAAGGCTCGCAAAGCCCTTCTGATGACGGCCGATTTCACGGAGAAAGAGAACACTTTCACCGAAGGCCAGCTCACGCAGTCGAGTCAGCTTATGAAGCTGGCGATGGCCAGCGTTAAGAAGCAACTCCCGGAGGCAACAGTCGATCCGATTCCCGGTCCGGTAACCGCGGAGATCCGAAAGTCGTGGGATCTCGTCGGGACGATGGCGCTCGGCTGCCCCGATATCCTGGATGCTGAAGGCAACGTTCTGCCGAAGAACGAGATCCGCGGCATCACCCACCTCCACCACGCCTTGGACGCCGCCACCTTGGCACTCGCCGCCCACTATTTCCCGCTCCGCAAGCACGGTCGCGATCAAAAAGGAAAGCTCTGGCAAGCACTGCTCAAGCGTCGCCGCACGGACGACGAAAAGGAATTCCTCCTCAAAACAGGAATCTTCAACACCTACAAGCGAACCCGCCGCGACAAGGAGGGTAATGAATCCCTCGAAACCGACGTCCGGCTCCGCGATCTCGACGCCGATCTCAAAGAATCCCTCTCTCGCTCGCTCGCTGAATGCCGCGTGATGCAGCACATCCCCGCCGATCGCTCAGGTGTGCGCGCTGAGTTGACGACATGGGGCATCGTTTCGATTGAAGGCGAAGGCGAGAGCGCCCGCGTAAAACTCCGGCAACGTGCAACCACGGTCGAGGACGGCCGGAGAAAAATCGACACCAAGTCCTCAGAGGAACGAGCAGGAAAACTATTGGGAACCGATCCAACCCAAGGAAGCGGTAAGCTGAAGGCAATCAATGGCGCCGTGGTAATCCGTGACAACTACGGTTTGGCCCTCGACCCAGAACCCACAGTCATTCCTTTCTACAAAGTCCAGCAGCGACTGGACAAACTATTTGAGGCGAACAATCGAAAGCCAGTAAGACTGCTTAGAAACGGCATGCTGATCCGAATTCAGGGTGATCGCTTTGCCGGTGTCTGGATGATTCGATCAATCAAAGATGACGCTACTAAGGGGCCACTCCTAGATCTCACAACCAGTCAAATGATTCGCTCGCAAGGCACCGGAAAGGTTTGGAGCAAGCGAGATGTTCGCATACGCTCGGCGATTAAGGCTGGGCTTGAAATCCTTCCTCACCGCTACACAGGACACCCACTCATCGATTGACCTCATCCTCCGCGATCACGGAATCGATCGGCCCTGTTTGAGTGGGCATTCTCGGAACGTCGAGATTTCGGCTCTTCCCCCGTGTCCTACCACATCGTCAGCATCGACGCACCGGATTGCTCCCTCTCGTGTAAGGATGGCCAACTCACCTGCCGCAGCGGCGACGACACGCGCCGGCTGCCGATGGAGGACGTCTCCGCCATTGTAATTACCTCGTTCTCCGCCTCGATCCATTCGAAGCTGCTGCTTGAAGCCGCCCGCCACGGGATCGGTCTAGTGCTCTGCGAAAACTTCAAACCCGCCTCACTCGTCCTTCCCGCCAACCGCGCCACAGACACCGTCCTCACCCGATCCCAGGCCTACCTGCCAGCCCAGTTGCAGCAGCGGCTTTGGCGCAAGACCATCGACGCCAAATGCCTCAACCAGTACACACTTGCGGCCGAACTCGCACCCGGCGACGAACGGCTGGATAAATTCGAATTCCTAGCCAAGGGACGGGCGGCGAACAAAGAGGCTGATTGCGCCAAACTATTCTGGCGGATCTACGCCGACCACGTGGCGGAGACGGACGATTTCCGCCGCAGGCGTGACGGCAACGGACCGAATCCACTGCTCAACTACGGTTATGCGGTTCTTCTTTCCACGGTCCTTCAGACTCTGTTCGCCGTGGGACTCGATCCCACTTTCGGCATCGCACACGTCGTCCGTGAACACTCGACGCCCTTGGCTTACGATTTGATGGAGCCGTTCCGTCCCTGTGTTGACTGGCGGGTGGCGCAGTGGATTCGCCAGGATTCCGAAAATGAAGCACGCGGCGTCACCAATGAGTTCCGCCAATGGGTCACAAGCTTTCCTTTGGAAACCGTCGATTGGTTCGAGCTGAATCTCGACGTTCGCGGAGTCGTCGAAGGGGTCATCCGTTCCTTCCGTCAGGCTCTCGTAGAGAAGAAATCCGGGACCTACCGTCCATGGACCCGAACCACTACAAAATGGGCTGGCTGATGGTCGCCTTCGATCTCCCGGTCGTAACGAAAGAGGAACGGAAGCGCGCTACCGACTTCCGCAAGTTCCTCATCGACGACGGGTTCCAAATGATCCAGTTCAGCGTCTATGCCCGTCCCTGCGTGACTTTCGCTCGTCAGGAAACCCACCTGCGGCGGATTCGCCAAGCGGTCCCACCCGAAGGATCGATCCGCGTGCTCTACATCACCAAGGCGCAGTGGGAACGGGCCTTCATCATTCACGGGAAGCCCGCCGTCGAGGTCGGGGCAGAGGAAATTCCCGAACAGATTCTCCTTTGGTAGGCGGTTCGCGTTGTCCCGATATCCCCATAAGTCACTGGAATAGAGTTCCGAGGAGGCGACCCAGGGTCGCCCCCTCGGATTTGGAATCAAGGCAAAGCGCACACCCCGCTTGAACGCGAGCTAATGACAGGGTCGCCCCCTCGGATTTGGAATCAAGGCAAAGCAGCCATCGGCGTCGGGGTG
>CALGOH010000257.1 GCA_937957985.1 uncultured Verrucomicrobiae bacterium
CGACATGCAGAATTCTTCATACGGGATCCACACCGCCGGTGGCGTCGGCGGTCTCCGCGCCGTAGGTGGCGGCGCTGTAGCTGAGGCCGGGCTGATTGGTGGCGTGCTTTTCGCCGTCGAAGAAGATCGTGGTCGAGGTGGACTGGGCCTCGAAGGTGAAGCCGATATTGCTGGCGACGTTGTAACCGCCATTGATGATCTTGTCCGATCCCAAGGCGCTGCCGACGGTTGTGTCTGAACCGTCGAAGGCCGAGGCGGTCATCGAGTAGCCATGATTGCCGGAGCTGCTGCCCCAGATCGCCGTCTGGAGGGCGACCCGGTAGGTGACACCGGGCACGGTGGTCAGGTTCAGGTGGAACGAAGCCGTCTCCGCGCCAGTGTCCGCCCCGCTGAAGAGATTCAATGCCGGACCGGGAGCGCCGACACCCGCCGCAACCGACATGCTGTCCGCGTCCATCACGTAGGCGCTCACATTGGTGTTCGCCGTCGTTGCGGGTGTGTTCAGGCTGTTGGGAGCGGCAGCGCCACCGCTTGCTCCGGCAAAGGTGTCGGCGAAGTAGTCAACGAACACGAGGGCGGGGCCGGGCGATACGCGCGGGCCGGCGGCGTCCATGATCGCCAGCGCCGCCGCCGACCAATTGGATCCGGTCACCTGGGTGTTGTTCTGGACCGTGTTCGCCGGATCCATGGAGTTGGCAAACGTGCCGGTGTAATGGTTCCACTCGAACAGGTTGTCGTGATTCGGCGGATTTCCCGCGAAGAATGCGGCCTCCACGCCGTCGATGACGTTGTGATGGACGTGCTTGAAGGAGCTTCCGTTGTCCAGGTAGATCCCGCAGATTCCATAGTTTCCGGCGTAGGGAGAGCGCGTGATGCTGTGGATGTAGTTGTCGTGGATTTCCATCCCGGGGATCTTGCCGAGCGTGTAGATGCCTCCGCCGTCGTCATGCAGCCCCATGGTCCGGTGGATCCGGTTGTAGGCCACCTCCTGGTTGATGGCGGTGGTGTCCAGATCATTCCACTGCCATCCAGTGCTGATGCCGGTGTAGCGCACATCGCGGACCTCGTTGTGGAGAATCGACAAATCCGGTGTGCGGGTGACCAGAATCCCGCAGGCATTCGAGTAATCCATGCCGATCCATTCAACGGTATTGTCGGTGATCATGTTGCCCGTGGAATTGGCGTCATTGAGCAGCAGGTAGATCCCGCCCGCTGAGGTGTCGGACACCAGGTTGCCGACGAATGAGCAGTCATTGACCACATCCTTGACCGCAATGATCCCGTGCGCGCCCGTACGTCGGACCGTGCATGAACGGATCTCCACGCCATCCGCATTCTCAAGCTGAATGGCTCCCGGCACGATCGAGTTGTAGTCAATGTTCGCCGCGACCGCTCCGTAATGGGTTGCAGCTTGGCGGGTCGTGAAGCCCTTCCGGTTGGGCTCGGTCCAGTTGCTGTACTGAAAGGTGATGCCCTCGAAGACAAGGTTTTGGACCTTCTTGGCAGGCGATCTTCCTTGCATATCGACGAGAGTTTGGACCGTTGGGATCATGACCTCTGCCGTTGTCATGTTTTCCCCTGCGCGGGGCTTGTAAAACAGCGTGTCGGTCTGGGTGTTGAGGTAGAACTCACCTACGGCATCGAGAAACTCGTAGGCGTTCTCATACCAGTGGGGTGTCCCCGGTTGCTCGTAATGATACATCACGCTGGCGGAGCTTTCAGGAGATTGAAAGCCAATGGTTCCACCTGAGATGCTTTCGATGCGCGCGCGCTTTTGTTTCCAATGGGTCACCATCACCACCTCCACCTCGTTCAGGTTGCCCCACGTTTCCCAGCCGGTGAGTTCGGCTGAGTTCACGTTGAGCTTGTAAGGCGCGCTGCTGGTTATCGAGGCGCCCGTCAGATAGCCCGCCAGGGTCACCGCGCTGGTCCAGTCGGGGTAGCGGGCGCGGACTGCCCGGGTGCCGTTGACGTAGATCTGGCGGAACTCGAGGCTTCCCACGGATGCCTTGTAGATGTTTTTGCCAGCATCGTGAATCGACCATCCGGTGACCACCTGGCCGCCGCTGATCACCGGCGTCTCTCCGGGGAAGGCCTTGTAGGTCACCTTGTGGCCGTTCGTGCCGGAATCGCCTTCGTCGAAGACCAAGGGAGAGGTCAGTGCGTAAGTGCCGCCTCGAAGATAGACCGTGATGTCCTCGGTCATCGCGCCGTTGACCTGGGCCACGACGTCTCTGGCGTGGGTGATGGTGGCAAAGGGCCTTTCCCTGGTTCCGGGATTGCCGTCATCTCCGCCCGGCGAGACGAAGAACACGGTGGCCATCAGGGGGCATGTCGGAAGAAGCCACAAGGCCGCCCAGCCGACACCAGCCATGATCCCGGCCCGATTCCTCATCTAGGTTGTGGCAGATTGACCGTGATTCTCCGGCTGTGTCACACAGCGGCGAGCAGACTCCGGTCAGCCGTTCGTGCGGCGTCTGAGCAGCAGGAGCAGAACCGCGGGAAGCCCCAGGATGCTGACAGCACCAGGCTCCGGAACGGAGACCACGACGCTGTCGAGGAGCACGTCGCTGTTGGCGGGGACCGTCACGTTATCGAAAGTGAGGGTGGCGATGCCACTGGTGGTCGGGGTAAATGAAAAACTACTGGATGTCCATGCGTGGAGGGGCGCGGTCAACGTGCCCGTGGTGGCGGATTCCGCTCCAAGCGTGAGAGTGCCCCGGATGGTCTGTGATCCGCTGAGAACGCCGGCATACCGGAAATAGACGCTGTAGGTGTTGCCTGCAACCAGACTCAGGGACGTGCTGATCGAGGCTGCAACATTCTGCCCGGCGTTCAAAGCCGCGTAGTGAACATTGGCCGTGGCAATGGGATTCCCATCCGCATCAAAATGAAGATCTGAATGATCCGCCGTACCGGAGGTGTTGATTGTAGCGTTGGCGTGGTCGCCCGATTTGAAGGCAACATTACCAAAATTCACCGTCCAGGGAGCCACAGTTGTGTCGAACTCGTCTTCGAAAAGGATCGTGGCGGCGGCAGCTCGCTCGACTGAAAAGGCGCCCATGAAGACAAGAGCCGCAGTTGTGATGGAACAGACGTTTCTCATGATGCTGGGTATTGAAAATCGTAGAAGATTTGCTCTCAGAATCGAACGTCTGTCGAGGCGAAGTGTTTCCATGAGACCATAGTGGGGACGTTTGATAGCAAAGTATGCTTCCTTCCTTCGACGCTGGGATGGTCGGCGTGCGGGAGAGGGAGCCGGATCTTCATTCCTCCTCCACCCTGTAAAAAGCTTTCGCAGCGCCCGTCATGGCTGCGGGCGCCGTGAAAGTGTGGCTCGTTGTGGTGCCTTGAGAGGCGATGTCGGTCGCGGCCACGTGCGGAAAGCCGAGGAGGTCCAGGGATCCGGTGATCATGTAGGTCTTGCCGGGCCCTGAGGTCCACGTCAGGGAGCCGCCGGTGGGAGACAACTGGCAATCGACCACCCGCAGCTCGGCACCGGGGACGGTGCTCAGATCCTCGTCGATGTCGATGTTGTCGATCCAGACGTCGTGGTTCAGCGACTCGGCGATCGTCGCAGCGAAGAACAGGGTGGTGGAGGTTGATTGCGCGACGAAGGTGAATACGAGGCTTTTGACGGTGTTGTAGCCACCATTGACGACCCCGTCCGTGCCCAAGGCGGTGCCGGTGGTGGTGTCGGCGCCGTCGAAAGCCGAGACACTGACCGTGTAGTTGTGGTTGCCCAGGTTGGAACCCCACTCGGTGGTCTGGAGGGCGACCTGATAAGTCGCTCCCGCCACCGTCGTGAGGTTCAGATGGAATGATGCGGTCTCCGCGCCGGTGTCCAGGCCACTGAAGAGATTGATGGCCGGGGCAGGGTTGCCGACGCCAGGCGCCCATCCGAGGAAATCCGTGTCCCGGATGTAGTGGCTTACATTGGCATTGGCAGTGGTCGCGGCTGTGGTCACGCCGCTGCCTCCCCCCGTGACAGCACCGCCTGCAAAAGAGTCGTCGAAGTAAGCGACGAATTGGGCGTTCGTAATCGAACCCGAGGTGGCCATGGCAAGACAGGTCAGGCTGATGAGCGTTCTCATGATCTGGTTTGGGAGGTTGGGGGGAGCGATCAGCCTAGCCCATGATCCCTCGGATCTGTCCAGAGCAATGAGTCAGTTGAGATCTTAGTGTGGATGTTTGAGACCAAAGTGAGAGCGCGAGGACCCTACTCCTTCATTCCCGACTCCGGAGGCGGTGTCTTCTGCCGATACCTCGACGGATTCATGCCGAACTCGCGGCGGAACAGGCGATTGAAGAAGGAGAGTTGGTTGAAGCCGTTTTCCAGCGCGATGCTGGTAATGGGAGCCTTGGTGTCGCGCAAGGCGCGGCAGACGGCCTGGAGTCGGACCTGGTTGAGGAAGGTCGAGAAGGAGCGCCCGGAGTGGAGTTGGAACTGGCGGGCGAAGGTGGCGCGGCTCATGCCGGTGAGATCGAGCAGTGCATCGAGGCGGATCGGTTGCCGGTAGTGGGCAGTGATGAAGCTCACCGCCCGTCGAATGGCCTCTTGATTCTCATCCGTTCCCGACAGCGAAAAGGGGCGGGCCGAGAGTGGGCGCACGTCACCCGCGGGCGCATCGATCAACACGGAAAGGATGGAGAAGAGATGGGTCAGCCGTCGCAAGCCGGCATGCAGGTGCATGCTCTCCATCAGGTTCCGGACGGTGGCTGCCGCAAGTCCGCTCAGGTGGAGCCCCCTGCGGGCATGCTCCTCCAGGGAGCGCAGGGCGTCGGACTCGACGAAATCCCAGATGCCGTGCTGCTCGGGGAAATGCCATTGGATGGCGAGACCGGAGGATTGGCCGCGCACGTGCCAGTAATGGGGCACGTTGGATCCGATCAGCACCAGGTCGCCGGGTTGGAAGAGCTCGATGTGGTCGGCGATGTAGCGTGTGCCCTCACCATGCTGGATCAGGGTCAGTTCCGTCTGCGGGTGGTAGTGCCACTGGTCACCCCGTCCCTTCAGATGAACAGCCTGCCCGGGTCCGAGAATCTCGTCCACTTGGCTGATGTCCTCGCTCCATCTCAGCAGGCGGTAGGCATGCCCTTGGGTGAAGTGGATGTTTTCGCGGGACTTGGGCATCTACGGCATGATTGGTCACGACGAGACGGGAACGAAGTACATTTTCGAGACGATAGTCGCCATGATTGAGCACCAAGTCGTAGTGGGCTGGGCGCGCTCGGGCGTAAAAGAGCATTTCATGGTCGTCGGAAAGGCGTGCCTGAGAACTCATGACTACCCCCGACCCTGTGACCTATCGCTTCTCCTTCGGCCCCTGGAACATCAGCGAGGGGGCCGATCCCTTCGGTCCCGACACCCGGGCACCACTGCCCTTCGACGAGAAGCTGCCGCTCTACCGAAAGCTCGGCTTCGAGGGGGTCCAATTCCACGACGACGATGCCGTGCCCGGTCTGGACGACCTGTCACCGGCCCAGGTCATCGAAAAGGCCGAGGCGGTGAGGACCCGGCTCGGGGATCACGGCCTGGTCGCCGAATTCGTGGCGCCGCGGCTGTGGTTCCACCCTAGAACCATCGACGGTGGTTACACCTCGAACTCCGCCGGCGACCGTCAGTACGCGATGGATCGCAGTTACCGCACCATCGACATCATGAACGCCCTGGGGACCGACCTGATGGTGCTGTGGCTGGCGCGCGAGGGCACCTACGTCCGCGAGGCCAAGAACTGCCGCAAGGCCATGGATCTCCTCGTCGAGGCCATCGACAAGATGCTCGAATACGATCCGAACATCCGTATCGCCATCGAGCCCAAGCCGAACGAGCCGATGGACCACACCTACATCCCGACCATCGGCCACGCTCTGGCGCTCGCCCATCGCTGCTCCGATCCCTCGCGTGTCGGTGGCCTGATCGAGAGCGCGCATGCGATCCTCGCCGGATTGGATCCCTCCGACGAAATGGCCTACGCGCTTTCCCATGACAAGCTGTGGAGTGTTCACCTCAACGACCAGAACGGTCTCAAGTTCGACCAGGACAAGGCCTTCGGGGCGGTGGACCTGCGCCGCGCCTTCAACCAGGTGCGGGTGCTCGAGGAGGCCGGCTATGGACGCCGGGGCGAGTTCGTCGGCCTTGATGTGAAGGCTCTGCGTACTACCAGGGCGGCGGATGCCACCCGCCATCTTTCCAACAGCAGGGAGTTCTTCCTGGCCATGGTCGAAAAGGTCCGCACGCTCGACCGCGAGCAGGAGGCCGGTTTCATCGCCGAGCGTGACTACGAGGGCCTCGAGCGCTTCGTGGTCAACCACCTGCTCGGAGTCGGACCCTCGGAAGGCGGTGGGACCCTTCGGACTGCCGCCGGGAGCCAGCAGCTCGTCAACTCATGAAAGCCGACCACACACGCCGCACCTTCATCCAGACATCGGCCTTCGGCCTGGCCGCCCTGGCCACCGCCCGGGGGCAGTCGGCCAATGGCAGGCTGCAGCACGCCTGCATCGGGGTGGGGGGCATGGGTGCCCGGGACATGCAGCAGTTTGTGGATCACGCCCGGGTGGAGATTGTGGCCATCTGCGATGTCGACAGGCAGCGCCTGGAAGCGGCGGCCAAGCTGGCGCCGAATGCGCGGAAATACACGGACTGGCGGGAGTTGATGGCCAAGGAGGGGGACCGGATCGACTCGGTCAACATCGCGGTCCCCGACCACATGCACGCGGCGATCACCATGACGGCCCTCGCCGCCAGGAAGCACGTCTATTGCCAGAAGCCGTTGTGTCACGACGTGGCGGAATGCCGTGCGGTCGCGAAGGCGACGCGGGAGGCGGGGGTGATCACCCAACTCGGGACCCAATACGCCTCGGGTCTCGGCGATCGGATGATGGTGCGTCTGCTCAAGGAAGGCGTCGTCGGCAAGGTGAAGCGGGTGGTGCTTTGTTCCAACCGGACCAATGCCATCGAGCAATATCGACTCGTCGGCCCGCGCCCGGAGAAGCCGGAGCCGGCTCCGGCCTTTTTGGATTGGAACCTTTGGCTCGGCACGGCCCCCGAGCGTCCCTTTGCGCCCGACATCTATCATCCCATGAAATGGCGGGCCTGGCAGGACTTCGGCACGGGGTGGTCGGGCGACATCGGCTGCCACATCTTCGACGCGGTGTGGAAGGGTCTCGGGCTTGTGGCTCCCAAGCGCGTCGTTGCCGAGGTGCAGAAGTCATGGAAGGAGTCGCCGGAGCGTCGCGACGACACCTGGCCGCAGTCCGACCACATCACGTGGACCTTCCCGGGCAGCGGGATGACGGAAGGCGACGAGCTGACGGTGGAATGGTTCGATGGCGAGATGTTTCCGCCGGAGGAGGTGCGGGAGATCTCGGACATGAAGCAGTATCCCGAGGAGGCGGCGATGGTCATCGGCACGGAGGGCGCGATTCTGTTGCCCCACCAATCCGCCCCGCGGCTCTATCCGAGCGACAAGTTCAAGGGACATCCTTATCCGAAGCTCGAGCCGCGCAACCACTACCATCATTTCATCGAGGCCTGCCTGGGAGGTGAAAAGACCGAGTCCCACTTCCTGCAGACCGCGCCCATGACCGAGGCGATCCTGCTGGGCACGGTGGCGATCCGCGTGCCGGATGAAACGCTGCACTGGAATTCCGCGGCAATGGAGATCGCCGGCAACGACACCGCCCAGGGCCTGCTCAAGCGCACCTACCGCGACGGTTGGAAGGTGGACGGACTCTGAGGTGGGCGTCACGCTGGGTTCATGAAACGGCTCGACCGGAAACTCTCGAATCTGCTGGCAGGCTCGACCTCGCCCGCCGACTTCATAATTGCGGATGCCAAGGACGCCGACATGGCATTCGGCGTCACCTCGCCCGGTCCGCAGGGCGGCTCCTGCCGGCACGGCTTCAACGAGGCCGAGGGTTGCTGGAAAACGCTGCCCGAGTACCTGGAGCAGATCCGCGCGGTCATCGCCCAGGACATCGTGGATATCGTGCTGCTGTCCGCTTCCAACCTGGAGCGACTGGCCATCCACGAGGGGCTGTTCCGCGACTCGGACATCACACCGGCCGCCCGGGCGAACGACACCTCGGACGTGTGGGCGGTGCGTGGCGGAAAGTATCCGACCGAGCATCCCTCGCGCTCGTTCCGCTCGGCGACCATCGACCACATCAAGTACGGACGCTTGGCCGACGACCACGACCGGCCCTTCACCGGGGCCGACCTCGGGCTCTACTCGATCACCTTCACCAACCACATCGACTGGGATTACAAGTCCCTGAGCGACTACCACGACTTCCGGATCGAGGCCGAGCGGAAGGGCTTCCGCCATTTCCTCGAGGTCTTCAATCCGAACGTCAATCCCGGCATCCCCGACCGGAAGGTCGCCGCGTTTCTCAACGACCACATCATCCGCACCCTGGCGGGAGTGACCTCGGCGGGCAGGCCGGTGTTTCTCAAGATCCCCTACAATGGTCCGGGACCGCTCGAGGAGCTGGTTTCCTACGATCCGAACCTGGTGGTCGGCATCCTCGGCGGCAGCGCGGGCACCACCCGCGACGCCTTCCAGCTCATCCACGACGCCCGCAGGCACGGGGCCCGGGTGGCCTTGTTCGGGCGCAAGATCAACCTTTCGGAGCATCCACTGGCCTTCATCGAGTTCCTCCGTCGCGTGGTCGATGACGAGATCTCTCCCAGCGATGCGGTCAAGGCCTACCACGACGTCCTCAGACAGAGCGGGATCACGCCCCTGCGTCACCTGCAGCAGGATCAACAGCTCACCTCCAACAGGATGAGCTATCGCTGACCTCGCGCCATGTCACCGGAGCCACAAGATCGCAGGGGCATCCTCGCCGGGGGGAACTTCATCACCGACTACGTCAAGGTGATCGAGGCCTGGCCCGAGCAGGACACGCTCGCGTCGATCCGCTCGGAGACGATGAGCAATGGCGGCGGGCCCTACAACATCCTGAAGAACCTGGCAGCCATGGTGCCCGGCTTGCCTCTCGAAGCCTGTGGTCTGGTGGGTGAGGATAGCAACGGGGATTGGATTCTGGAGGATTGCCGGGCGGCGGACATCGATGTCAGCCAGATGCACCGGACTGCGGAAGCGAGCACCTCCTATACCGATGCGATGACAGTGGCCTCCACCGGCCGGCGCACCTTCTTTCATCAGCGTGGAGCGAACGCCCTGCTCTCGCCGGCGCATTTCGACTTCAGCAAAAGCAACGCCCGGATCTTCATGCTTGGATACCTGACGCTTCTGGATTTGCTCGATGGGGTGGATGAGGACGGCATCACCGGCGCAGCCATGGTGCTGCGCCGGGCGCGCGAAGCAGGCATGCTGACCGCCGTCGACTGCGTGAGTGCGCCCAATGGAGCCTTCAAGCAGGTCGTGTTTTCCGCGCTGGCGCAAGCCGACCTGCTTTTCCTCAACGAACTCGAGATCGGCCAGGTGATCGGTCGCGACGTGCCCGCCGAGCGTGCGGCCATGGAGGAAGCCGCCTTGGAACTCGCTTCGCAGGCCGTGCACGAGGGCAGGCAGGTCATCGTCCACGCGGCGAGCGGGGCGGTGGTTGCCATGCGTGACGGGACGGTGGTCTCGCATCCGGCTGTAAACCTGCCCGCAACCGAAGTTGCCGGGGCGACGGGTGCGGGTGATGCCTTCGCCTCGGGCTACCTGCTGGGCGTGCACGAGGGCCGCGAAGCAAAGGAGTGCCTTCGCCACGCCGCCTGCGCGGCGGCGATGTCTCTTCGCGACCCCACTCCTTCCGGTGGCATGCGGGCCTTGCAAGCCTGCCTCGAACTCGGAGATCGCCATGGCTGGCGCGATTTCTGACACATGGCCACCTCCTTGTTCCCGATCCACCCGATGGAAAGAAGACCAACCCTCCCAATGAGATGCCTCCTGTTTCCGCTCTTTATCCTGCTGGTCGATTCCGCCTTCGCCGAGAGGAACGGCCAGACTGACAAGCCGAACATCGTCTTCATCCTGACCGATGACCAGGGTTACGGGGACCTGTCGCGCCACGGGAATCCCGTGCTCCGGACGCCGCACATGGATGACCTGGCGGAGCGCAGCGTGCGCTTCGAGAACTTCGTGGTTTCGCCGTCCTGCTCGCCGACCCGCTGTGCCCTGATGACCGGCATGCACGAGTTCAAGTCGGGGGTCACCCACACCATCCTCGGACGCGACAGCATGAGCCTGGACGCGGTGACCCTGGCCGATGTCCTCAAGCGCGGTGGCTATGCCACCGGCATGTTCGGCAAGTGGCATCTGGGCAACGACGAGGCCCATCGTCCGGAGAATCGTGGATTCGATGTCGCGATGACCACCAAGGGCGACTCCCAGAGACCGCACTTCGATCCGACCATGGTGCGCAACGGGAAGGAGGAACCTCATCAGGGATTCCGCACCGACATCCTCTTTCGGGAGGCGATCCGCTTCGTCGAGTCCCACAAGGATGAACCCTTCTTCTGCTATCTGGCGACCTACTCGCCCCATTCCCCGTTGGTCGCTCCCGAGGAATACGTGAACCGTTTCAAGGGCAAGGTCACCGACGAGCAGGCCACCTTCATGGGGATGGTGGCCAACATCGACGACAACCTCGGCAGGTTGATGGAGTTCCTGAAGAGGTCCGGGCTCGAAAAGAACACGCTGGTGGTCCACATGAACGACAACGGCGGAACCTTCGGGGACGATGTCTGCAATGCCGGCTTCCGAGGTCACAAAGGCAAGGCCTGGCACGGCCGGACCAAGGCGATCTCCTTCTGGTCATGGCCCGATGCCTTCGATCCGCGCGCGGTGACCGATCTCGCCGGGCATGTCGATGTGCTTCCCACGCTGGCGGAGTTGGCCGGCGTGGAGTTGGAGCCGTCACATCGTGAAAGGCTCGATGGATTCAGTCTGGTGCCCATGCTCAAGGGAGGGCAGTCGCCGCAGCCGGAGCGCATGCTGTTCTCCCATGTCGGGCGCTGGCCGACCGGCACCGGCAAGCAGCACAAGCACGCCCTGTGCGGTGTGCACTACAGGCAGTACCACCTCGTCTGCAATGCTCCCTGCGAGGAGCCTCATTGCAGGGGCGAGTGCCGGTTCTCGCGCCGGATCATGAATGGCGTGGCCAGGGGAGGCTACTCAACGGTGAAGCGGGACTTCCACGCCAAGGTAACCCCGGTCGGCCAGTGGCTGCTTTTCGACATTCAGAAGGATCCGGCGCAGAATCATGACATCGCGGCCGGGCATCCCGACGTCGTCAAGCGGATGTCCCGATCCTACGATGCCTGGTGGGAGGAGGTGTCGGTGGATTTTCCGCAGATGGAGGAAATGACCTTCGAGGGAACGCTTCGCCGGATGGCCGATGATCAGGGCAGGCCGACCCACATGTATCAGCTTGAACGAGCTTCGGGACCGACACTCGATTTCCGTCAGCCCGGTGTTCACGCCGGTTACGGTTGGACCGAGGACAAGGTCCCCCAACTCGGGCCCTACGATGGGGCCGCGGTGAAGCTCAAGGCTCTGGCCTACCGGGAAATCAAGGGCGGAAAGTCCATTGTCGTAGTCCGGGTCACGGCCGTGGAGCGCACGGTGCTTGATTGAGGGCCGCTGGCGGGGTGGGGACATCAAACCGGGGCCCAAGCTTCATGAGACGATAGTATCGCAGTATGAGTAAAGAGTCGCTTTGAGCATGGCGTATCCGTCGGCATCACCGGTCAGCCAGGTGGAATCGCAGTCGTCTCCTTCTGACACCCCCGAAGCCCATCCATGATCATGAAATCCATTCCCGCATTCCTGATCGGCCTGGCAATCACTGCGACGGCCGCCAAGCCCATCAAGGTCTTCGTGCTGGTCGGTGACGAATGTGTGCTGGAGGAGGGGGTGATCAGCGCGCCTGACAAGCCGGGCACTTTGGAGAAGTTCATCGAAGCCCATCCCGACTACGCCTTCCTCAAGGGCAAGGACGGGCACTGGGTCAGTCGTGAGGACGTGGTGCTCTACGATGCGCACCCGCTGCTCAACAACACCGAGGCGCCCGCCCGGCCCCTGCCGGTCGTGACCGAGGTGAAGCACGAACAGAGGGGCCCGCGCACCGGCGGCCGTCTGATGCTGGGCCATATGCCTGGCGAAGCGATTGAGGAGCCGGTGATGATCCTGCGCTTCGCCAACTGGCACGACACCTGGTTTTTCCGGGGATCGCGCAGTCTCAGTCATGACTACCGACCGCCCTCAAGCGGAGGGGACCTGGGCGGAAGCTGGGATGTCATCCACTTCAACTTCGGCGTATGGGACGCAAGCTACCGCGAAAAGGGATCGCGCTACACAAAGCACCCCACGACCACGGTGGAGGACTACGAGAAGAACCTCCGCAAGATCGTGGCGAAGCTCAAGCAGACCGGCGCCACGCTGATCTGGGGCAACGTGACTCCGGTTTGGGACGGCACGCCCGAGAAGCCCAGCGGGGACGAGGATGCCTACAACCGGGTGGCCGCCAAGGTGATGGAGGAGAATGGCGTGATCATCAACGACCTCAACGCGTACTCGCGCAGCATGGGGTATCCCAAGACCAACGATGTGCACAGCGTGGGCACGCTTGCGCCCAAGGTGACGGAAACGATTCTGGAAGCTCTGGCCAAGCGCGAGAAGAGCACCAAGCCGCTGCCGCGCGTGCTCCTGGTCGGCGATTCGATCACCGGCAGCTACCAGGGTCAGGTCATCAAGGACCTCGACGGCAAGGCGGCGGTCTTCAAGAACCCTGGCAACGGCGAGTGCTCGTTCAATGGCGTGGCGCGCATGGATCAGTGGCTCGATCTCGAGAGCTACCTCATGAACGGGCAGGAGTATCTCGAATTGGTGGATGCCATTCACAAGGGTCTCGGTGAGGAACTCCCCCGGATCTTTCCCGAGGCGGCTTCCCGGGGTTCGGAACTTGCGGGGGTGATCTGGTTCCAGGGGATCCAGGACGGCATGTGGCCCTCGAAGGCGGAAGCCTACGAGGAGAACCTCGCCAATTTCATCCGCGACATCCGCAAGGAGTTCAGATCACCCGGGCTGCCATTCGTGGTCGGTGGGCTGGCCGGTGCGGACAAGATGACGCCCACGCAACAGCAAGTGTTCGACGCGCAGATGGCGGTGGGTGACGCTGCCAGGTATCCCGAGTTCAAGGACACGGTCACCAGCATCGACACCCGGCCGATGAGCTTCGATCCCAAGGAATGCCCCGGTGGTCGCGACCGCTACAGGGGTCACGCGGGGTCTTATCTGCAGATCGGTGAGGCAATGGGCAAGGCGATGCTTGGTCTGCTCGCACAGGATGGAAAGTAGGATCGCCCGCAGTCGTAGTGCCTGCCTGCCCGCAAACGAAACGATGAAGCAAACTTGGAGACCTCCACGATTCGCGCTCCTGATGTGGGCGGCAACAGGAAGCCTGGCCTTGCCCGTCTCCGCCGTCGAGTCTGCGGGTCACCTGTTGTGGTCGGACCGGCCGGTGCGACTAACGGAAAGCCAGCAAGCCAACCTTAGAACCGCGGACAAGATCTGGTCGGAGGGGGTGTTTCCCATCGGCAATGGTCGTCTGGGCGGGACCGTGTTCGGGGTGCCGGAGTTGGAGCGCGTCCAGTTCAACGAGGATTCGCTGTGGGTCGGTAACGAGGATCACACCGGCGGCTACCAGCCCTTTGGAGACCTCTACATCAAGCTGCCCGGACACGAGGCATGGCGGGGCTATCGCCGTGAGCTGGACATTCGTCGCGCGGTGCAGACCGTGAATTACGAATCCGGTGGGGTCACCTTCACGCGTGAGTATTTCGCCAGCCATCCGGACCAGGTTCTGGTCATCCGCCTGACCGCAAGCAAGCCCGGGGCCCTCACGGGATCCGTCTGGATGGACAGCATGCACCGCAGTGAGATCGCCGCCAGCCAAGGACATTCCAAGGAGGCGATGGACGCGATTGTCACCGAGGCGGAAGGGAACACGCTGATCCTCAACGGCGAAAGCAAGGACCTCTTCTGGTGGCCCGTGTTGTTGAAGAAGGGCCTGCGGGGCAGGGAGTATGCGAGCGACGAGATCATCAACCTCGCCTACGAGGCCCGGGTCCGAGCGCTGCACGACGGTGGTTTGGTGGCCGTCGAGGGCGACCGCATCCGCTTCGAGAAATGCGACAGCGTCACGCTGCTGCTGGCGGCGGACACGAACTATCTCAACGACCGCAGCAAGGGCTGGGTGGGTCCGCATCCGCATGAGCGCGTCTCCGCACAACTGGAGCAGGCCGCCGGCAAGGGGTTTGATGAGTTGCTGGAATCGCACGTGAAGGACTACCGGAGCCTCTACGAGCGTTTCGACATCACCCTCGGAAAGGCGGACCCGGCGAAGGAGAAGTTGAAGACCGAGGAGCGGGTCGCCAGCTACCAGCCCGGCGGTGACCCCGGCCTGGAGACCCTGCTTTACCGCTACGCCCGCTACCTGATGATCAGTTGTTCGCGGCCCGGCCACGGTGCGCTCCCCGCGAACCTCCAGGGGCTGTGGCTGTTTCACCTGCGGCCGGCCTGGCTCTGCGACTACCACACCGACATCAACCTGCAGATGAACTACTGGTTCGTCGATCAGGCCAACCTCTCCGAGTGTTTCCAGCCCCTCGCCGAGTGGATCGATTCGATCCGCGAGGTCCGAAAGGAGGAAACCCGCAAGGTGCTCGGCATCGAACGCGGATGGCTGATGCGCTCCGAGAACGGCGTGTTCGGCGGCTCCACCTACCACTTCCAGAAGGGCGACTCGGCGTGGATCAGCCAGAACCTCTGGGATCATTACGCCTTCACCCGCGATCGGGATTACCTCGAGCGCTACGCCTACCCGGTGATGAAGGAGATCTGCGAGTTCTGGTTTGACCATCTCAAGGAGCTGCCCGATGGCACCCTGGTCGTTCCCGACGGCACCTCGCCCGAGCACGGTCCGAAGGTGGGGGAGGACGGCAAGGTGGCCATTGTCGAGGGGCACCGCACTCATCTCGACGGCGTGTCCTATGACCAGCAGTTGTGCTGGGACCTTTTCACCAACACCATCGAGGCAAGCGAGGCGCTGGGCGTGGACGAGGTTTTCCGCGAGCAACTGCGGGCGAAGAAGGCGAAGCTCCTCGGTCCGCGGATCGGTCGATGGGGACAGCTCCAGGAATGGATGGAGGACGTCGATGATCCCAAGAGCCAGCATCGCCACGTCAGCCACATGCTCGCCGTCTATCCCGGGCGTCAGATCCACCCGACGACCACCCCCGACTTTGCCAAGGCGGCCGAGGTGAGCGTGACCGCCCGTGGCAACGGTCGCACCGGCTGGAGCAAGGTGTTCAAGGCTTGTGTGTTTGCGCGCCTGCTCGATCCGGAGCGAGCCTACGAACTGATCGCCGATGTTTTGCAGACCAAGACCCATGGCAACCTGTGGACCACCCACCCGCCGTTCCAGATCGACTGCAATTTCGGCTTCGCCGCCGCCGTCAACGAGATGCTGGCCCAGTCCCACATGGGCTATCTCCACCTGCTGCCGGCGCTCCCCGAGGCGTGGCCCGACGGCGAGGTCAAGGGCATGAGGTTGCGCGGGGGCTTCGAGCTGGACATGCGATGGCAGGACGGGGAGCTGTCCGAGGCGACGCTGCGCAACGTGTCCAGTGCGGATGGTCGCTGCCGTGTGCTCCTCAACGGCGAGTTCAGGGATTTCCAGGTCGGCAGGGACCAGCCGCTGAAGCTGACCGCTTCAAGCTTTTCCAAGTGAACTCCGCCCCATCCCGAAAACCGAAAAACACCATGAAACTGCTCACTACCGCCCTTGCCCTGATCGCGGGAACATCCCTTGCCCGGGAGGGCTACTACGAGAATCCCGATGCCCTGTTCTCCAAGCGACCGGATGAGAACGCGCCCATCAGTCATGTCGAGCGCTTCGGTCCGGTCGGCCTGAGCATCGACCTGATGCAGCCCGCGTTCGTGATGCGCATCAAGCAGGTCGAGCCGGGTTCCCCGGCCGAGAAGGCGGGACTCAAGCCGGCGATGATCATCCACTCGATCAATGGCGAGAAGCTGGCCGACATCGACCCCCGCATCCAGCTCGGCACCATGATCACCAAGGCGGAGGCGGCCGATGGCAGGATGAAACTGCTTGTTTCGGACAAACCGGACGCCGAACCGCGCGAGGTGCTGGTGGAGGTCCCGGTACTTGGCGCCTACAGCGACACCTGGCCGCTCGACTGTCCGAAGTCGGACAGGATCGTCCGCAACCTGGCCGATTACATCAAGGGAGGCGGGGACCAGGGCTTCGGCAGCCTGGGCATGTTGTTCCTGCTTTCCACCGGCGATGGGGGTGACCTGGAGTATGTTCGCGAGTGGGCCCGTGCGCGGCCGAAGGAGGTCGGCGGCTTTCACACCTGGAATGCCGGACTCGGCAATCTCGCGCTTTGCGAGTACTACCTGCGCACCGGCGACAGGGAGGTGCTGCCGGCGATCCAGGCGGTGGCCGACGCCATCGTCGAGGCCGAGAACCACGGCGGCTGGGGCAACCGGGCGCCGATCGCCAACCTCGACTACGGCGGAGGTGGCGGTCACCTGAACGCGGGCGGGGTGCACGCCGCCACCATGCTCATCCTGGCCAAGGAATGCGGTGCGGAGATGCCCGACGAATCCCTGCTGCGCGTCATCCGCCACTTCTACCGCTGGGCCGGTCGCGGCAACATCTCCTACGGCAACAACAAGCCGGAGGGAAGCTACACCGACAACGGCAAGAACGGCGCGTTCGCCTTCACCATGGCGGCGGCCGCATCGCTGACTTCCGCAGGCGAGGACTCCGTCTATGCCAGGGCCCGCGATGTCAGCGCCCTGTTCAGCTTCCCGAGCACTTCGTTCATGCTGCACGGCCACACCGGGGGCGGCATCGGAGAGATCTGGCGCAGTGCGGCGATGGGTCTGCTGCATGACAAGCGGCCCCGGCTCTACCGCGAGTT
>CALGOH010000258.1 GCA_937957985.1 uncultured Verrucomicrobiae bacterium
TTCGAAGAGGCCCGGGCGGAGGCTGGTGCCGCGCCGGAAGCGAAGCGGAGGCGGGTCGGCACGAAGCACCCCGGGACTACGGCTCGGCAAGCCAGCCTGAACGAGTGGCACCGCAGAGGAAGGATGCACTACACCTACGTTCTCCAAAGTGACCGCGAACCCGACCGTCACTACATCGGCACCACCGGAAATCTCAAGTTACGGCTGGCCGAGCACAATGCCGGCCAATGCCCTCACACCGCCAAGTACCGTCCGTGGGTGATCAAGAGCTACTTCGCCTTCCAGTCGAAGGATGTCGCCCAGCGCTTCGAACGATACCTGAAATCCGGATCCGGACGCGAGTTCGCCCGGCGGCATTTCGATTAGCCCCGTCCCCGCGGGCTTCGAAGAGGCCCGGGCGGAGGCTGGTGCCGCGCCGGAAGCGAAGCGGAGGCGGGGAAAGGTCAACGGGTCGGCCGGTAATGCGCACCCCTACCCTTGCCATGAAGCTCCGCCACGCCGGCCCCGACCAATTCCCCAAGCTTGCCCTTCAGCGTGTGGCGATTTGCTCCGGTGGCCTCCACAGCCTCGGCCACCGACAAAGTGCCACGTTCCCGAAGCAGGTTGGCAAGTCGTTCGGCCAGCGGCGAAAGGGCGGTTGATTCCCCAATGCGCGAACCGAGCTTCTCCCGCAACCGATCCACCTGGGTGCGCATCGAGCGGAGGAAAAACAGGATGCACGGCTCCCAGTCGGCGTGATCGCTGCCGAGGCTCGTCTGGGTCCGGCGCAGCGCGAGGTAACAGGCCTCCTTGTCGTGCTCGATCACGCTCTCCAGCGAGCTGCACGTCACGAAGCTGTAGCCGCTCCGAAGCAGCAGCAGGTTGTTGAGGACACGGGAAAGCCTTCCGTTTCCATCCCGGAAGGGGTGAACGGCGAGAAACACCACATTGAAGACGGCAATGCGCAGGAGCGGGTGAAGGACCGGCTCCCGTTCTTCCCCGGCGAGCCACTCGAACAATTCCTGCATCCGCTGCGGAGTGTCGAATGGGGAGGCGGTCTCGAAGACGATGCCGATCTGCTCGCCATCCGGGCCGACGGCCGCGACGTGGTTCGGCAGGGTCTTCCAACCGCCACGATGCCTCTCGTCCTTGCTGCCGTACCGAAGCAGGTCCCGATGGAGCTGAAGGGCGATACCCTGCGTCAGCGGCATGTCCGCCCACGAGGCCTGGATGGTTTCCATGACGTAGGCGTATCCGGCGACCTCCTCCTCGTCGCGGGAACGGAACGATTCGGATTGAAGGTTCCCGAGCAGGGCTTCGACCTCGCGGTCGCTGAGCTTCGCCCCTTCGATCCGGGTGGAGGATCCAATGCTCTCGATGGTCGCCACCCGGCGCAGCGAGGTCAGCCGCTTGGGCTGGATCTTCTCAACGACCCGCCACTCCCCTTTGAATTCGTCGATCGACGCGATCAGGCGGAGGATCTCGTTGGAGGGCTGGAAGCGGGGCGGAAGCCTCGGATCGCGGCCATCCTCCCTCCATTTACATTCAATTCCATCCATTTATTCTCCAATTCCATCCATTTCAGGCGATCAACGAGCAGCGCCCCACCCCGGTTATTCCAGAGAAGGTTCCGTGAGGATTCCCATGAAAAGAGCCGCGTCGCGATGCCTCGGCCTGCGTCGTCGGCCGACCCTGAAAATGAACCAATACCGATGAGAGCCAACAACCACGAATACAACAGGGTGAACCAAGCGACTGCCACCATCTTCCCCGAGTCCGTGAACCAAGCGAAGCGGGACTGGCCAGACGGCCCTGCAACTGGCACAAGGGCCCCCGATGCCGGGGTGGCGGAATTGGTAGACGCACCTGACTTAGGATCAGGCGCCGCAAGGTGTGCAGGTTCGAGTCCTGTCCCCGGCACGCCCTGCGCCCCGCGGGCACGGCGATCCGCCTGATCGGCGGACCCATGGAGATGACTGGCGGGGCACGGAATTCCCGGCATGATAAGCTGCAGGCTGTCGAGCGTATCCGTTCGCCAGATTTTCATCCCAGGCTCCCGATGTTTCGTCCGATCACCATCGCGCTCGCCCCGGTCTCGTTTCTGACGATCGGAAGCAGCAGCGCGCAGTCTCCGGCGGAGAACCTGGAATTCTTCGAAAAGCGCATCCGCCCGGTGCTGGCGGCCCACTGCTACGAATGCCACAGCGTGGATGCCGAGAAACTCAAGGCGGACCTGCTGCTCGACTCGCGCGAGTCCATCCTCCGCGGCGGCGACAGCGGACCCTCGATCGTGCCCGGCAATCCCGATGAGAGCCTGCTCATCGAGACGGTGCGCTACACCAACGTGAACCTCCAGATGCCGCCGAAGACCCGGCTGAGCAACCGTCAGGTCGAGGATCTGGAAAAGTGGGTGGCGCTGGGAGCGCCGTGGCCGGACGAGCCCGCGCCGGAAGCAGGCGGAAACCGCGAGTCCTTCGACCTCGAGGCCCGCCACGCGGCACACTGGTGCTGGCATCCGGTCGAAGACGTCGCACCTCCGGCGGTGCAGGATGAGGAATGGCCTCTCGGCACCATCGACCGCTTCATCCTCGCAAAGCTGGAGGCGAAGGCGCTCAAGCCCGCCGCTGACGCCGACCGGCGGACCTGGATCCGCCGGGTGAGTTTCGATCTGCGCGGCGTCCCACCGAAAGCCGAGGAAGTCGAAGCCTTCGTCGCCGATACGTCGCCGGAAGCCCACGCCAAGGTGGTCGATCGCTACCTCGCGTCGCCGGACTACGGCGTGAAATGGGGCCGTCACTGGCTCGACCTCGCCCGCTACGCCGAGAGCTACGGCCACGAGTTCGATTACGACATCCCCCACGCCTGGAAATACCGCGACCATGTCGTCGAGGCCTTCAACGACGACGTTCCCCATGACCAAATGATCCGCGAGGCGATCGCGGGCGACCTGCTCGAGGAGCCCAGAGTCGACAACGGGCTCGATGCATCGGTGGCGGCGACCGGATTCTGGTGGCTCGGCGAGGCGACTCATGCCCCCACCGACGTCCGCGGCGACGAAGCGGTGCGCATTGACAACCAGATCGACGTTTTTTCGAAGTCCTTCCTCGGCCTCACGGTCTCCTGCGCCCGTTGCCACGACCACAAGTTCGACGCGATCTCGGATGAGGACTACTATTCGCTGAGCGGTTTCCTCCAGAGTTCGCGACGGCAGCTCGCGCCGCGTGACCCGGGCGGACGCATCGCCTCCGCGGCCACGCGCCTCCGGGATCTGCAGCGACGGGCGACCGAACGGGCGGGCAAGAACGCCGAGCCTCCTTCGCCCGGCGACCGGCCCGCGGTGTTGTGGAGTTTCGACAAGGGGACTCCCCAAGGCTGGCATCGGAGCGGCGAGGCCTTCCCCGAGAACCCTTCGGGCGCCGACCCGCTCGAGGTGGCGTTGCTTCCCGAAGCGGCCGAAACCGTTCCTGCCGGCGTCTGGCATGGCGGCCTCTACGGCAAGTCCCTGCATGGTGCGCTCCGCTCGCCCACCTTCACCCTTGAAGAGCCCGAACTGCACCTCCGTCTCGCCGCCACCGGCAAGGTCGCGGCGCGCGTCGTGATCGACGGCTACTTCATGGATGGGTTCAACCCGCTGCTCTTCAAGGGCATCGAACTCGAGGGCAAGGGCATCGACACCGGAGGGAAATGGCAGTGGAAGAAGTTCGGCGGCGACCTGAGGAAATATGTCGGACACCGGGTTTATCTGGAGTTCGTCGATGAAGGAGACGGCTACCTCGCGCTCGACGAGGTGGCCTATCAGCGCGGCAACGACGAACGTCCGACGGTCGTTCTCGATGACCCGGCCGCTCTGGCCCCGATCTTCGAAGAGGCCCGCTCGATCTGGAAGGCGATGCCCACTCCGGACTACGTCCTGGCGATGGCCGAAGGAACGCCCGAGAACGACCGGCTTCACATCCGCGGCGGCCACCAGAACCTCGGCGAGGAACTGCCCCGACGTTTTCTCACCGCCCTCGGTGGCGAGGACCGACCCGCTCCGAAGACCGCGAGCGGGCGCCGACAGTTGGCCGAGCAGGTCGCTTCTCCCGACAACCCGCTCACAGCCCGGGTGCAGGTCAACCGGATCTGGCATCATCTCACCGGACGCGGACTGGTCGCCACCGTCGATGACTTCGGCGTGATGGGCGAGGAACCGTCCCACCCCGAACTGCTCGACTGGCTCGCGGGTCGCTTCGTGGCGGACGGCTGGTCAAACAAGAAGCTGATCCGCGCCATCGTCCTGTCCCGCACCTACCGCATGTCCTGCCTGCCGCATCCGGACATGACCGACGACAGGATCGCCCGGGCGGATCCGACCAATGAGTTGCTGCACGCCTTCCGCGTGCGGCGACTCACTTCCGAGGCCATCCGCGACGGCATCCTCGCGGTGTCCGGCCGGCTTGACCCGAAGCTCGGCGGCCCCCCGGTGCCGGTTCACCTCACCGCCTTCATGCAAGGACGAGGCAAGCCGGGTTCGGGCCCGGTCGATGGCGCCGGCCGTCGCAGCGTCTACACCGCCGTGCGCCGCAATTTCCTGCCGCCCTTCCACCTTGCCTTCGATTTTCCGACCCCCTTCAGCACCATGGGCCGGCGTTCCCTGTCGAATGTGCCGGCCCAGTCGCTGGTGCTCATGAACGACCCCTTCGTCATCGGGCAGGCCGGCCTGTGGGCGATGCAACTCGCCGCTGAACCCGATCCTTCCAAGCGCCTCGAGCGGGCGTATCTCGAAGCCTTCGGACGCCTGCCCGAAAAGGAAGAACGCGCCATGATCGAAGGTTTCCTCGCCGAGCAGGCCGAACTCCACGGCGCCGGTCCCGACGACGCCAGGGTCTGGACCGACCTCTGCCACCTGCTCTTCAACAAGAAGGAATTCATCTTCCTCCGCTGATCCGATGCACTGTCGAAACTTCCGTCCCCACCCGATGACCCGCCGCGAGGCGCTGCAGACCGGTGCCCACGGCTTCGGCGCGGTCGCGCTGGCCGCGCTGCTCGGCGACCGCGCCTTCGCCGGCAGCGACCCGCTGCAACCGAAGCCGCCGCATTACCGTCCGCGGACGCGCAGCATCATCTTCCTCTACATGGACGGCGGCCCGTCGCAGGTCGATACCTTCGACTACAAGCCGCTGCTCGAGAAGCACCATGGCGAGGATCCACGCAAGGCGATCGGCAAGCTCGAGCCGACGCAGTTCGACTCGGTCGGCAAGGTGATGGCCTCGCCGTGGAAGTTCCGCCAGTACGGCGAAAGCGGCCACTGGGTCAGCGACCTTTTCCCGCATGTCGCGAAGCACGCCGACAAGCTCGCCATGCTCAAGTCGTGCACCTCGAAGTTTTCCGAGCACACCTCGGCGAACTACTTCCTGCACACCGGCTCCGGTATCCAGGGGCGGCCGAGCATGGGCGCCTGGGTCGGCTACGGCCTCGGCAGCCTGAACCAGAACCTGCCCGGCTTCGTCGTGCTCAACGGCGGACTGATTCCACCCGGCGGACTCGACAATTTCAACTCCGGCTTCCTGCCGGCCAGCTTCCAGGGTTCGGTCTTCAAGACCGGCGGAGAAGCCGTGGCCAACATCCGGCCCGCGGAGAAGTCGGACGCCCTTCAGCGTCAGAAGCTCGACGCTCTGCGCGCCCTCGACCAACAGGGGCTCGGATCCTTCGGCGGTTCGGAGGCGATCGAGTCGGCGATCCGCAACTACGAGACCGCCTACCGCATGCAGACGGCGGTGCCGGACCTGATGGATTTCGAGGATGAATCCGAGGCCACGAAAAAGCTCTACGGCTTCGACGCGAAGTGGAAGGGAACGCAAACCTTCGCCCGCCAGTGCCTGGTCGCCCGGCGACTGGTGGAGCGCGGCGTGCGCTTCATCGAACTCACCTGCCCGGATGGCGCGGGCGACCGCTGGGACCAGCACAACAACCTCAAGGACGGTCACGAGAAGAACTGCGCCGCGGTCGACCAGCCGATCGCCGGCCTGCTCGAGGATCTCGAGAAGCGCGGCCTGCTCGAGGACACACTCGTCGTCTGGGCCGGCGAGTTCGGCCGCACCCCCTTCGCCCAGGGCGGCAACGGTCGCGACCACAACCCCTTCGGCTTCACCATGTGGATGGCCGGCGGCGGGGTGAAGGGCGGCGTGAGCTACGGCGAGACCGACGAGTGGGGCTACAAGGCGGTGCACAACCGCATCGAGATGCACGACATCCACGCCACGATGCTCCACCTGCTCGGCATCGAGCACACCCGGAGCACCTTCCGCTTCGGCGGCCGCGACATGCGCCTCACCGACGTCCACGGCCACGTGCTTCACGACGTTCTGCTGTAAAACCCGTCCAGAATTCACGATACTCCTTGCCAATGACCAACGACGAGATCCCCGGCCGGCGGAGGTTCCTGCAGCAATCACTGCTCGCGCCCGCCGGCCTCGCGATCGCCAGCACCAGCCATGTCGTTCTCGGGCGCGACGGCATCACGGTCGGCACGGAACCCGAAGAACTCGCCCACGACCTGACCACTGACGTCGATGTCGTGGTCGTGGGTGGCGGCACCGCCGGCACCATCGCCGCCATCCAGGCGGGGCGTGCCGGAGCCCGGACGCTGCTGCTGGAACGCAGCGGTCAGCTCGGTGGCATGACCACCGTCGGCGGGGTTTGTTATCCCGGCCTCTTCGACGCCTGGGGCAAGCAGATCATCGCCGGCATCGGCTGGGAACTGGTCAGGGAATCTGTCGAACTCGACGGCGGCAGCCTCCCCGAATTCGCCAAGGTGCCCTCACGGCACTGGCAAAACCAGGTCACGGTCAACCAGTTCGTCTACTCGATTCTGGCCGAGGAGAAATGCGTCGATGCCGGCGTGGAGATCGCCTACCACGAGTTCATCCGGGAAGCCACCGCCACCCAGGCCGGTTGGGAGCTCAATTGCGCCGGCTTCGGAACCAACCGTCTCGTCCGCTGCAAGCAGATCATCGATTGCACCGGCGGTGCCGAAGTCGTCGGCCTGCTAGGTTTCGAACGGATGCGGGAAGACGAAATCCAGCCCGGATCCTACCTCTTCCAACTCGGCGGCACCCACGAAGTCGGCCGCAAACAACTGCACCAGATCTACGTGCACGGTGCCGATTCCACCAATTCCCGCACCGTCACCGAGGCCAAGCTTGCCGGTCGCAAGCTCGTGTTGAAGAAACTCCGCGACGCCAAGGGTGAGAAGCGACTCATGCACCTGCAGCCCGAGCCCGGCTTCCGCGAGAGCTACCGCATCGTCGGCGAAACGATGATCACCGTGAACGACTACACCGGCGGGCGGGTCTTCGATGATGCGGTGTGCCATGCCTTCTACCCGGTCGATCTCCACACCAGAACGGGGGTGAAACCCAAGCCCCTCAAGCCCGGGATCGTGCCGACGATTCCACTCCGCGCCCTGATCCCGAAGGGCAGCCGCAACCTGATGGTTGCCGGCCGGTCGGTCTCCAGTGACCGGCTCGCCAACTCCGGCCTGCGTGTGCAGGCACCCTGCATGGCCATGGGGCAGGCGGCGGCGGCGACGGCCGTCCTCGCCGCGCGGGCCAACACCACCCCGCTCGCGGTTCCGCTTTCCGACATCCACGGTCTGCTCTCGGAACACGGAGCCATCATCCCCGGTCGCGCCTGATGCGGAAGCCACAGCTCGGCAGTCTCCGACGGCGGTCGACGTCGCTGTTCATCTCGATCACCTTCCTGGTGCTCGCGGTCAGCGGGTTGCTGGCCTTCATCCTGCCGTTTTCGATCGCGATCGTCGGCCTGCACGCATTGATGGGGTTCCTGTTCATCGCGATCGTCGCGCTGCACATCCTCAACAACCTGCGCCCCCTCAAGGGCTACGCCCATGGACGGGCGCTCTGGGTCGCGCTGATCGTCACGGCGCTCCTCACCGGGCTCTTCTACTTTCAGCCCGCGCCGGTGAAGAAAGTGCTCGGCCTCAGCAACAACCTCGGCCCGTCCCGTGATCGCTTCGAGATGAGCGAGGACAAGATGACCTATCAGTACCAACCGGCCGACCACTACCGGATGAAGCTGAGCGTGAAGGCGGGCAAGGGCTTCGATCGCTCCGACCCCCCGCAATTCGCCATCTGGCTCGAGAACCAGGGGGCCTATCACATCAAGACGCTGCACGGCCCGGATGGCGCCCGTGAGGCGCTGCCCTACTGGCACTTCAAGAGAAGCGGATGGGAAAAGGCGAAGGCGGAAGCAGAGGAGCAGGGCGGGATCGATCTGGTGTCCTCCCCCACCCCGAACGGCTCCTTCGACCCCGCGGACTACATCCTCCCCGCCGATCCCGAAACCACCCTGCCCTATCGCCTCCTCATCGAGATCAACCAGCCGGGCGACGGCCAACCCTCCCTGGTTTATTCGGTCGAGATCGACGAACTGCGTCCCCGGACCTTCCAGGTTCTCGACCTCGTCGGCTACCCGAAGCGTGAGGACGACGACGGCAAGGAGGCGTGGGCGCTCTACTTCGTCGATGACTCCATCGACTCGGCGCTGGACCTCATCGACAGCGCGCTGCTGGAGATCGAGCGGGGGGAGAGGTGAGGTCTCAATCGAAATGACGACGCGCAAACTCGCGGCCTGAGCCCGACTTCAAGTAGCTCTCGAAGCGCAGCGCCACGTCCCTGCCCTGGAACGCAAAGTAGGTCTTGAGCACCCGCGGGCGGCATTTCGCTGTGTGCGGACATCGCCCTGCATGGTGGTCTCCAAGCCGCCGTTTCAGATCATCCGTCGAGCCACTGAAATGCCGGCTGGAATCAACCTCACTTTGGAGAATGCAGGTGTGGTGCATGCTGGATTGGAAACGCATGATCATTGGTGTAGACCCAGTCGATGCATACCCGACACAACTCATTGAAAATGAGTGGTCGGGCTGGTCCAGCCCCCGGCTTTGCTTTCTCATTTCGTGTCTTCATGGGCATTTCTGCTTCTGTGGCTTCCACCCGGTCGCGCGACGATCCGCTGAATTTGCGGTCCATTCGTGTGAATTCCGTGTGGAATCGTCCAATGTCTGTCACGGTGCCCGTGCCGATCAAGATCCGATTGCCTCAACGCACCTCGCAAAGGCGACCCGCGCCGCTGCGGCATATCGGTGCAGAGATCCGCAGCCAACCGCACCTTGGGTTTGACAGTTCTCGATCCTTCGCAAAGGCTTCCCCCGGCGTGGTGGGAAATACGATTGGCCGCATACTGCTTGTCCTGCTGCTTTTGTGCAGCCAAGGTCGCAGTGTTTGCTTCGATCAAGCTGGTAACAGCTACTTCTGCGCTCCCGCGCTGTTTTCATCCGACGACCGGCATGGCGATCCTTGCCAATGCCCTTGTGAAGACGACGGGTGCGAGGAGCACGAGCTTAGACTCGACCCTGTGCTCGTCGATTCGATCAAGGTGCCTTCAGAACCTTTTGCCATTCTTCCGTTCGAATACACGGTCCATTTTGACCTAGGGATCGTCACCTTTTTCAGGGGCTGGACGAGCGGGAAGCCGGCGGTCGTCGATGATCACGAACCGGGCCACCATCTAAGGGAGGCCCTCCTCTCTACAGTCGTTCTGCGACTTTGAAGTCCCGGGACGTTTCCCGGAAACGCCAACGTCGCGCCCCCATTCGGTAGGTGCCGCGTTGAGTTGGCGAAATTCGGTCATCCTTCTTCCACGGCAATTCCGTCGTGGAGCCCTCGTGTCTTCAGTCATCGATTTGACCCCATGCAACTTCCTGTCAGAGCTCACCTTTTCATCCCGATTCTCCTCGCATCCTGCGCGACGGAGCCTTCCTCCATTTTAACGGGAAACGGCGACGTTTCCGGCTACTCGGCATTCCATCGCAACTTCACTCCCGCTCCCGCGCTTCGGGGCTCGGTCAATCGCGGCCAAGCGATCCGTCATGCCCTGACTTACAGCCCGGCGTTGCAAGCCCAGCGAGCCGAACTCCGGGCATTGGAGGCCGAGATCGTTCAAGCCGGACTGCCTCCCAACCCTGAGCTCGGGTTCGACGTCGAGAACTTCGCCGGCAGTGGAGGCAGCCGCGGCTTCGATGGAGCGGAGATCACCGCTGCTGTCTCCCAGCGGCTTGAGATTGGCGGCAAACGCCCGAAACGGACGCTTGTGGCGGCACTTGAGGCTGAGGCTCTCCGTGCCGAGATCGCCGCTGAAGAGCGGGAGGTCCGGATCGCGGCCGACCGCGCGTTCACGACCTTGCTCGAAGCCCGTGAAATCCGGGAACTGAGCGAACGGAATCTCGATCGCTCGGGCGAGAACCTGAGCACCCTCGAATCGCTGCTCGAAGCCGGCAAAAGCAATCGGATCGATGTCGCCAAAGCCAAGCTGGCGGTTTCCGAAGCCCGTGAGCTGCTCGCCGAGGCCCGGTCAGCCGAAAGCAATGCCTCCGCCGAACTGAGCCAGACATGGGGCGGTGGAGCGGCTGACATCACCGCCACCGGATCACTCGACCCGTCCGTGGGCGGCTTCCCCGCCGGCGGCGAGTCCGCGCTGAAGCGTCATCCGGCGATGAAGGCCGCCGCCCTGCGGTTTGCCCGGGCTCAGGCGACCTACGAAGTGTACATAGCTCGCCGCTTCTCCGATGTCGAGGTAGGCGGCGGAGTCCGGCAACTCAGGGATGCCGACGAAACCGCGGCCGTCGTTGGACTGACCGTTCCTCTTCCGGTTTTTGATCGCAACCAAGGGAACATTCAGGCCGCGAAAGAACGGCTGGGCCGTGCCGAAGCAGAAGCGCGCGCCACCGAAAGCGAGCTGCGAACGCAGTTCACCCGATACTCCTCCGATCTCAGGACCGCCCGTACCCGTGCAACTGAATTCGACTCCCGAACCGCCGCAGCCGCCCGACAAACGCTTGAAGACACCCGTGAGGCCTACGCCGCAGGGAAGGCCTCCCTGCTGGAGGTTCTCGATGCCCGCGAGACCTTGTTCGAGGTCGAGCGCGGCCAAGCCCGGGCTAGGGCGGACCTCCTCCGTGCGCGAAACTCCCTTCAGACCCTGACCGAGAACTGAATCCAAAACGATGAAAACGACATACCGAATCTGCCGGGCCATAAGTCTCGGCACACTGTTGGCGTTCCTCGCAGCTTGCGGGGAAAAGACCGAATCCACTGCAAACCCGGCGGCAATCGAAACATCCGCCGAAGAAGGAATCGAGGCGCACGCCATGGCCGACTGCCCGGCCGGCGATGGCTGCTTCATTTGCGATCCATCAAAGCGAGAGGCGGGCCGGCTCTGGTGCAAAGAACACAACCGCTACGAGGACCGTTGCTGGCTCTGCCACCCGGAGATGCAGGACAAAGACCGCATATTCTGCAGCGAACACGGCGTCTATGAGGACGAGTGCTACCTGTGCCACCCCGAACTCAAGGGGAAGCCAACCGCAGGATCCACGCCGTCAGCTGCAGCCGATGTTCTGATGTGCAAAGAACACGGTGTCCCTGAGCACGAGTGTGCCATTTGCCATCCCGATCTCGCCGCTTCTCTAAAGCCGGGCGAAAGCCTCAAGATCCGGGTCGCGTCGGCCGAATCCATGGACCAGGTCGGCGTCGAGGTTGCCCGTCCGGAGAGCACCACCGCTCGTCCCACTGTCGCAGCCTACGCGACCGTCGACTACAATCAGAACCAGGTCGCCAATATCACGCCTTTGGTAGAAGGGATTGTCCGCGAGATTGCGGTGGTCCCCGGTCAGAGCGTTGCCGAGGGAGAGGTTCTGGGCACCGTGCATTCCCCGGACTTCGCCGAGCTCAAGAGCCGTTTCCTCGCGGCCACCGCTGCACGGAGACTCGCCGACCTGCAAGTGGATCGCGAACGAAAGCTCGCCGGGAAACGCATATCCGCTGCCTCAGAATTCGAAACCGCGGAAGCCGCCGCCGAGGTTGCGGCCGTAGACCTCGACGCGGCGCGCCAGCGTTTGCTCAACCTCGGACTCAGCGAGGCTGAACTCGATCTGCTCGCCACCGACGGGCGCCCGACTTCGCTGCTCACGCTCAAGGCACCCTTCTCAGGGATCATCGTCGAGCGCGATGTCTCCGTGGGCGAGAGGGTTGAGCCCGGTGAGCCCATATTCGTCCTAGCCGATCTGTCTTCCATGTGGATCGAACTCTCGATTCCCGCCCGCGACGCCGCCGACCTTTCAGATGGCCTAGACGTCGAAGCAGTCTTCCCCGACCTGCCGGACATGGTGATCACTGGAAAACTGGTGTGGGTCTCCCGTGCGATCGATGAAAAGACCCGCCGCATCCGAGCCCGGGCGCTGGTGGAGAATCCGCCCGCCGCCCTGCGCAAGGGTCTCTACGGTGAAGCACGCGTCCAACTCGGCAAGTCAACCTCGTCGCTCGCAGTTCCCACCGGATCAATCCAGGTCATCGACAATGTGCCTTTCATCTTCGTTCGCGAAGAACCCGCTCTCTATGCCGCCACCAGGGTTGAGATTGCATCGGGCGCTTCTTCCGACGAAGTCACCGCCATCCGTGACGGCCTGACAGCCAACGCTGAGATCGTCACCAAGGGCAGCTACATCCTGCGCTCCGAGTTTCTCAAATCCCTGCTCGGCGCGGGCTGTGTCGACGACTGACCCGCATGGCACGGGCAGCTGCCCGTGATCGCATTCGGAATTCCATAACCGGGATACGCCCTCACCTCCACGCCTCACCTGCCGACCGACCGTCGCTCACTCCATGTTCACCGCCCTCATTCGATTCTGCCTCGCCAACCGCCTGCTTGTCTTCCTTTTCACTGCGCTGCTTGTCGCTGCCGGGATCTGGGCGGGATCACGTGTCCCGGTGGACGCCTTCCCGGATACCACACCCATCCAGGTACAGATCAATACGGTCGCACCCTCGCTCAATGCCGAGGAAATCGAGCAGCAGATCACCCTGCCGGTAGAGCTGGAGATTTCGGGTCTCCCCGGTCTGGCCAGCGTGCGGTCTGTCTCAAAATTCGGACTCTCCCAAGTCGTCGCGACTTTCGATGACGAAACCAAGATTACCGACGCGAGACAGTTCATCTCGGAACGCCTTTTGAATGTCGAGCTTCCCGATGGCGTCGGCACACCCCAGATGGGGCCGATCTCGACCGGCCTCGGAGAAATCTTCCACTACGTTATCCGTAGCCCCGACGGTAGCCGCACCCTGGAGGAGCTTCGCACGATCCATGACTGGATCATCAAGCCCGAACTCCGGAAGGTGCCGGGAGTGGCGGAGGTCAACTCCTGGGGTGGCCTCGAAAAGCAATACCACGTCGTCGTCGATCCGGAGCTGTTGCTGAAATTCGACCTCTCGCTTTCCGATGTCACCGAGGCCCTGGAGACGAACAACCGGAACGTTGGTGGAGGCCGGGTCACGGTCAACGGTCAGGATCTCCTCGTCCATGGCATCGGCCGGGTCACCAGCATTCCGGAGATCGAGCGCATCGAAATCGCTTCCAGTGAAGGCACGCCGGTAAGAGTCTCCGATGTCGCCGAAGTCCGGATCGGCAGCGAACTCCGCCGTGGCGCCGTCACCGCGGACGGAAACGGCGAGGTCGTCCTCGGACTCGCCTTCATGCTGATGGGTGAGAATGCCCAGGCAGTCACCAGCGAACTGAAGGCACGGCTTGAGGAAATCCGGCCATCCATTCCCGACGGTGTCGCGGTCGATATCGTTTACGACCGTACCGAGTTGACCGCCTCCGTGCTCGATACCGTTTCGCACAACCTCATCGGAGGAGCACTGCTCGTCACCCTCACCCTGCTTGTATTGCTCGGAAACGTTCGCGCCGGACTCCTCGTCGCCATCTGCATCCCTTTGGCGATGCTGTTCGCCCTCCTCGGCATGGAGTGGTTCGCCATCACCGCGAGCCTTCTCAGCCTTGGTGCGATCGACTTCGGACTGATCGTCGATGGTTCGGTGGTCATGACCGAGGCAAACCTGCGGGGACTTGCCGAGCGAACCCGAGCCGCCGGTCGCAAGCTGACCTTCGCGGAGCGCTTCGATTGTATCCTGGAATCCAGTCGCGCCGTGGCCCGGCCGATCCTCTTCGGCATGGGGATCATCGCGGTGGTGTTCCTTCCGATTCTCACCCTCGAAGGCACCGAGGGGAAGATGTTCAGGCCGATGGCTATGACATTCATTCTCGCCCTGCTTGGCGCTCTCATCATCGCCATCGTCATTTCTCCGGTGCTCGGCCATCTCTTCCTGCCACGGAAGTTCAAGGATCGTGAGGGCTGGTTCGGACGGACGCTGACAAATATCTACTCCGCGGTTCTCGGCGGAGTGATGAAGCTGAGGTGGGCGGTGCTTTCCCTCGTCCTTGTGCTTCTGGTCGTCACCGGATACCTCGCCACACGCCTTGGGGGTGAGTTCATCCCACGCCTCAGCGAGGGGGCCATCGTGGCGAACACCATCCGCCTCGCCGGCACCTCGCTTGAATCCTCGGCCGACTACAACACGCGCATCGAGCAACTTCTGAAGAAGCGTTTTCCCGATGAAGTCCGCCACGTTTGGAGTCGCATCGGCACGGCCGAAATCGCCACTGACCCGATGGGGACCGAACTCACCGACATCTTCATCTCCCTGACTCCGCGCGAACAATGGACGCAGGCCGAGACCCAGGACGAACTGGTCACCGAAATGCAGGAAGCCGTCTCGACGCTCCCCGGAGTGAACATCCTCTTCACCCAACCGATCGAAATGCGGCTCAACGAGATGGAATCGGGCGTCCGATCCGACGTGGGGATTCTGATCTATGGCGACAATTTCGAAACCCTCACCCGCCTCAGCGATGAGATTCAGGAAGTCCTCGTCAAGATCCCCGGCCAAGCCGATGTTTCTACCGATCAGATCACCGGTCAGCCAGGTCTCCGCATCGAGCTACGGCCGGAAAAGATGGCCCGCCTCGACGTGCCGGCATCCGAGACGCTGCCCTATATCGAAGCAATCGGCGTTCTTCGGGTCGGGGAGATCTTCGAGGGCCAGCGGCAGTTCCCGTTGGCCATCGTTCTACCGGATAAGTATCGAACCCAGATCGACGCCGTCCGGAATCTCGTCATTCCTACCGCCGAGGGCACCCGGCTTCCACTCTCCGACGTGGCCGACGTCGTCGAGGCTCCCGGATCGGCCACCATCAATCGGGAATGGGGCCGGCGACTGATCCGGGTCCAGAGCAACGTCGACGGCCGCGATGTCGTCTCTTTCGTCGACGAAGCCAAGCGCAGGATCGCCGAGGAGATCGACCTCCCGGAAGGCTACGTCATCGAGTGGGGAGGCCAGTTCAAGAATCTCGAACGCGCCCGGATCCGGCTTACGCTCGTGGTGCCTGTCACCATGGCGCTCGTCTTCGTTCTGCTTTTCCTCAGCCTTCGCAATTTCAAGGACGTGGCGCTCATCTATCTCGGCATTCCGTTTGCGCTCGTCGGAGGGGTGCTCTCGCTGTGGTTGCGTGACATCCCGTTCAGCGTCAGCGCGGCCATCGGATTCATCGCGCTCTTCGGCATCGCGGTACTGAACGGGCAGATCCTCATCGAGGCGATCCGATCCAATCTACAAGACGCACCCGACGCCGTTTCCGCCGTAAAACGCGCCGCCACCGAGCGCCTGCGGCCCGTCCTGGCGACCGCGATCACCGATGCCATCGGCTTCCTTCCAATGGCCGTTTCTACCGGTGTCGGTTCCGAAGTCCAGAAGCCACTGGCGACTGTCGTGATCGGCGGCGTGATCACCTCCACAGCGCTGACCTTGGTCGTGCTGCCGATTCTCTACCTGATGTTGAATCGCCGCCGGACAGCACTATCCTCAGACTTCCCAGACGTGACAGTGATCGAAGCTCAATGACAAGGTGGCCTTCCACGGCTATTCCTTCAGGAGAGCGTCAACGGCGGCCTTGTGACGCTCCAGTTCTTCGTCTGACGGTTTGCCGCGAAACAACACCGCGAATCCGTCGCCATGGAATTCGAACTCAACATCCCTCAGAAACCTAACTTCATCGTCACTGAGATGGTATTCAATCCGCCATTTCTCGATCCGCTTCTCGATGTGCTCGCGGTGATTCCCGAGGGAACCGTAGCCCTTCAAAAGCATGATGGCCAACAGCACGGACATCGGCGTGCCGATCACCATGATCTTTTCCTTGAGCGTCAGTGTCGCAGGAGGCGGAGCGTCGTCCGACTTCCGAGATTTCCTTCTGCGGACGTTTTCGGAGAATGACTCCAATCGTTGGCGCTTCCGGCTCATTGGCTTTTCCCCCCGCCCAGCAACCTCAATGCGTTTGCCACGACCAGGATCGTGGCGCCCGTGTCAGCGAGAATGGCGAGCCACAGGGAGGCATACCCGCTGAAAGTGAGAACAAGGAACACCGCTTTGACCAACAGGGCAAAGGCGATGTTGAACCTGATCATGCCGAGTGTCCGTTTGCCGAGCTGGATTGCTTCCGCAAGCTTGCCGAGATCATCCTTCATCAGCGCGACATCAGCGGTTTCGATCGCCGTATCGCTGCCCATCGCTCCCATGGCGATGCCCACGCTTGCCACTGCCAGAGCGGGCGCGTCGTTCACTCCATCTCCTATCATGCCCACCCTGCCATGGCGTTCGAGCATTTCCCGGAGACGGGCCACCTTGTCCTCGGGCATCATGTCGCCGAAGGCCTCGTCCAGCCCTGCCTCCCTAGCGATGGCATCGACGGTACGCTGGTTGTCGCCGCTGAGCATCACGATCCGTTCGAGACCCGCTTCGTGAAGGTCTGCGAGGGCTTTTCCGGCATCGTCACGAAGCGCGTCCCCGATTGAGAGGATGCCAAGAACCGCGCCTGGGTCGCCGTTCGCAGGACGCCGCCCCAAGACCGCCAACGACAACCCCTTGCTTTCGATGGCCGCCAGCTTCTTCTCAAGGTCTTCGCCACACATCCCGCTGGCGTGAACCAAACGATGATTTCCT
>CALGOH010000259.1 GCA_937957985.1 uncultured Verrucomicrobiae bacterium
CAGCTTCGCCTGGATCTCCGCCTGATGTTTCGCCAGAAACTCGCCGTCCTGATTTTCAGTGCAATTACCGAGAAAAGAAGTGGTCGGGGCGGCCAGATTGCCCCGCCTGCGGCGAATCCATGCCGGTTTCGCTCTCTGCGTTCGCCGTTCCACATCGCCGTCACGGACGGCTTCCCGCATTCAAACGGCTCGCCCTGCTCGCCAAGCCTCACCGATCGGGCGGAAGCGCTGAACCCTCACCCCGGGTAAGCCGGGGTGAGGGTTCAGTGGTCGGGGCGGCCAGATTCGAACTGACGACATCCTGCTCCCAAAGCAGGCACTCTACCAGGCTGAGTTACGCCCCGGACGGGCGGGACCCTCCTTGCCGAAACAGGTTTTGACAAGCGGGAAGTCGAGCTGACTTGCCCAAATCCAAAGCGTCCCCCAGCCTCCCCCCCGTGGCTCACCTCGAAATCCGCGATCTCCGCACCCACTTCTCCAAACGGAAGGGAGGGCTGTTCGGAGGCCACAAGGAAACGATCCGCGCGGTGGACGGTGTCTCCCTAACGCTCCGGAAGGGCGAGATCCTGGGCCTCGTCGGTGAATCCGGGTGCGGAAAATCGACACTCTCGCGGACCGTCATGCAGCTGATCCCACCAACCTCGGGAAGCATCTTGCTGGACGGGACCGAGCTCACCACCCTGCCAGGGCACGAGGTGCGGCGGCGACGGCTGGATTTTCAGATGATCTTCCAGGATCCCTACGCCTCGCTGAACCCGCGCATGACAGTTTCCGCCACCCTGCGCGAAGCGATCCGCCGGCGCCACCCGAAGGCCGCTGGCGATGATCTCTCGCGGCGCATCGCCGAGCTGATGGAAACCGTCGGCCTCGATCCGAAGTTCCAGCGGAAGTACCCCCACGAGTTCTCCGGCGGCCAGCGCCAGCGGATCGCCATTGCCCGCGCCCTCGCGCCCGAACCCAAGTTGGTCATCGCCGACGAACCGGTGTCCGCGCTCGATGTCTCGATCCAGTCGCAGATTCTGAACTTGCTCAAGAAGCTGCGGCGGGAGTTGGAGCTGACAATGATCTTCATCTCCCACGACCTCGGGGTCGTCCGCTACCTGGCCGACCGCATCCTCGTGATGTATCAGGGGAAAATCGTCGAGGAGGGAGAGCCGGAAGCGCTGTTCCGGAATCCGAAAGAGGAATACACCAAGCGCCTGCTGGCCGCGATTCCGAGCTTTTCAGACGCCGGCTGATTCAGTCGCCGAGTTTCTCAACCTCGACGGTGACCGAGAGCGTGCACTGTCCGGTCCCGTGGTAGCTGCCCTTGACCGGGGCGACGTCATCGTAGTCCCTGCCCACCGCGATCTTGATGTAACGTTCGTCCGCGAGGTTGCCGTTGGTCGGATCAAAACCGACCCATCCCACCGTGGGCAGGTGGATTTCCGGCCAGGCATGCGAAGCCTGGGCACCGATGAGGTGGTCGCGTGGTCCGTTGTAGAGATATCCGGAGGCGTAGCGGGTCGGAATGCCGACCGACCGGCACAAGCCGATCATGACATGGGTGAAGTCCTGGCAAACCCCGTGTCGATGCTCGAAAGCTTCCTCCAGATGGGTGCTGACCTGGGTGGCTCCGGCCTCGTAGCGGAACTCGGAATGAATCCAGTTCATCACGGCCATGCCCTTGGCGAAGATGGAGGTCACCCCGCCTGTCAGGTCCACGGCCTGCTTCCAGATCGAAGGATGCCGGGAAACGTAGCGGCTCTCCTGGAGGAAGGGCCAGATCCGCTCGCGGGTCTCGGGATCGTCGAAGGCCTCGAAGCCATCGGCCCGGGCGGCGTCGGGGAGCTCGAGCCTGAGATTCTGGACCCGCAGGCGACTCGTGATCTGCAGGCGCTCGTGGGGTGAAGGGAGCTCGAAGTGGTGGGTGATGTTGTCGAACAGGTCGCGGAAGCTCCGGAGGCGGGTGGCCGGCTTGATCTCGATGAAGCTCTGCAGCGTCTTCTGGAACGGAAAGGTCCGCGGTTCGAGATGGAGCACGTTGGTGCTCTCGGTCACCGGCGAGGCATATTCGAAAGTCGTCCGATGAAGCACCTGATACCGCGGTCCGGGGGTCACGGGCGGGGAGCAAAGAGCTTGGCCGGGGGCTTGGCAAGCCGGGGTCGAGGCAGCCTCGGTCTCGCTCATTGCTGCTGCTGTTCCATCTGCCATTTCACCACGGCGGAAAACGAGGAAGCGGGAATGGGCGGGCGCTGCTCGATCTCGTCCGGCAGCAGGATGAAGGCGCGGAACACCTCCTCGCCGATCGCGTTCAGACGCTGCTGAAGGCCGTCGAGGTAGCCGTGGAGCCCGGATGCAAGAACCTCATCGCAGGACGAGAAGGCAAGATCGGCGAGAAGCCGTCCGGCGAGACTCTCTGCCTTGTTCGCAAAGCTGCCGCGGGGGGTTCCGGAAATGGCGTGCAGGCATTCGTCAATGCGCCCGGCACAGTAGCGAACCGATCGGGGAAAGTCCGGGGCAAGCACGAGGAACTCCGTGATGTTGGATCGGGTGAACCTTCCGCGGTGCTTCACCCGAAAAGCTCCCAATCCTCCGCAGGAGCGCAGGATCGCGAGCCAGTGCTCGTCAGCCCCGAGCCCGAAGTGGTCCGGCTGTCTCTCGATGAAGGTCGTGATGTCGAGAAAGCGGGTTGTCTTGTCGGCCCGTTCCAGATGGCGCCCGAGGTCCATGAAGTCCCACGCCTCGCCCCGGAGCGTCGTCGCCGCCGCCATGCCGTGAAAAGCGTAGGTCGAGCGCCGGATCCGCTCGTAGTAGGCGGTCGAGTTGGACCGGACCGAGGCGGCCCCCTCGGCCGAGTTGACGAAGAGGTAGAGCCCGTTGAGTTCCTCCCACAGCGATTCCGCGAGCTGGTCGCGGACCATCCGGGCATTCTCCCGGGCCTGTCCGATGCAGGACACGATGCTGTTGGGGTTTGCGGTGTCGATCGTGAGAAACTCGATCGCCTCGCGCCGTCGTCCATCGGGATGGGCGCTGTCGAAAAGCTCCTCGTCACCGGAACTGGCAATCACCGGCCGCCACAGCGCGTCGAGACCGGCGGTGTCCTTCCATCCCAGGTCGAGCAGGAGCCGCTCGTTGACCTCGATGAGGCGCGCGAGATTGTCGGCCCGCTCGATGTAGCGGACCATCCAGTAAAGGCTGTTGGCGACTCTCGACAGCATGATCTTCTAGGCCCTCAGCACCCACGTGTCCTTGCTTCCCCCACCCTGCGACGAATTGACGACCAGCGACCCCTTGTTGAGGGCGACCCGGGTCAGGCCGCCGGGCACGATCTGCACGCTCTCCCCGTAGATGATGTAGGGACGGAGGTCGACGTGACGTCCTTCGAACCCCCCGTCGCACCACGTCGGGCAGCGGGACAGGTTCACCACGGGTTGGGCGATGAAATTCCGTGGATCTTCGAGAATCTTGGCGCGGAACTCAGCCAGCTCGGCCTTTGAGGCCGTCGGCCCCATGAGCATGCCGTAGCCACCGGATTCGTTGGCCGACTTCACGACAAGTTCCGGCAGATGATCGAGGATGTACTTCCGGTCGGATTCCTCATGGGCGAGGTAGGTCGGGACGTTGGGGAGGATCGCCTCCTGACCGAGGTAGTACTCGATCATTTTCGGCACGAAGTGGTAGACCGCCTTGTCGTCGGCGACCCCCGTGCCGACGGCGTTGGCCAGCGCCACGTTGCCAGCCCGATACGCCTGCATGATGCCCGGCACGCCGAGCACCGAATCCTTCCGAAAAACCGTCGGATCAATGAAGTCGTCGTCGATGCGGCGATAGATCACATCCACGCGCTCGAGTCCCTTCGTGGTGCGCATGTAGACAAAGTCATCGAGTACCACGAGATCCTTTCCCTCCACGATCTCGATGCCCATCTCGCGGGCCAGGTAGCAGTGCTCGAAGTAGGCGCTGTTGTAGCATCCGGGCGTCAGGAGCACGCACACCGCATCCCCTTCGCGGTGGGGCGAAATAAATTCCAGCATCCGCCGCAACTCGCGGGGATAGGCATCGACCGGGCGCACCCCCATCGCATCGAATAGCCCCGGGAATGCCCGCTTCAGCGCGTTGCGGTTCTCCAGCAGATAGGAGGCGCCGGAAGGACACCGCGCATTGTCCTCCAGCACGTAGTACTGGCCGTCGTCGCCGCGGATCAGATCGCTTCCGCAGATCTGGATGTAGATGTCTTCCGGCACATTGACCCCCCGGAACTCGGGGCGGAAGTGCCTGGCCTCCTCGATGTAGCAGGCCGGAATCACACCATCCTTGAGAATCTGCTGGTCGTGGTAGATGTCGTGGAGGAAGAGATTGAGGGCGATGATCCTCTGCGACAGGCCCGCCTCGATATGATCCCATTCGTCGGCGGAGATCACCCGGGGCACCGGGTCGAAGGGAAAGATCCGCTCGGTTCCCTGGTCGTCGTGGTAGACGTTGAAGGTCACGCCCTGGCGCAGGAAGTGGGCGTCACATGCCTGCCGGCGGTTCTCGAACTCGCCGGCATCGATCGACGAGAAGCGCTCGAGCAACGGCGCGCAATGGGCCCTCACGGTCCCGTCCGCCCCGAACATCTCGTCGTAGAACGACTCGGTCTGGTAGTTCTCGAACATGGGTTTGCTCAGACGTCTCATCAGCAGGGCGCGGGCCAATCGCCCCGATTCCAAACATCGACCACCCCGGGGGCGTCAACGACGTTTCGCCCACGCCGGGTTGCGGAAGGCCTCCGCGCCGGACCGGATGCCGGTCTCGTCCGGGCGTGCGTGGAAGGATCGCGGCGTGCCGGAAAGCGCGGCCGCCAGCACCTTTCCGAACTCCGGTCCGAGCGGGACCGCCACCGAACCCTGGTGCAGCAGGCCCCTGCCCGACCTCCGCTGACCGGCTCCCGCGATCTTGCGCCCTCCGGCATCGAGAAGATCGTGCGCCGCGGGCCGAGCAAAGCACTCTCCACCCTTCACCGGCCCGGGATCGGCAGCGAGGCAGGCACGATGCCCCTCCTGCTCCAGCGCCACGGCCAGCGCCGCATGAATGTAGCGGTAGCTCTCGCCGCCGCGAAGATCCGCCAAAGGCTCCCCGGTCGGCACAACCAGGGTGTAGGTCCAGTCGTGGCGGTGATCGACGATTCCACCCCCGGTCCGCCGACGCACCCGCCGGAGACCCGGCAGCGCCTCCGATGCCTCCGCATCGGCCACGAAATAGCCGAAGCTGCCCCACCCCGGCTCCCAGGCATAGATCCGCAGAACCGGTCGGATGACCGTGTCGAGCAGCCAGTCATCGACGGCCATGTTGGCGAAGCCGTCGCGGACGGGCTCGTCGATCCACAGTTCGAGCGTCTCCAGCACGGCCCGATGGAAACCCGCGCGATCCTCCGGCGGCAATGCAGTATTCGTCTTGCGCCGGCGGCGATCCCACGCAGTTTCGGCGCATGCCGATTTCCCCGAAACCCGACAGCGCCCTGCTAATTGTCGGTCACGGCTCCACCGAGAATCCGGATTCCTCGACGCCCTACTTCGATCACGCCGACGAAATCCGTTCCCTCGGCGTGTTTTCCGAAGTCCACTGCTGCTTCTGGAAGGAGGAGCCGTCGATGCGCGAAGCCCGCTACATGATCGATTGCGACGAGGTCTACGTGGTCCCCGATTTCATCAGTGAAGGCTACTTCACCCAGGAGGTGATCCCCCGCGAACTGGAACTCGACGGTCCGACCACCGAGCGCCACGGCAAGACCTGGCACTACACGCTGCCGGTCGGGGTCCACGCCTCCATGACCCAGCTCCTGCTGCGCCGCGCGCACGAGGTGGCGGCTGACGTGCCGGATGAGGAAACGACGCTGTTCATCGTCGGCCACGGCACCGGGCTCAACCAGAACTCGACCAAGGCGATCCGCGATCAGGTCGAGGCGATCCAGGCGGGAGGCGCCGGCTACGCCGCGGTGGTCGACGCCTACATGGAGGAGCAGCCGTTCATCGCCGAATGGGACAAGCTCGCCGCCACGCCCAATGCCGTGGTTGTTCCCTTTTTCATCGCCGACGGGCTTCACAGCTACCAGGACATCCCCGTGCTGCTGGGCATCGAGAGCGAGGTGGGGGCCGCGGCCAGCCAGCGCGAGGTTTTCCGGCACAATCCGCATCATCTGCGCGGCAAGACGCTCTACTACTCGTCGGCCATCGGCACCGAGCGCCACATCGCCGACGTGATCCTCGACCAGGTGGCCGATTTCGACGCGAAATACCGCTCATGATTTCCCAACGACTTCGCGAAGCACTGGACGCCGGCATCAACCAGATCGGAGAGGTCGCCGTTCTCCGCGAGGTGCGCGGTGCACCCTTTGCACTGTGCCATCATCTCGATCGCGACGCCCTCGACGCGCTCCAGGTCGATCGTGATCCCCGGCTCGCACGCGAGCTCTCGACCTGGGCCGAGGACGGGCACTACCGCTTCACCAAGGGGGAACTCTCCCTCAAGCGCGGATGGCTGCTGCTGCTGGATGATGCCGATCAACTGCGACAGGCGCTCGACCTCTTTTACCCGGCGGCGCTGGGTCTTTGGATCGCCCGGGAAGAAGGCCAACTCGACGTGCAGCACCTTCGGGACAAGCTCGACCGGCAGACGGGCATGTACAAATTCGCGAGGAACATCAGCAACGAAGGAGCGCAGCGCCTCGTCCGCGAGGTGTGCGGACCGGGAAACTGCTGCGTGAAGAAGATTCTCTGGAAGATCGATGCCGACACCCCGCTCGACGACAGCGAAGCCAGCCGCTTCGACGGCACCCTCGCGCCAGGCGCGATTCCGCTCCTGTGCCGCGAGGCCTGCAACCACTTCGTGGCGGAATGCCGGAAGGCGTCGAAGGCTGAGTTCGAGGCGGCCTCCGGCAACAACCGTTAGATCACTCTCACTTCCTCCGCCTGAATCACGGGCACGATTCCGTCCGGCGTTTCGATCATCAACTCGCCCTTCGAGCCGATCTCGCTGACCCTGCCGGTCAGCTCCCCGCGCGACGTCCTCAAGTGCACGTGGTGCCCGGTGAGCACGCAGCGCTGACGGACACCTTCCAGCAGTTCCTCGAAATCGGAGCCGATCCGGGAAGTCGCGGCGGCAAGCCGCGGCAGCAGCAATTCCAGCACTTCTTCGGGACTCCACGACCGTCCGTCTTCCAGCAACAGCGAGGTGGCCTCGATTCCGGGACCGAACTCCCGCATCGAAAGATTCATCCCGATGCCGACAACCGCACCCTCGTCGGACGACTCCACCAGGATCCCGGCCACCTTCCTTCCCCGGATCCAGATGTCATTGGGCCACTTCACGCCCGGCTGGTAGCCCATGGCCTCCAGCGCCTCGGCGGTCGCGAGCCCGGCCGCCAGCGACAACCTCGGCCACAGCGATACCGGCGCATCCGGGCGGAGCAGGACCGAGAAGGTCAGACTCTGCCCTTCTTCCGACTGCCACCGGTTGTCGCGACGTCCCCGACCTCGGATCTGCCGCTTCGCCACCACCACCGTACCCGGAGGGTGTCCACCGAGCCGCAGGAAATCATTGGTCGAATCGACTTCCTCCAACCACAGCACCGACCAGCCCTCGGGAGTGGAATCAATGCTCATGATCCGGGTTCCACAAAGTCCAGTCCGAGATCCAGCGCGACCGCCGAGTGGGTGATGGCGCCGACCGACACGAAGTCCACTCCCGTGGCCGCGATCGAGGCAACCGTCTCAAGCGTCACCCCACCACTCGCCTCCAGTCTCGGAGGACCGGACGGGCCGCGCAGTTCGACGGCCTCACGGAGTTGTGCCGGGTTCATGTTGTCGAGGAGAAGGTAGTCGACTCCATCAAGAGCCAGAAACTCGCGGACCTGATCCAGCGTGTCCGCCTCGAGTTCGACCTCCACCTCCGGACGCTCGGCCTTCAGCTTGCGGATGGCCGCCTGAAGCCCGTCCGCGTCCCGCTCGGCCACCAGGTGGTTGTCCTTCACCATCGCCCGGTCGTAGAGACCCATGCGGTGATTCGTGCCACCGCCGGCGACCACCGCCGCCTTTTCAAGCAACCGCCAACCGGGGGTGGTCTTGCGCGTGTCGAGGATCTTCGCCCGCGTGCCATCGACCTGCTCCACGTATCGCGCGGTCAAGGTCGCCACGCCGCAAAGCCGTTGCAGGAAGTTCAACGCCGTGCGCTCGGCGGTGAGAACGGATCGGGCCGGGCCCTCGATCTCCATCACCCTCGCACCCTTGCCCAGTCTCACTCCGTCGCTAAGCAGTAGGGTGACGTTCGTGCGCTCATCGAAACGGCGGAAGACCTCGGCCGCGGTCTCCGCTCCGGCCAGGACACCCTCCTCACGAGCCACGATGAAGGCACGGGCCAGGGCATCCTCCGGCACAAAGAACCGCGAGGTCACGTCGCCGGTTCCGACGTCCTCTTCCAGGGCGGCATCGATCAATCGCAAGGTGCTGTCTTCCACAAGACGAGGCTACGACCCATCGACCCGCACGCCAACCCCGATCACCGTCCGCTGCGCCATGATCAACGAGGCCACCACCAGCACCGCACCGATGATCAACCCCCACCCCGCCGACTCCTCCTCGATGACGATCAGCGATTCCACCATGCCGCACAGCGGAATGAGAAAGCGATAGCCCGCCAGCAGCGGAACGGGATGCCGGGTCGAGAGATGGTTCCACAGGCTGAAGGCGGACGCCGAGACCAGGGCCAGCCAGAGGGTCAGGACGATCACCGGCGGAGAAAGCAGGACCTCGGCGCGCGCGAATGCCGGCCATCCCGTGGCAAGCAGAAGCCCCCCTCCTCCGAGCAACGACCAACCGGTCGCCGCCCGCGCTCCGATGGTTTCCCGGAGCCTGCCGAACTGCACCAGCCCCAGCGCACCGGATCCGGTCGCCGCCAGCATCAACACCACCCCGAGCACCGGACTGCCCGACCCGGCCCCCGGCGCTGCCGTGGCGAGGGTGATGCCGGCCGCACCGATCACCAGCGCGATCCACTGCCGTCCGGTCGGCCACGGTGTGCCGAGGAGAAGAGGCGCGAGAACCATCCACCAGAAACTTCCGGTCGAGGTGAGCAGACTCGCGAGGCTGCCGCTGGCCAGCGCCATCGCGAGATAGAAGAAGACATACTGGAAGTAGGTCTGGCTCAACGCGAAGCCGAGCAAGCGCGTCTTCGGGGTCGCCCGCAGTTCGGCGACAGGACGCCTCGCCACGATGAGCAGCACCGCACCGGCGATCACGAAACGAACCCCGGCGAACCACCAAAGATCCCGGGGTCCCACATCGAGCGCCTCTTCGCGCCAGATGCCATAGACCGTCTTGATCGCAGGAAAGGCGCTTCCCCACAGCACCGCACAAAGCAGCACCGGCGGCAGGACGCGGGTCCAGTGGTGCTCACCCTTCACGCTCCAAGTCTGCCGCATCGCGATTCTTGCGCTCAATAGCGCATCGTGACGCCGAAATGCGTGCGGCTGCCTCGACCATCAAGCCACCATCCGTGATCGGCGCGAACATCGATGTAATCGGTGAGCCGCATCCGCATTCCCAGACCCGCTCCCGACACCGAACTCGAGGGCCCGCCGCGATTCTTGAGCCACGCGTGGTCGAAGAATCCGATGCCCCTCACCCGCATCCAGTTTCCCGCGCTCCACTCCGGGCTCACGAGTTCGAGGCTCGCCTGCCAGCCACCGTCAGCAATGAACGCCCGTTCACCAATCCCGCGCACCGAGCGGTGCCCCCCCGCGGCGAACTGTTCGGATGGCAACAGGCGGGAATCCGCCCACTGCGCCGAGCCCCGGAGACCGATCCTCCAATCCCCGCCCGGGGACCACCACCCCTGGCCGTTCAGCCGGCCGATCACATACTCGGAACCCGCCATCGGATCATAGGCCCGGAAATCAGCGTCGTCATTTCCCGGAATCACCCCGCCGGGCGAACCAATCAGCGAAGCACCGAACGCCAGGCCGGCATCATCCCACCTTCGCTCGAGACCGTACGACACCTTCCCGTGAACCATCCGCACCTCTCCCGGTGCGAACCCTCCCCCCCCGAACAACACGAACTGGTCGGTGCCCTTGACCTCGACACCGCTGACCAGTTGCTGTCGCCATCGCCCCAGCCGGGGAAGAATGGAACGGTGGGTCAGCGACAGGGACCACGATGATCCCTCGTTGTTCAGGATGCCCAGCGCCGAGGGCGTGCGGTTCTCGATCTCGGCGTACGCCGCGTCGAGTTGGAGCGTCTGCCGCCACTGGTGCAACGGAATCTCCCAACTCACCGAGTGAGCGTGCAGGGACGACACCGGCAACCCGAGCACGGTCTGCCACGCGACCACATGCTCGCCGGGAGTCATGCCGGCGAAGCCGACGAGCAGCCGCTCCCGCCCGGCCAGGTCCGGACCGCTGTTCTCGTATCCCAGGCTTGCCCTCCACGGCCGGCTCTCTTCAAGACCGATCAGGATGTCGGCCGTCGCCGGCGCCTCACCCGGTGTCACGAACAACCGCGGACGACGGAACGCCGTGCGTCCGAACCAGTCGAGCTGACGATCCAGATCGCTCCTCTCCAGGATCTCGCCATCCCGAAGGAAAAGTCCGCGGCGGATCAGCTCATCCCGCCCATACCTCGGTCGGGTCACCCCGACGCGACCGATGCGACCGATCTCCACATAGAGGGTCAGCACTCCGTCGGCGAAGTCCTGCTGCGGAGCGTCCACCCCGACCACCGGATAGCCGTGCCGGTCGTAGTGCACGAGAATCAGGTCGACGATCTCCAGCAGGGCGGCCTCGTCCAGTCCGCCGCCGACCAAGTCCTCCAGCCTCCTCGACAAGGCCTCGGGCGCGGGAACGATCAAATCCCGGTCGACCGCGAGAAACGGGGACACGGATTCCAAGTCCCCGGCCCCCTCCCACGACTCGATGCGAACCTTTGAAAAATTTTCAGCAAGCATCTGGCCTCGACGATCACCTCCCACCCCGACGGGCTTGACCTCGGGAAGACTTTCCACCACGCCGGGCTCGGGCAACTCGGCCCCGATTCCAGGTATCGCTTCCTCGGCGCAGGAGAACCCTCCCACCAGCCCGACCAGCAAGGCACACCCCCGGGCTTTCATGAAAAGCCTGATCTCCCGGGCCTTGGACGCCTTGTGCTTGAACACAGCGAAAAGCTAATCAGAAACGTAGGTCAACCCAAGCTCAAAACCGGGTGGGCTAAATAGTTTAGATAACCTATTTACCAGTGTGGATTATTTAAAAAGTTAAGCATATGATCCAAGAAACATGTCTATAAGTTTAAATACTATATCATTGAAGATGAATTGGTTAGTTAATTCTGGACGACCCCTCAGCAGGCGAGTTATTCACAAACAAAACTCACCTTACGAGGAGCTATGCATCTGGCAAAAACGCTTCATGCCGCTGTGGTCGCAGCGGTCTCAATTTCCTCGCTGTCGGCAGGAGAAACCGCGCCGTCAGCCGTGTATCCCCACGGAGTGCTCGACGATCCCGGCTGGGCACTTGCGCGCCTCAATTGCGGCGAGAGCCCGGTGACGGGAGAGGTCGGATACCGCTACCCCGAGGCAAGCCGCCCGGTCCGGCTTTACCTGATCGACTCGGCCATCGACAACACCGGCGGATGGTTCGACTCGTGTGGCAATCTGACCTTCGTCAAGAACCTGCGGATCGTCGGTGGCGGATCGCCGCCGGTTCCCTATGATCCCCACACCGAAGGAGCTTCCATTGATCACGGCACCCGCATCCTCTCGACGATTGCCGGCCCGGAGCGGGGCGCGGCATGCGGAATCCCGATCGAGCTGTTCTCGTATGACGTCTATCCGGAAGGTGGCGGAGGCGCGTCGAACATCGCCTTGCTGATCAGTGCTATTTCGCGCGCGACCACCGAGCACGAGATCGCGAAGTTTTCGAATCCGGATCTGCTCGGCGTGGTTTGCATCGCCAACGGAACCGGAGAGCCGACGAAGAGCCCCTCGCTGCTGAGCGCGATCGACCAGGCCCTCGGAGTCGGACTCGTGGTGGTGGTGTCCGCCGGCAACGACAACGCCGACGTGCTCGCCGGCAACACTGCCGAAGCGGTGATCAACGGTCAGGCGAATGCCTGCCTCACCGCCGCCTACGTTTCTTCCCGCGAAGGAATGATCAACGTGGGAATCGCCACACCCGACAACACCAAGTCCGCGATCTCCAATTACGGGTCGGCCGTCGACCTGTGGTCGCCTGGCGTCAACGTACTCACCTTCGATCCCGCGGTTCCCGGCGATGGCCAGTCGTCTCCGATGCAGGGCACCAGCCCGGCCGCCGGACTTGCCGCCGCGGCGGCGATCGCCGAACTCTCCCGGCAGCCCCACCTCGATCCGGCCGGTGTGGAGAACGAGCTGAAGGAACGCCTGTTCGCCGGCGCCGTGTCGGTCGTACAGATTGACGACGACCTCGACGACGACGGTGCGGTCGACGAACTCGAGCGCTTCTTCGGATACGATCTCAACGACCCTGCCAGCGTCCCGCCCGCCCCGACCTTCAGCGTGGGCGAAGACACCACCGAGCTGGCGTTCACCATCGCCGCATCCCTGTGGCAGCCCGAGGATCCGATGAACCTCTCCGATTCGTCGGCGTGGCGTCTTCTCGCCTCGGCGGACATGAAGAACTGGACCGAAGTGACGACCTTCCTGAGCGTCGGAGAAGAGGAGCATGGCCGGGTTCCCGTGACGGTCCTGGCGCCAAAGGACATTGGTCTCGAGGAAATGGCGGTCTCCGAAGGGACGACCAATTCCTGGGTGGCCACTCCGGAGCAGATCGAGGCCAACCATCAGTTGCTCCTGCAGCTCTTCGAGAACCAGAAGGAACTCTTCCCGGATTGGTATTGGGACACCCTTGGCATGATTCAGGATCCGCTCGGGGACCTGCATCTTCTTCCCGACCCGGACCCCGACCAGACCGTCACCCCGTCCGAGCCGCCGTCCAAGGTCTTCTATCGGATCGAGGTGATCCCGAATCCCTAGTTGCCGGCCCCGTCCCGCCGCTTGCCGCCGCGCATTCCGAAGAACGACGTGCGGCTCACCAAGCTGGGCTTGCGCTCATTGCGGACGGTTTCAACCGAACGCTTCCGGCCATCCCGGATCGAGTCCGCCGAGGCACTCATCGGTGTCGAGTGCGTGATTCTCATCCGCTCCGTCACCGCCGAACCGTCGGGCCGCTTGAGCGCCGGAATCTTGAGGCTCGAATCGGCGACCACCCCCGAAGCGTCGCCATCGTGTGGCCGAACCAAGGTGCCGACCGCGTCGAACGCGCCCTCGAAGATGCGGTCCGCCGCGATGACGCCTTGGGACTGATTCGAGATCCGGCCCGACTCGCCCACTTCAAGGAAGACCCGCGGGTACCACTCGCCACTGATCCCGCGGCTGAGCACCTCGGCACCGGCGGCCACTTCGATCTTGGGAGCCAGGAGTCGGCCTTCGTTGACAACGGTGCCTGAAAGACTGTTCTGGCTCAAGCGACGCTCTCCGTCCGCGAGGATGCCGATGTCTCCACCGCCTCCCACCATCACCCGGTCGGCTCCTTTGATCACCGCTTCGGAGAGCACGATCACATTCTCGCCCGCGAGCACGACGTCTCCGGCGGTCGCTTCAATCATCCCGAACACCCGCAGCGAGCCACCGGCCCCCTCACCGAGCGAAAACGCTCCGCCGCCCCCGAAATCCAGCGCATTGACCCCCAGCGTCGCCAGCGTCACCGAATCAGCGGTGATCGTTCCGGTCACGAGCAGGTTGCCGTTGGGGGCGAAGAAACCGATGTTCCCATTCGCCGTCACATCGCCTCCGATGAAATGGGTGCCGGGCCCGGTGAGATTGTTGGTGACCGTATCCCCCCCGACGAAATTGAAGACCAGCTCGTCGCTCGAACCGAGATTCATCTGCCCCCAATCGAACACGGAATCGGCCGTAATGCTGAAAACCGTCTGCGATCCGCCCGGAATGGCCAC
>CALGOH010000260.1 GCA_937957985.1 uncultured Verrucomicrobiae bacterium
TATTGCTGTTCTGGAATCGGCCGTGGAGTAATGAATGGAACACCACGGAAATCCACGTCTCCAATATCCTTATTGTAAAAGAAGACGCAGATCTCACGTCTCGATTCATACACCGGCATTTTCGACGAGGTCATCAGCTTCCACTTCCTGTCTTCCTCGGACTCGATTTCATAGAAAAAGCGGATCGGAAAGACTCCCCTGGCTTCCCTTTCCAACGGATTGATGAACTCCATGCCGCCCGGGTGGATCACGGTCTTCTGGTCGCCGATGGTGATCCCGATCTTGGTATTCACGAGATTCACATACAGACAGCCGCCCTTCCTGAATTTGGCCAGATCAATCACTCTGGAGTGGAATCTCAGGCCATTTTTGTCATCATTCGGAACCAAGACGATCAGGGCTTCGCGCACACCCTCGGGTATGAGGCTTCGCGACAGATCCTCGTACAGGATCTCACCGTCTGGTCCGGTAACGGGCTGGACCACCCGGACGGATCCGGTCCTGTCGACAGGAACCGATTGATTGACCATGCGAAGGTGAATCCGGACTTCATGGAGCTCTTCCCCAGATAGCACCGTGAGTGGATTGGCGAGATCCGCGGGGAGGGAAGTCGCCATGATCCACGCGGACCGGCCATCCTTCTTACCCGGGTCGTCCGCCTGCCCGTTTGTCCAAGCGGGGAGGAAAGCCAGCAGCCAGCAGATCCAGAGTCGTTGATTTCTCATGGGGCAGTCAAACCTCATCGCCTGCGAGCCACCGGAAGCTCACAATCTCGAACTTCCGCCCGAAGCGCCGGTTGATCGGGCTGAGATTGGCATTCTCGACATATTCCCCATCCCATCCCGGATCATACGAGTCGTCGTCGGGATCTCCTTCATAGAGAAACGACGGCTCATGGGGCGCGTTTGCCCCATCGGTGTATTCGGGAGTGCGCTGCACGATGGCCTCACACCAAACGCGCGCGATCACATTGCCCTCGGAATCGAGCGATTCCCCGTAGCCGCGGATGCGGAAAGTGTCGTCGCGCACCTGTAGGGTGTTGGCGATTGGCTTGAGTAGATCGGCCTGCATGACATATCCCGGAATTCCCGCAAAACGCGAACCCTCTACCGCCTCCGGAGTATTGAATTCGTGGCTGCCAAGATCGGAGGGCTCGATGGTGCGTGCCCTTCTGTTCTTGTATCTGTAGTTGACCGATGAACTGTCCGGCTCGGCATCGTCGAAATCGATCGCACTTTGCAGGGCACCCATCAAGCCTAGATCACTATCTTCGAGCCGGCGGTTGATGAACTCGGAGAAGTTGAGGAAAGGTCCGCGGCGTTTGACTTGCTCCACACATTCTTCGGCGAGCAAGCGAATCTGGGCGTCGCTAATGAAGCGAACCCCGCTCCACACAGAGTAACCGTCGTCGCGAGCGACCCCCATAGAGATGTCGGAGGTTTCTCGATCAGTGGTCGGTGTGTCGAAACGAGACAGCGCGATATGGCCTTCAGGCACCCTAATCTCGCTTAAGTTGCCGTTAGCACCGCGAAAGAACACCTTTCTTTCACGGATGCCCTTGAAGAGGGCATACCACGCATCCACCGAGGTGCTGTTCACGTTAAAGGCACCATCGACCAACAGATGTTCTGAGGCACGCAGGTAGGCATCGTCCCGGTTGAGTTTTTGCTGCACTTCGGCATCCTCAATGCCGCCAGCATGGTATTGATACCGGCTGATGGGCAGGCCGCCGCCATCGGTGAGTGCTTCGATGTTGGCCTGGAGGTTTTCGGCATCAGTCGCCCAAGGGCGGGTCTGATTGGCAATCGAGGAAATGAAGTATTCGTCCCAAAGGGCATCATTGAGCATCAGCACATGATCCCAATAATCCGAGTAAGCCTTGGTTTCCACGGTCTTCATGTCGGTTAGAGCCACTTCCGCCCAATTTTCTGTGCGTATAAGCAAATCCATGCGGACATGTTCCTGGCTTTTGGAGTTGTCATGGCGGAAATACACCTCTTCGCGGGGAATCATCGGATGGATGAAGGAATTACCGATGCCCCCGCCGGTAATGCCGCTTTGATATGCGTAATGCTTGGAGTAGGCATTGTAGAGTGAGACCGGAGTTCCCCTCACATCCTCGTGGACGCGCTGGCGGATCTCCCAGTCGGGGTTGAGATCCTTGGCCCAGATCCAACCCGGACTGATGCGCATACCCGAAAAGGAAGCCAGACTGCAGATCGGAGCAGTCGGTAGTTCGATGGCTGGCACGGCGGTAACCTTCTCGAAGGGATTGGATCCGAAGCCCAACCAAGGCTTGCCGTCGATCTCGCCGGTCAACTTGACCAACTCGCTGGGCGAGGTAGGACCAAAGGATACTTCATAGGAACTGTCCAATCGCTGGGTATGGGCACGGGCCTCGCTGTGCTCAGTCATGTAGAGGCCGCCTCCAAAGTTGTAGGGCGGGGCATGCAGCCAATTTCGACAGCGCCAGTCCCTGGCCCAACTCGCGGGAGTTGCGAGCCGGTTCACAGTCTTGAGCGTCAACAGCGAATAGCCCACCGGGAGCGGGTCTTCGGACTCGATCAACGGAATCAAACCGCCAAGCTCATCACGGGTGATGGATTGATAGAGCTGGCTGTTCTGGAACCAGTCGATTTGGTAATGCGAGGGAATACCGTCATCCTTCCAGTCACTGCCGCGACCCAACTTGAATGTCAACGAGCCGGGAGAGTTGCCCTCGCTGCAATTGGCTGGCCGCTGGTCGGCTTGCTTGGAGCGGTCGAAGCTGATCTCGAAGCTGAGATTGCGCAAAATACCATTATCTGAGATCCGCTTCCACCAATTATCACCTCCATCGGTGAGGCCACCTGTGGCACCAGGATCGAAGCCCTCGAACAAGCCGAAATCCGGGTTTCGCCATAAATCCTCATCCCGGCGCCTGAGGAACACTCCCGGCTTAAAGGAAAAGACCTTGAATTCTCCCGGCTGGAACACGATGGGCGAGCCATCGCTGCTCTTGATCGGCACAGCGGCCCTGTGATTGACACCACCTATGCCGGAACCGCGTTTACTGCCATCCGCGTTATAGAACTGTATCTTGTTGGGCCATGCGTGCGGCGTGCCAATCTGCGCTCCAAATTCCCCACTGTTAAAGGTGAGTGGTGTCGAATAGGGATTCCAGAGGGTGACTACTGGTACATCATAGTAATGAAAGGCAATCTCTTCAGCGTTGCCTCTACTCTCGAAGTAGCGCTCTGTCTGGTAAGCGTGAATCAACAGAAATCGAGCAAGCACGGGAAACCGGAGATAAGAGTTTTCACCAAACCAACGGGCATTCTTGTCGAACTCCCGCATGTTGTCCGGAGCGTGCACTCCCGTATAGGGAACACCATCCGCGTGTTTGAGGTTACGCTCCCGCTGGTCAATCACTCCGGAACCTGGCAAGGCCGTGTCCGTGTCTGATCGATACATCCGGTAAAAATGGCGCATGCGCGGCCAGGAGGCGAAGGGGCGGCGTGGCAGATCGGCGTTGTAGGCAAGCACATCCTTGCTGTGGGGTCGAATGGAAGGCTCGGGAGCCAGCCGGTTGGCCTGGGTGTACTGCGGAGCAATGGTGGTGTCTGTGTTTTCAAACAGCAGGCTCAGATCCTTCTTCAGCCCGCCGCTGCGGGTGTTGGATAGGATTCCAGCACTCGATTCGGTAAGGTCGAAGAACTTGGATTTGGCCATGTCCTGATCCGCACAAAAAGAAGGTAGCTCAAGGGTTTTGAGGCTCATAAGGCGGTTCGCCAGCTCCTCGGCCTCGTCATTGCTGCTGTCCAGATTCTCGAAGCCTTCAATGCCACCGATGGCCACTTCTGATGCGGCCCCTTGCGCGGTGGCCCACTGGTCGGCACTGAGTTCGCGCTTCTGGGCGGCAAGGTTGATCTTTGCCTTGTGATTCTCTGGACTGACCCACCAGGCGTAGGCACCGCTCTCACCACTCCGGATTTTGTAGGCGCGTGTCACCTTCTGGGGATTTTCGGCGGTGTGATCCCGACCGAGGGTCCCTTCGCCAACCATGATAACCGAACCTTGATGATCGAGCGCAATGGCAGCAGCGTTCACATCGGTTTGTATATTTTCCGGAAGCGACACCAGCCATCGGCGGAACATCGTCGCACGCTTGGCAACATAGGTGTCTGCAATGGTGGAAACATCGCTGGCCGCCTTGCCCTCCGGAGTGTATTCGGCATTGAGCCAGTTCCCCCAGGAGTCGTAGACGGCTGTCCAATGAGGTTGGGCCACACCGTCTATTTCCCCCGTTTCGGGGTTGCTGTCATGAATTGCTGCCTCTGCGCTGATGCGCATGTCGGGACCAAGCTGTTTCTGGAGTTCCCCGATCGCGATCATCATCGCCAGGCGCGCGTTGGCCCGCGCCTCGGCCATGGCCATGGTCCTGGCCGAGGACCTCAGGGAAACGGTCGAAAGTGCCAGCATGCCCACCCCGAGGATCGCGAGAAGCACCATCAGACTCACTGTCACCACCAGAGCGAAGCCGTTGCTTCTTCTGGTGCGGGGGTTCTTGGCCCACTCTTCTTCAGATTCCGAGTCTACCATGTAAACACAAGTTGAGACTCGAAAGGTGCGTAGCAGGATCGAGTGCGTCAATGTGCCGGATCCAGATCCGACCGTATCTTTTCAATCAGGTTTGGTTGCTGATGTCTCTGCATCCTGGCCGCGCGCGGCTCGGCCGCCGTTGGCTCATCCTCGGCCAGCCACAAGTCTCGCGCCTTCCGGAGGGAAGGTTCGTTTCCAACCGGTAGCAGCCTCGAAAGATGCAGGGAGAAACACGTGGCCGCGAGTAACCTGGGAAGGTTCACGGCCTCACCGATCTCGATCGTCCAAGTCGAGTCTCGACCCTTCATCGAATTGCCCCCCGAAGTGTGGACGTTGCGATCTTCGCCTTTGCCGGCATCCCGGTCGTACTCTCGATTCTCGATCAACGGCGATTCCCGTAGTCCAACGTCCACGTAGACGCGCCATCGCCATGCGGGCAAGAGGGTCTTGAGCGCGCTGGGCTGGGAGCGGCGCGCTGCGATGCCATCAGGGTATTCCACTGTCGGGGCCGGAGCAAAAGTGAACAGAGACGGTTCAAAAGTGGACACGGAGACGGAGCAAAAGTGGAATTCTGTGTCAGCGGCTTACAAGTAGTTGGAGGAGAGCAGGTTGAGCCCGACGGTGCGGGACCGTTCGCAGGATACGGCTCTGCCGGAGGGCAACCGGAGCGGCGGACGTTGCCAAAGGGGCCCTGGCCTCAGGGTCGCGGTCGGCAGGATCCGGCCGCGGCCCGTTGGCCCAAGGCGATAAACTCCGGGGGTTCGGGGGCAGAGCCCCCGAGGCCTTGCCGGCAGGCTCCGGGGTGCCGGAGAATCCTGGAGTGAAAAGAAACAACTGATCAACCGGCTTCCACCGGAGTTTGTTAGAAACACCCTGAGCGAATTCAACGATGGCGTGCTCGATGCCGCCACCGCCTGTGCCCGGCTTGATGTGGGCAGGACAAGGCTCTACCAGCTGCGCTCGGCGTGGCTGCGGGACAAGGCCAGCTTCCTGCCCTGCGCGAGCGGTGGTGCGCGTGATGCGGCATGGCCCGACGAGGTCGTCGCCTGCATCGAAGGTTTCCTGCCGCTGCAAAGCCCTCCCAACTACCAACTCCTGGCCGACGAACTCGACCGTTTGCACGGCTTCAAGCGCGCACGCTCCACCGTCGAGGCCTACATCAAGAAGCACCTGTCCCATCTCATCGCGCAGCCCGAGCGGAAGCCGCGCACCTACCGGCGCTTCCGCCGCGCCCGGATCGGCGAGCTCTGGCAGCACGACAGCTCCATCCACCAGTGGTGGCCGGCGGCCGAGAAACAGACCCTGCTACTGACCACCGACGACTGTTCGGGCTTCTGCGTCGGCGGGCGCTTCGTCGAGCGCGACACCACCTGGAACCACTTCCTGCACTTCCGCGGATGCTTCGAGCGCCACGGCCTGCCCGAATCGGCCTACACCGACGCCCTGAGCCTTTTCGGACCCAGCCCCAGCCACGACCAGCGCGACCCGAAAAGCGAATTCCAGCGCGCCCTGCGGGCCTTGCACATCGCCCACCTCGTCGCTCCCACGCCGCAGGCCAAGGGCAAGATCGAACGTCGCTTCGGCACCTTTCAGAACCGGCTCGTCACCCTGCTCGCCCACGAAAAGGTCGAGACCTGGGAACAGGCCGACGAAATCCTCCAGATGGAGATCAACCGACAGAACCGCAAGGTCCTGCGCTCCACCGGCAAGGTGCCCGCCGAGGTCTGGGAACAACAGATCCTCGACCGCACCAGCAAGCTCCGTCCCACGCCCGAAGCATCGCTGCTCGACCTCCACCTCTCGCTGCGCTCGACGCGAAAGGTCCACCTCGGACACCTCATCCAGTTCGACGGGCGCGAATACGAAATCGCGCCCACATCAAAACACTCCGTCACCGTCCTCTTCCACCCTTTCGCCAAACTCTGGGTGCTCGAACATTCACCAAACTTAACATGGCCCCCGATCCTCGGCCATTTCACGTTGTAATCTGTTCACTTTTGCTCCGGCAAAAATTCCACTTTTGCTCCGTCGCCCACACATCAGGGTATTCCACTCGACAGCCCATATCTTTCCAATCAGGTTGCTCCCTATGCCTAGCCTAAGAACCTCCACGGTCCCGCAGCAGGTTGCCGAGTACCTGCGCAAGGAACTCGTTCGGGGGCGCTGGATCGACAAGATGCCGGGCCGCGATCTGCTGGCCACCGAGTTGGGCGTGAGTCCGAGGAGCGTGCAGGTGGCGCTGAAGATCCTGGAGATGGAGGGACTGCTCACCCCCCAGGGGCCAGGGCGTCCGAGCCGCATCGCCGGGTCGAACCATTGTGCCGCGCCCGCGCTACGGGTGGCCGTGCTGACCTTTGACCGAGCCAGCCGAGGCAACGACCACCAGATCGAACTGCGGCACCAGATCGAGGAGGCCGGCCACGTGCCGGTCTATTTCGACAAAGGTCTGCAGGAACTCGGGATGAGCCCAAGCCGTGTGGCCCGATTGGTACACCGGACAAAGGCGGACGTCTGGGTGGTGGTCGCCGCTTCGCGAGAAGTTCTGGAGTGGTTTGTGGAGCGGGACATTGCGGTTTTCGCTCTCGCGGGCCGACGCCAGTCACTGCCGATCCCCGGAACGGGGCCGAACAAGGTGCCCATCTACGCCGAGGCCGCCCGCCGCCTGATTGCGCTCGGACACCGCCGGATCTCACTCCTGTGCTTCCGCAACCTTCGCCTGCCTGATCCCAGTCGCTCGTCCAGGGCCTTCCTCCATGAACTCCAAGCAGCCGGGATCGCCACCGGGGCGTTCAACCTGCCCGATTGGGAAGAGAGCCAGGACGGTTTTCTGCGGATGCTCGACTCGCTGTTCGCCCACACCCCGCCCACTGCCCTGATCCTCGACGAGCCCTTTCTTTTCCATGCCGCATACCACTACTTCGCGAGCCGGCGAATCCAGGTGCCGCAGGATGTGTCGATGATCTGCACCGATCCCGACCCGACCTTCGCCTGGTGCAAACCCTCGGTCGCGCACTTCGGCTGGGACTATCGGCCGGTGGTGCGCCGCATCATCCGCTGGATCAACAACGTGGCCCGCGGCAAGACGGACACCAGCCCGCGTTCCACCAAGGCGGAGCTCGTCGATGGCGGAACGATGGGCAGGGCGCCGGGATGCTAGAGCGTGGATGAAACTTGTCTCACGGGGTATTCAACACAGACCTCAGTTGCCACCGCCGCCGGTGACGGATTCAAAGGTCGGACCGACGCGGATCTCGTCGAACTGCCCCTCGCCGCTCAGCACCAGTCGATTCAGCCCGGTCTGATCAATATTGAATGGCACGGAGGCACGTCCGTGATTCTCGGGTTGCCCGAGATCGTGTCCGGGGGTGTAGGGAACGAAGGTGTCGTTCTCTCCCTCCCTGCCCCAGACGATCTTCCCGACGACAAGCGTGGAGGTGAGGGAACGGATGGAAGTGATGCGCATGGGCTTTTCTTCACCATCCATCACCACCACGGTCTGGTATTCACGTCCATCCGCTTTCAGTCCAATGCCCTCCTTGAGATCCCCGGTTCGCAGGGTGACGACGCCACCGCCCTGGCGGTGCCCGTCGTTGGGATCGACGCGGAACACATAGCTCATCCAGAGGGTTGCACCGTCTTCGAGAAGGCCCGCCTTGGCCAGACTTCCATCAAGTTCGATGGCGGTTGGTGCCGACCAGCGATGAGTGCTGCCGTGATTGCCGGTGACAGGAAGTGCCCCGTAATCCAGCCCGCGGGCAATGGTCGCGGCAGCCCGTTCCGGATTCTTGTCGCTGAGATAGGAGTAGACACCCTTGGTGCCGAGAGCTCCTCCTTTTCCGACGAGGCCCTGGGGCTCGTCCGGATCGGCCGGATAATCGAAAGGCTCGTAGATCAACGCACCACCGGCATCGGCGGGACCGCGGTTGACCGTCAGGGTGGCCGGTATCACCTCCCCGGCGGTCGGCTGGATGGCATAGCTGACCTTGCCCCTGGCCGGCGCCCCCTTGTCCTCGTAGCTGCGGGATTCGGGCGCGGTCCCGTCTGCGATCACCTTGCCATCGCGTGAGATGCGGAAACCCTCATACTTGCCCCTCGCCTCCCAACTGAGCATGACGCCCGCCATGCTGCGATAGGCCTTGAGAGCTTGAACCGAGGTGTCACAAGAGGCCTTGAGCCTCTTCTTGCCGGAGGGCAGATCGAGCACGAGTTCGTAGCGATTGCCGCCGGGTAGAGCGGTGGTGTCGGTAAAGGATGTCACGGCCGGCGGGAGGCTGGCTCCAAGACCTTGCCCGTTTCGCATCAGTTCGATGCCCTCCGGCTTCTCGGTGCCGAGTTGCCAATTCAACTGCACGCCCTCGTCGCAGCCGTGGGCCACGAACCGGGAAGGCGGTTCGGGTTTATCGAGCCTCGTCATCTCGGCTGCCATTGCGAAGCCGATGTTGAGATGGGTCCGCGCGTTGCCGTTCCAGTGGAATCCCTGGTCGCGCGGGGAGTCCTCCGCCTCGAACCAGAACTGCAATTTCTCGGGCCCGTAGGGCTTGCTGGTATCGACGACCGCCACGTTGCCTGCAAAGTGGGGATACTTCTCCGTGTCCGCCATGGAGAGCTGCCCGTCCTTCACGGGGTTGTCGCTGCGCATCATGCCGCTGCTTGCAACGACGACCCGCAGGTCCGGGACGCCGAGGCCGTGTTCGACGCTGCGGATATCCTCAATGAAACGGGCCAGCTGCCCGCCGTAGGCCTCGCTGCCCATGTCGTTCCATCCCTGGTGATAACACAGGCCGGCGATCTCCATGCCCTGTCCCTGATAGTCGGGAAACAAGGTCCCAATGTTCTCGGTCACATCGTTTACGATGCGCAGAATCTCGTGGTAATAAAAGCCGGGTTCTCCGGGCAACGTAGGCGTGGGATAGTTGCCAATGCTCGGCGGCAGAAAATCATTCCCAAGGCTCTTGCCGCCCCAGCAGGTCTTGATGATGAGGACCTGCCCGTCGGTGGCATCGCCGATCCGATGACCGAATCCCAGCTCCGGACCGATGTAGTCCGGCCTGGCGCCATAGCCAGGCTTGAGCCCGCTGTACCTGGGTGCCATCGGTGCCTGGTCCAGATAGATCCAGACATCGGAACGCTCCACCCAGTCACCGTTCCCATCAACGAGGAACTGGAACTGCTTTTCAGTATCCTTCCTGACAACGTCCCGCAGCGTGTTGGGTTTTTCCCCCTCGATGCCGCCATAGCCCTGCATGTTGGACTGGCCGACCATCACATAGATTTTCACCGGTGGTTCGGCTTGAAGTCCCGTGGTCATGAGGGCGACCGCAGCCACCAGCGGTGAAAGGCGGAACGGGTTGGCAGAATGTGCATCGAACATGGGATGTCTTGGTTGGATCGGGTGTGAATGGTTTGAATGTCCGATCATCAGCGCAGCGGCGTGGTGCCCATCAGCACGCTCCGCAGATCATGACCGACACGGATTTCATCGAGGAAGCCGCCGGTGTCCTTCATGAAGATCGAATCCAGTCGGGACTGGTCGACCGGCTCGCTCATCACGCTCACAGGCTCTTCCAGAATGATCGGGCCATGGCCCTGGGCGTTGAACATTCGATAGATCTCCAAAGTGTCGGGGGCCTCATCGGTCTCTCCCCAGTCACAGCGCAGGATGATCATGTGTGGCGTATCCTTGGGAAACTTCTGCTCGGCGCGACCTGAGCCCCAGCCGACACGGGTCGTGCCTGCCTCCTTGCCATCTTTCCACGCCATCAGGGAACCACGTTCAAGACGAAAGCCGAGTTCGGCTGCGTCCTTGTCCGAATCCTCCCGGAGTCCGAACCAAAGCCGGTTTTCGGAAGTCTCGGGATTGCCGCAGATGACGCTGAACCACAGTTCGCCTCCATCAGCGAGCAAACCTTGTGCGGATACTACCGCAGGATCGAGAGGGCGGGTGCAAGACCACCAGTGCTGCCCGTTGCCCAGCTTGCCGCCGGTCACCGGAAAACCTGCCGGGCTCCAGGAACCGGATGACACCAGATAATGATCGTCGGTGTCCTTGTGGATCTTCCACGGTCCACCGAAGCCGAACGAACTGCCTCCCTCCCGACCCTGAATCGAGCCGTCCGGATAGTCGAAGCCTTCATAGACGGCCACGCCCAGGTTTTCGCCCGAGACATGGAGGGTCGCCTTACCTGTCGCGGTGGCGCCCTGACCGTCGATGACACTGAAGGTAAACGTATCCGTCCCCTGAAAACCAAGTCTTGGAGTGTAGAGCCGGTCCGCACCGCTTCCGGTCAGCTTGCCGTGCATGGGCTGACGGGTGACCACGAAGCCCAGGTCATCGCCGTCGGGATCCTCTCCCGGCAGCGTGAGCCTGCAGGCCTCGCCGGGCAGGGCCCGCGCCGACAGGTCACGGGTGGCCGGGGGGCGATTGAGCGGGAGCCGGCCGGCCTTGTCGAAGAGCGTGACATCCACGGTGCCGGTCACGACGTTGAAGCCGAGGGTGTCCGACATGGTGACTTCAAACCGGTAATTGCCGGGCTTGGCATCGGTGAAGGTCACGGTGGTGTTCCCGCTTTGCCAGGTGGCATTGGGGGAGAAGCTTACCCCTCCGGCGCCGTAAACCTTGCGCCAGGTGTAGATCGTGTCCTCGGGGTTCTGGCGGGCGTGGTTGACTGCCTCCACCGAGAGCGTGGTCTGCCGGGCCGGCAGTCGAAGCGTGTTGTCCCCGGCGGAAGCCGACTTGATTGCCTTCAGCTTCAAGAAGGTCCCGTCATCGGTGCTCCTCTCCATGGCCGCCGTGAACTCCGAGATGTCCATGGCCCTCACAAGCTGCATCTCGGCGACCCGTTGCATCACCTCCAACGAGTCATCGAAATCCAGCAGCGATGCGCCGTATCTGCTGAAATAGGGCAACTGCCTGTCGTCTCCGTACAGCTCCTGGATGAGGTAAAGGGCGTCCTCCACCGAGTGCTTCTGCAACAGGTCGAGGGCGGCCATCTGGATGTCATTGGCAAACATCGAGTCTGCCGGCGCGCGCAGGCGGGCCGAGTCGATCACGACCCCGCCGATCTCGAGCATTTCTTCCCTGCTCAACTTCGGGTAGAGAGTCGCCAATGCCGAGCGTTTCATTCCGGCGGACGTCTGGGAAAGCTCACGAACAGCCGGCCAGAGTTTGGCGCGATCTACGCCTTCGATGCTCTCCCTGAGCAGACCCTTGCGCTTGTCGAACAAGAGCGCAGCCAGTTCCCCGTGGGCGAATTGCAGCGGGTCGCCTTCCACCATGGGGAAGGTCGGCTGTCGGGTGGTCGCCGCCAATTCGAGGATGGTGTCGATATGCGGCATGACCGATTCGCGCGGAAATTCCTGCAGGCCCTTGGAGGCGACGAACCGCACGTAGGCGTCCGCATCCTTCAGGCATTCGACCAACACGGGAACCGAACTCACATCCTTGATGCGAAACAGGGCATGACATGCACCGGCACGTTCGAGAGGTCTGGTACTGTCACTGACAGCAAGAGCGTGAAGCGTTTTAAGAATCCCGGCACGCTGCGCTCCGTCCCTGGCCTTCACCCCCAACTCCACGGCCGCCCTGGTGCGCTCCGGTGGAGCCCAGCTTGAAAGCGATTCAATCAACCGCCCGTTACTCTCGTCGGCGGGATTGAAGTTCTCGCTCTCGATAATCGCGCTAAGTCCGGCCTGAGAGATTTGTAGTGATTTCGGATGGCCGCGGCCGGTCAGGTAGAGCTGCCGCAGGGGCAGCGCGTAGGTGAAGAGCTGGGTCGCGGCAACGGGAAACCCACGATACCCCGTGCGACCACTGTAATTGATGACACCATCCCAGCGGCGGTCGAGGTCCATGTGCCAGCGCACCTGCTTGAAATGATGATGGGCCGCCGCCTCGCCGCCGATCGCCGCCCCCAACGGGTTGAAGACCTGGGCCAGATAGGGACCGCAGTGGGCGTAGTAGCGCTCGGGGGGCGATGCTACCGAAAGCATGGTGTACCAGCGGGCCTCCTCTTGCCGGTGCGGGAGCAGCGAGTTGATAAACGCGCAGGTCGTGTGCTTGGCGTTGATGTCGTAGTTGACAGCATCGATGGTGAACTCGTGTTCGCCGTACGGCATCACGCTGCGGAAGGCGTAGGAGGAGAAGAAGGTGTCGGCACGCCGGATGGCAACCTCGACCTCGGGATGATTCACCCCGGCCTCGCGGGCCATCACCAGCCCCCAGAAGCCCGCCAGTCCACTGGCATTGATGGGGCCGTATCCTGCAATGGGCCCGTTGGTGCTGCCATCCTCGAGCACTTCGGCGAAGCGGTGCCCGGTCGTGCCGAACCAGCTCTGCCCCCGGGCGAAGCGCAGCGCATGGTTCTCGATGGTGGGGAGAATGCCCTTGTCCCCCGTTTTCAGAAAGTATTCCGAAAGGGCGACCATCTTGTAGGAGATCTGCCACGGACCACCTTTCACCTCGCCCACCGTGTCCGCCTTGAGCTGATAGGCCCACTCCCGGGCCCGGTCCTGATACTTGGCGCTGTTCGGGTCGTCGGGATCGTCGGCGGCCAACAAGAGCAACATGCCGAGACCGACCTCGCCAGGCTCGTTGGCCTCGTAGAATTCTCCGATGCACTTGCGCAGGATGCGCCGTGACTTGGGACAATGGTATGGCGCGGTGTCCGAATAGGCACCGAGAGTCTCGAGGGTCAGTCCAACCACCCCGGTCTTCCCTTCGCGCCAAACCAGAAAATTGAGCGTGGCCGGATCACACGCTTCCGCCGCAGTCACGGCATCGCCGATGGCCTGGTGGGGATGACTGCTGAAGGGAACCACCCTTCCGGCACCGTTGCCGTCGGCACCAAGAATCACATCTCCTTTGCGCAGCAGACCATCAGCAGGCGATCCCTCCTCCACTTCGATGACCCGGCATTGGCGGATAAACTCATGTTCGTTGCTGCCTTGGCGAGCACGCCAGATGTCGCAGGTGAAGCCGGCGGGGCCGACCAGAAACTCATTGCGCCGCGTCAGTTCCTCCCCCTTCGTGAGATCGGGAATCGGCTGTGCGGATCCTTCGCCTGCCCTGCAAGGACCAGGCAGGCAGAACATGGTCAGGATGATTCCGACCTGGAGACGGATCCCAAGCAAAGAAACCCTCTGCCCGCCTCTTCGCCACTGAACGATCATGGGCCCACCTGCATTACCTTGAGTCGAGCGAATTCCCTGGCCGGCGTGCCGGGCGTGAAGGTGTAGCTGATGGTCGCGGTGGCATCACCGGCGGCCTGCGTCACTGCGTCGGCCCATGAGCCGGGCGCAAGAGTCTCGGATGTCTGGATGATCCAGATG
>CALGOH010000261.1 GCA_937957985.1 uncultured Verrucomicrobiae bacterium
GGACCTGCGCGGTGCAGATGTTCGAGGTCGCCTTCTCGCGCCGGATGTGCTGCTCGCGGGTCTGCAGCGACAGGCGCAGCCCGGGCCGGCCCTTCGGATCGGTCGAGACCCCGATCAGGCGCCCGGGAAGCTTGCGCTTCATGCGATCGACGCAGGCCATGAAGCCGGCATGGGGGCCGCCGAAACCCATCGGCACCCCGAAGCGCTGGGCGACGCCCACACAGATATCGGCGCCGAATTCGCCCGGTGGCTTGAGCAGGGTCAGCGCCATCAGGTCCGCCGCCACGATCGCCACGCCCTTCGCCGCGTGCACCTTCTCGAAGAAGCCGGCGAAATCCTCGATGGCCCCGTGCGTGTCGGGATACTGCACCAGCGCGGCGAAGAACCCCTCGCCGGGCTCGTAGCCGCGCCAGTCGCCGACCTCGATGGCGATCCCCAGGGGTTCGGCCCGGGTCCTGAGCACGTCGATGGTCTGGGGATGGCAGGCATCCGACACAAACATCACCCTGCCCTTCGGCGCGCCGGCGAGCGCCATGCTCATCGCCTCGGCGGCCGCCGTTCCCTCGTCGAGCAACGACGCGTTCGCCACGTCGAGACCGGTCAACTCGGTGATGAGCGTCTGGAAGTTCAGCAACGCCTCAAGCCGCCCCTGGGCGATCTCGGCCTGATACGGCGTGTAGGCGGTGTACCAACCGGGGTTCTCCAGGATGTTCCTCTGGATGACGCCCGGCACGAAGGTGCCGTGGTAGCCTTGGCCGATGTAGCTGCGCTTCACCTCGTTGGCCGACAGGATCGAGCGCAGCTTCTCCAGGGCGACCGGCTCGGAAAGCGCGGCGGGAAGTTCCAGCGGCTTGTCGAGGCGGATCGCGGACGGCACCGCGTCGTCGACCAGCGCTTCGAGCGAATCGCTGCCGACCGCATCGAGCATGGCGGCGACATCATCGCCGATGGGGCCGAGGTGACGGCTTCGGAAATCAGGATGCAGGGACATGAAAAGTGAATCAGCCGATCATCGCGCGATAGGCCGCGGCGTCCATCAATCCCTCGACCTGTGACGCATCCTTGACCTTGAGCTTGTAGATCCAGCCCTCGCCGTAGGGGTCGGTGTTGACCAGCGCCGGGTCGGCCTCGACCGCGTCGTTCACCTCCACCACCTCGCCGGCGACCGGCGAGTAGATGTCGCTGGCGGCCTTGACCGAGTCGACGACCGCCGGGGCGCCGCCGGCATCCGCGGTCCGCCCGATCTCGGGCAGCTCGACGAAGACGACGTCGGTGAGTTCCTCCTGGGCGTGGTCGGTGACACCGATCGTGGCGGTGTCGCCCTCGAGGCGCACCCATTCGTGGGACTGGTGGTAGCGGAGATCTTCGGGGACTTTCATCGTTGGCAAGGTTATCCTTTCTGGCTGGCGGGCTTGTAAAACGGTTTCTTCACGACCACCGCCGGGAAAAGGCGCCCGCGGACGTCGATCTGCACCCGGGTGCCGACCTTCACCGCGCTCCGCGGCAGGTAGGCCATGGCGATCCCGCGGCCGAGGCTGGGGGAAAGCACGCCGCTGGTCAGCTCGCCGAGCGGCTCGCCGGCCTCCGAAAGCACCGGGTATCCCGCGCGCGGCGGCGCTCCCTTGTCGACATACTCGATGGCGAACAGCCGCACCTCCGGACCGTCGGCCTTCTGCACCGCCAGCCGCTCCCGGCCGATGAAGTCCCCCTTTTCCAGGTCGACGAAGAATCCGAGCCCCGCCTCGATCGGCGTCCGCTCGGGGGAAAGGTCGTTGCCGTTGAGCGGATAGCACATCTCCAGCCGCAGCGTGTCGCGCGCGCCCAGACCGCAGGCCGTCGCCCCGGCATCGACAAAGCTCCGGAACGCCGCGGCGGCCTCCGACGCCGGACAGAAATACTCGAAGCCGTCCTCGCCCGTGTAGCCGGTGCGGCAGACGACACCACCCCCGGGAAGTCCGGCGATGCCGTTGCGCGGCGGCAGTTCGGTTCCCGGGAAGAGCTTCGACCAGACCTCGGCCGAAGCAGGTCCCTGCACGGCCATGCCGGCGAAATCGGCGCTCAGGTCGATCAACTCGACGCCATCCTCACGCCGGGCGCCCATCGACTCGAAGTCCTCGCCGAGCTTCGCGGCATTCAACACGAGAAAGTAATCGTCGGCGCCCCGGCGGTAGATGATGAGGTCGTCGATCACCCCGCCCTGTTCGTTGAGCAGGAACGAATACTGGCCGGTGCCGTCGCTGAGTTGGGCGACGTTGTTGGCGAGCAGGCGGTTCAGCCACGCCTCGCTGCCGGGGCCGCGAACGACGAACTGGCCCATGTGCGAGATGTCGAAAATTCCGGCCTTTTCCCGCACGGACCGGTGCTCGTCGATGATCGAGCCGTAGACCACGGGCATGCTCCAGCCGGCGAAGGGGACCATCCGTGCGCCAAGCTCCTCGTGGACGGATTCGATCGGCGAATGCTGGAGGCTGTCGGACACGCGCGGCAATCTGGGGACGACCCACCGCGAAGTCAAACCCATGGGGGCATCCTGCCGATTATCGAGCGTTCCGCGGCTCATAGACCGCTTCCATCCGATCGAGGTAGGCGGAAACCGGATCCTTCTTCTCGACGCGGGGACGCTCCTCGAGGTCGCGCTTGAGCCGCAGGTAGTCCTCGAAGCTGCCGCTCAACTCGCTCGCCCCGGCGATTTCCATGTAGTCGAGGTAGTCCCGCGCCCGCAGCGCCCGGCCCTCCATGATCGCCCGGGTCTCGGCGAGATCGCGCAGCATGGCGTCGAGATCCTCTTCGCCCTCCTTCCCCGTCGCCCAGTCGATCAGCCATTCCTGGTAGTCGAGCAGCAGCGGCCGGTAGGAAGGAAAACAGCGGTAGCTCAGCCGGTTGAGCGCCTGCTGGGCCGGGCGGATCGCGGCCAGGCGGGCCCGCTCGTCGAACTCGGGGGCCTGTCCGCGCTCCTCGAGACGCAGGCGCCGCGCCAGGCCGTCCTCCTCGAACCGCAGCGCCAACGCCTCCTCGAGCTGCCGCTCGGTCTCGGCGATCGTCATCGAGTCGGTCAGCGGCGCGTCGGAAAGCTTGGCGAGCGTCAGCGCCCACCATTTCATCAGGCTGTTCTCGGAGAGATTGAGACCCGGAAAATGCCGCCGCAGCAGGATCGGCATCTCCCCCTGGAAGGTCGCCACCTCGGTGCAGAAGGATGCCAGCGACGCCCTCCCCTTCGGCTGCTCCAGCAGCGCCATGACCAGCGCCCCGGAAAGCACGCGGAACATTTCCCGCGAAACGCCGTCGAGTCGCGAGTGCTCGGTCGGTCCCATGCCGAGCACCTCGTCGATGGAGAACCGGCCCTCGCTCTTGAACACCCCGTCGTAGAGCCGCCGGTCCCCCGCCCCGCGGCGCCAGCGATCGGCCTCCAGCAGTCCCTCCAGCAACCATACCGGCACCCGCACCGGCGCTTCCAGCGAGCCGGGCGGCACGTCCTTCAGCGAACGCCCCGAGATCAGCGCCTGCAGGATCGCCTTCCGCAGCGGCTCGTGGTCGACGCCCCGGGAAAGATCGACGTGGATGTTGAGGAAATGGGTTTCCTTGGTGAAGCGAAGCTCCATCTCGATCGCCCGCGTCCGCGCCGCATCGCCGGGCTGGCCGTGGAGGAGGATCTCGACCGGTATCGAAACCGGCTCCTTCCCGAGTCCGAGCAGCTCGTGGAACCGCCGGCGCTCCGCCTCCGCCTGCAGGGCCAGCGACGAGCGCAGCTCGACCGTCCCGCCCGACACGCCGAACTGCCCGCTGGCCGACTCGACCCGCTCGCGCTTCGGCACCCCGGGATTCACCTGCGGTTCCTCGATCCGCAGCGGCGCCTCGCCTTCGTCCGGCTTCAGCGCCTCGGGATCGACCAGCGGAATCGCCTTCGGCGGGTCCTGCGCCGCGAGCGGCATCACCCCGACCAGAAAGCCCGCGACCCAGGCGACCTTCATGGCGACGGAACCATCGGCATCCCCGGTGACGACTGGAACACCAGCTTGCCCTCCTCGATGCGGATGCGGGACATCTCGTTGATGAAATCCAGCGCCTTCACCGGCTTGCTCCCGTCCGTGCGATACACCGCCGCCAGGCTCTCGAACGACGGCAGCACCAGGTGCAGGAAACCTTCCGGGACGGGAAGCTTCCCGAAACGCCCGCCGACGGCGGGCCGGGGCAGGCTTTCATGATACAGCCCGCCGTTGCGGAAAATCTGCGTCGTCACCCGCCCGTCCGGAAGCTCCCTCTGGTCCACCCGCAGATACATCGAAAGCGTCAGCGACTGACCGGCGACATCTCGCTCGATGATCACCTCGGCGCGCCCGTCCTCGAGGCGCACGGCGACGTCGCGGATCTTGACCTGGTCCGCCAGCATGCCTCCCTGCTCCGCCTTCAGGGTGTCGCGCAGGTAGAGATTGACGTCCTCCTCGGTGACCGTGAGCGGATAGCCGCCGTCCAGCGCGTTCTTCATCACCTGCGGCAGGTCGCGCGACGGCTTGCCCACCGCTCCGGGTCCCCGGCCGTCGAGGTCCGACAGGTCCTGCGGCTGGAAGATGAAGAACATCGCCGCTCCGACGCCGGCGAGACCGACCACCATCAGCAATCCGAGCAGCTTGCCGATGCAGCCGCTCTTTTTTCTCGGGACGTCGCCGCTGTCAGCCATGGACCAGCGCTATCGGATTCCCCGGCGCTTGCCAAGCACGCCTCACGACGCGCAGCCGCACGATCCCGAGCAGGATCCGGACGACTTCGATTCCTTCTTCGGTTCCGCGGGCTTCTTCGCCTCGGTCTCCTTCTTCGCACCCTGCTTGTAGGAATCCGAGCGGTAGTCGGTCTGGTAAAAACCCCCGCCCTTGAAAATCACGCCGGCCCCGGTTCCGAGCAGGCGCTTCACCCGGCCGTGGCAAGCCTCGGCGGGGCAATCCTCGATCTTCGGGTCGTTCATGCTCTGGAACACCTCAAACTGGTGTCCGCAGTCTTCGCAGCGATAGTCGTAAGTCGGCATGGGCAAGCTGGTTGCGGGCATTCCTCTACCAGCTTTCCGCAGCCTTGCAACCCTCGGCTTCATACCCCCGAAACACCTGCCACCATCTCCCCCCGGCTCCGATTACCCGACTCCGGCATGCAGGTCCCGCGCCGTCCAGACCTCGCCCGCCAGCTCGCGCAGCGCCCCGCGCGGCTTCGGCTTCAAATCTTCGCCGGACGAAATTTCG
>CALGOH010000262.1 GCA_937957985.1 uncultured Verrucomicrobiae bacterium
GGCAAGGAATTCGAGGTGGAGGAGAACACCCGCTTCTCGCTCCCGCCCGGCGGCGAGGAAAAGGAATACCTGCTCAAGCGCGTGACCCCCGAAGAGATCGAGATCGAATGGCAGGTCGATGGCGAGACCCGCTCGCGCATCATCCCGAAAGACTGAAGCATTCCCACGACAACATTCCCATCCTCCGTGACAGCCCAGAAGAATTCGCTTTCCAAACGCCGGTCCTACCGGCAGAACCACGCACCACTCATGCAAAAAACGCCTAAGCATCCGACCTGCACGACCGTGGCAACCCTGATGGCCGCGGCATCCGTGATGCCGGTCGTCATGACCACCACCGCCCATGCCCAGGGGGGCTACAGCAGCCTCGCCCAGCGGGAAATGGTCCGCCGCCAGCAACAGGTCGCCGAATCCGACCGCCTTCGCGACGAGGCCCGCGCCGCCTACGCCGAGGAGAACTACAAGGAGGCCTACGACACCTACACGCAGGCACTCGATCTCCTGCCGGATGCGCCGCTGCTGCAGGACCGCCGTGATTTCCTGAAGGTTTCGCTGGGCGACGCCGCCATCGCGCTCTCCGAGCAGTACCGCCGCTTCGGCAAGTACGACGAAGCCCGGGCGATGCTTGAAACGGTGGTCGAGGAGGATCCGAACAACATCGACGCCAAGCGCCGCCTCGAGTGGCTCGACGATCCCTTCCGCACCAATCCGGCCCTGACCGAGGAGCATTCGAAGAACATCGAGAAGGTGAGGCAGGGGCTCTACATGGCACAGGGCTACTTCGACCTCGGCCAGTTCGACGAGGCCCGCGAGGCCTACGAGGACGTGCTCCGTGTCGACCGCTACAACTCCGCCGCGCGCCGCGGCATGGAGCGGGTCGATGCCGCGCGCAGCAGCTACTACCGCGCCGCCTACGACTCGACCCGTGCCGAACTGCTCTCGCAGGTGGACGCCGCCTGGGAAATGTCGGTGCCGCCCGAGGTTCCGACCGGTGGCTTCGGGGTTGACTCGCCCGTGACCCAGAGTGCGGGGGCGACCTACATCCTCCAGAAGCTGCGCAACATCGTGGTGCCGGTCATCGATTTCGAGGACACCTCCGTGCAGGAGGCGATCGACTACCTGCGGGTGCGCTCGATCGAGCTGGATACCTTCGAGCTAGATCCCGACAAGAAGGGGATCAACTTCTTCATCCGCACGCCGAAGAACGCGGGCGGCGGTGGTGACGACGGCCTGGACATCGGCGGGGCTGGTGCTGCGGCGGAGCCCGGCACGGCGCGCATCGACGAGCTTCGCCTGCGCAACGTGCCGCTGGCCGAGGCCCTCGACTACATCTGCGAGGCCACCCGCCTGCGCTGGTCGGTCGATGATTTCGCGGTCACGATCAAGCCCGCGGGCGACGTCGACGAGGACCTCTTCACCCGCACCTTCAACGTGCCGCCGGACTTCATCAACCGCATCGGCGGCAATCAGGATGATGGCGGCGGCGGCGACGCGGCCTTCGATCCCTTCGCCCCGGCGGCCGACGACGGCCCGTCCACGCTGCGTCCGCGGATGAGCATCACCGAGGCCCTCAAGTCCAACGGGGTGAAGTTCCCCGAAGGCGCCTCCGCCCAGTTCTTCGCGGCGAATTCCAGCCTGCTGGTCCGCAACACGCCGACCAACCTCGACCTCGTCGAGCAGATCGTGAACAACACGATCGGCGACTCGCCGAAGCAGGTGAAGATCTCGACCAAGTTCGTCGAGGTCTCGCAGGAAAACACCGACGAACTCGGGTTCGACTGGATCGTCTCGCCCTTCGGCCTCTCCGCGAACCACGTGTTCCTCGGCGGCGGCACCATCGGCAACGGTTCGCCCCGCACCAACGCCGACTTCATCAGCCCGGTCAACTTCACCGCCATTCCCGGCGTCCCGATCGCGGCCGGCCAGAACGTTTCGAACATCGCGACCGGCGGCCTGCGTTCCGGCGACACCGCGCTGGCGCGCAACTCGATCGACGCGGTGCTCAACAATCCGACCCGCGCGGCGCAGACGAGCAGCGTCGCCCCGGGCGTGATGGCCCTCACCGGCCTGTTCTCCGACGGCCAGGTGCAGATGATCATGCGCGGCCTTTCGCAGAAGAAGGGGACCGACCTGATGACCGCGCCGAGCGTGACCGCGCGCTCGGGCGAGAAGGCGACCATCGAGATCATCCGCGAGTTCATCTACCCCACCGAATACGAGCCGCCGGAACTTCCGAGCAGCTTCGGCGGCAACGCCAACTTCGGGGGCGGTCTCGGTGGCCTCGGCGGAAACAACGTCGCCTCCTTCCCGGTGACTCCCGCGACGCCGACCGCCTTTGAAACGCGCAACACCGGCGTCACGCTGGAGATCGCGCCGAACATCGGGGCCAACGACTTCGTCATCGACCTCAACTTCGCGCCGGAAATCGTCGAGTTCGAGGGCTTCATCAACTACGGCAGCCCGATCCAGTCGCCGTCGTCCGACGCGCTGGGCAACCCGACGACCGTCACGATCACCGACAACCGGATCGAGATGCCCGTCTTCTCGACCCGCCGGGTGAACACCGCGCTGACCATCTTCGACGGCTACACCGTCGCGGTCGGCGGCCTGATGCGCGAGGACGTGCAGAACGTCGAGGACAAGGTGCCGATCCTCGGGGACATCCCGATCATCGGCCGTCTGTTCCAGACCAAGGCCGAGAACCGGATCAAGAGCAACCTGATCATCTTCGTCACGGCGGAGATCATCGATGCGACCGGTCGTCCGCTGAACCGTGGCGGTTCGGCCGCCCCGGTGGGAGATCCCGGCCTGCCCGACACGGTCGGCGTGCTCCCGTCCCGCTGAGGTTTCAGCTCCCGGACAAGATTCCCAAACGGGCGGAGGGTGAAGGCCTTCCGCCCGCTTTTCTTGGCGAGCCCGCGGTACTGCCGGATGCGGATGCGCCGCAACGGGGCTTTTCGCCGGCGCCTCGATGGGTTTCACTCGCGCCGATGAGGGTGATCGCCCTGACCGGTGGAATCGCGAGCGGAAAATCGACGGCCTGCGCGCTGTTCCGCGAGTTGTGTCCGGATCTCGTCCTGTTCGAGGCCGACGCCTCGGTGCACGGCCTGCTCGCCTCCGATCCCGGGGTCGAGGCGGCGGTGACGGCGCGCTTCGGAGACGGATACCGGGCGGCCGGGGGGGGGATCGATCGTGCGGCGTTGAGGGAACGGGTCTTCGGCGACGCCGCCGCGCGGCGCGATCTCGAGGACATCCTGCATCCCCGGGTGCGGGAGGAATGTCTTGAATCCCTGGCCCGCGCACGCAAGATCGGCGCGTCGCTGTTCCTGGCGGACATTCCGCTCCTGTTCGAAAACGATTTCGATTTCGGCCAGGAAACGAGTCTCCTGATCGCGGTCGGCCGGGCCACCCAGCTGAAGCGCCTGAGGGACCGGAACGGCTTCGACGACGACCTCGCCCGGTCCATTCTGGACGCCCAGATGCCGACGGCCGAGAAGATGCGCCGGGCGGACGTCGTTTTCTGGAACGAAGGCCCCCCGGCGCTGCTGCGATCACAGATCCGGCGATGCCTCCACACCACCTTGAAGATGAGCGAACCGACTCCTGAAACCCCGGCACCGGAAGCCCCCGCGGCTCCCGTGACGGTGATCGATATCAACGAATTCCGGGCCAAGTCCCTGTCCGAACTCCAGGCGATGGCCGAGGCCGTGCCCGGGCGGATGGCCGCGTCGCCGACCAAGGCGCAATTGGTGTTCGAACTGCTGAGCTTCCACGCCCGCGAAGGCGCGGAACTGGTCGGCGAGGGCATCGTCGAGCAGGCCAAGGAGAACTACGCGATGTTGCGCGATCCGGCGCGAAGTTTCCGGACCTCTCCCGACGACCTGCACCTCAACGGCAACCTGCTGCGCGAGTACGGCATCAAGCCCGGACACCGGGTGAAGGTGCGGGTCCGCTCGCCAAGGGAGCGGGACAAGTTCCTGAGCGCGACCGAAGTCGTCGAGATCGAAGGGGTGCCGGCGGAGGAGTTCGAGCCGGGCAAGGATTTCGACAAGCTGACGCCGCTCTTCCCCGACCAGCGGCTGATCCTCGAGGGCGAGGGGCCGGCCGGCCTGAGCCCCCGGGCGATCGACCTGATCGCGCCCCTCGGAAAGGGCCAGCGCGGCCTGATCGTCGCCCCGCCGCGGGGTGGGAAGACGATTCTGCTCAAGCAGATCGCCAAGGCGATCCACAAGAACCACAAGGAGGTCGAACTGATCGTCGTCCTGCTGGACGAGCGTCCGGAGGAGGTGACCGATTTCGAGGAAACCGTGGGTGCCACGGTGTTCGCCTCGACCTTCGACGAGGCTCCGAAGCGACACGCCCAGGTGGCGGATCTGGTCATCGAGCGTGCCCAGCGACTCGTCGAACAGAAGCGCGACGTCGTGCTGCTGCTGGACAGCCTCACGCGGCTGGCCCGGGGTCACAACTCGGCCAACAAGGGCGGTCCGATCGGCTCGGGCGGGATCAGCCCGGCGGCGCTGCAGAAATCCCGCAAGTTCTTCGGCAACGCACGGAACGTCGAGGAGGGCGGCAGCCTCACCATCCTCGCCACCGCCCTGATCGAGACGGAAAGCCGCATGGACGACGTGATTTTCGAGGAATTCAAGGGCACGGGCAACATGGAGGTCCGCCTCGACCGCGAACTGGCCGAGCGGAGGATCTTCCCCGCGATCCACATTCCGCAGAGCGGAACCCGCAACGACGACCGGCTTTACCACGCCGACGAGTTCCCGCGGGTGCTTGATCTGCGGCGCCAACTCGCCGGCCTGCCGGTGGGTGAGGCGATCGAAACCCTGATGAAAAATCTGGGCACGACGCAGAACAATACCGAGCTGTTGCTCAGGGGTTTGCGATAACCGCGATTCGTCCCGGGCGCTGCCCGAGTTTCCCCTTGCGGACGCCCCGGCGCTAAGGTCTATTTCCCCCCAGAATGAGAGCAGGAATGCCGAACGTCTTCGTCAAATTTCTAAGATCCGCGGTGGCGGGAACCGTGTTCGCCACCGCCTTGACGGGCGGCGGAGCGGCCAATGCCCAGATTTTTGATCCCGAAGAAGTTACGGAGCTGTTCCTCGCCTGGGCCGTGAACCCCGACTTCACCGGTCCCCGCGCCTTCATCAAGACCGATCGGCTGATTCGCCAGACGGGACCTTCGACCGCGGCCTTCATCGAGGGTGAGGTCCAGCTCGTGCTTGCCGACGGATCGATCGGCCGGGTCTGGCGGGACCAGATCATCCCGTTTTTCGAAGAATGGGATACCGATCAGGACGGCTGGCGCGATGTGGTGGAACAGGAATATCAAGGCCAGGTCGGCCTGACACCGGCGGGGACCAACTGGGCCGAAGACCCCTTCTACCATCCGCCCCAGCAGCAGTATCCACCCGACGTGTTCTGGACCCGGCTCGCCAACGGGGTCTTCGTGCCCGTGGCTCCCGATGGCTCGGCTCCGGCAACCATCGTTCAGCCTTACTCAGGAAATTCCGTGCGGCTCGTTTCGACGCCACCCAGCAGCTTGTACCGTCCGCTCTCTTTATTTGACTATTCCACCGCGTTCTTCGTTCCGACCCAGATCGGCGGCGGCTTCCTGAATGCCATCGCCGTCTATCATTGGTCGAAGCCCTACGTGGGACCCATTGGGGCGACGATCCTCGAACGTGAAATCGTCCCCTCGACCTCGCCCTACACCATCCAGTTTCCGGTGAACGGAAACCCCTATCAGGTTTCCAGCGCGTCTCTGACCTTCCGGGGAGTTCCCAATGGAGCTCTCACCCTGCCTCCCTACTACAAGGCGACCTGGCTCCTGAAGAAGGTCGAAACCTTCATCGGATCAAACCTGGCTCTGGAGCAGCAGCAATGGGAGAACGGGCGAATGAAGTTTGATCCCGCCCTGCCGAACTATTTCACCACGGACAACCTCGTGGCCGGAGGGTTTGCCAATCCGAACACCGACCAGTTCACCGTCCGCGTTCTCGAC
>CALGOH010000263.1 GCA_937957985.1 uncultured Verrucomicrobiae bacterium
GAAGTCCGCGAGCGCCTCGCCCGAGCAGTTGCCTACGAACTGCTCCTGCTCCTCGCGCATGCCGACCTCGATGCTGCGGCGGCCATACACCGCGATCTCCGAACCGGGATCCAGCGCCTCGATGCGCTGATACGCCTGCTCGGCTTCCGCCCACCTCCGGCCCTCCACCAGCTTGGCCCCCAGCCCTTCAAGAAAGGCGACCTCGGTCCGCCGCTGGACCTCGCGCTCCGCCTCCATGTGGAAATACAGCCATCCCCCGCCCGCACCGCCGATCAGCATCAGCACCAGGGCGTAGAGCGCATAGCGCAGCCGCGTGCCGCCGTCGGCCTTCGCTTGTTCCCCGCCGACCGCCTCTTCCGGTGGCGGCGCCGGTGTTTCGACGACGGGAGCCGCGACGCCGGCCGCCTTGGGCTTCGGCAGCGGCTCATCGAGAAACCCCTCGCGCTTGGACGAAACCTTGCGGCCGCTCACCGAACTCGGCACCAGCGCCATCATCGCCGCGACCTTCTCCTCCCGGCGACGGGCGATCTCCTCGCGCACCGCCGCCAGGGCGCGGTCGAATTCCTGCAGGCCGTCCTGATACCGGAGCGCGATCGCATCGCTGGGCGCCTGCCGCACCAGGTCGGCCAGTTGGTTCCGGGCGGACTCGAATTCGTCGAGACGGCTGGCCGGATCCTCATCGGGTCCGACACCCAGAACCCGTCTCGCTTCATCCAAAGTCACCGCGGTCCCTTAGCACCGCCCCGCCCCGAGGTGAAGAGCGATTCCGCGCAGCGACACGAGGAAAGTTGCCCCCGGGAACGACAAACCGCGAAGGGGCGCGAATTCACGCGAACGTTTCCCGCTCCCATCCCCCTCCCGAACATCCCCGGCAGCCCGCCACTGAAGTACGTCGTCCCGCCCATCAGCCATCCCGAAGCGATCCCAGCCATTAGCCGGGGGTCGAGCCCGCGAACGCGGGCGAACACCCCCGGAACCCCGCGCCACCGGAGATCCCGACCCCGGCAGGGGTCGCAGCCGGTCCGCCCCACCCCACGCTCGTCCCATCCTCCGCGACATGCCGTCCCCATCACCCCCGCATTGACCCCGCAAGCCCTTTGCGGCCACCCTAACACCATGGCCGACCCCTCCCCCGAGCAGATCGACGCCTTCATCGCCCGCTGGGAAAGGTCCGGCGGCCACGAACGCGGCGCCGGCCAGCAGTTCCTGCTCGAATTCTGCGACCTCCTCGGCCTCGACAAGCCCGACCCGCCCGCGCCCGAGAACGAACTCAACACCTACACCTTCGAGCGCCGCGTCGATCGCACCAAGGCCGACGGCTCCACCGCGCCCAACTGGATCGACCTCTACCGAGGCCTCCACTTCGTCCTCGAAACCAAGCAGGGCGTCAACCCGCGCCGCGACAAGTCCGACCCCGACCAGCCGCTGCTCCCCGCCCTCGACGCCACCGGCTCGAAGTCGCTCGGCCACGGCCACCGCGGCTCCTCCGCCTGGGACAAGGCCCTCGACCGTGCCCACGCCCAGGGCGAACGCTACATCCACCTGCTGCCGCCCGAGGAAGGCCGCCCGCCCTTCCTCATCGTCTGCGACGTCGGCCACTGCTTCGACCTCTACGCCGAGTTCACCGGCACCGGCGGCCAGTACGAGGCCTTCCCCGATCCCCGCTCGCGCCGCATCCTGCTCAAGGACCTCCACGACCCGGAGGTCCGCGAGCGCTTCCGCCTCATCTGGACCGATCCCCACGCGCTCGACCCCTCCAAGCGCGCCGCCGCCGTCACCCGCGAGGTCGCCAGGGCGCTCGCCGACCTCGCCAAGTCGCTCGAAAAGGACGGCCACGATCCCCAGCACACCGCCGGCTTCCTCCAGCGCTGCCTCTTCACCATGTTCGCCGAGGATGTCGGCCTGCTGCCCGAAAAGTCCTTCCAGCAGCTCCTGGAGGACGTGAAGGCGAATCCCGGCGCCTTCGTGTCCCTCGTGACCGCCCTGTGGAAGGAAATGTCGAGCGACCAGCAGATCCGCTCGATCTACTCAACGGTAGTGCGCGCCGACATCCCGCCCTTCAATGGAGGTCTGTTCAAGGACTGTGCCGCGCTTCCCCTCCGCGCCGACCAGATCCTCTACCTCATCCACGCCGCGAAGCAGGATTGGAAGAATGTCGAGCCCGCCATCTTCGGCACCCTGCTCGAACGCGCCCTCGACCCCCGCGAGCGCCACAAGCTCGGTGCCCACTACACGCCCCGCAGCTACGTCGAGCGGCTCGTCCGCCCCACCCTCATCGAGCCGCTGCGCGCCGAGTGGGAGGCCGTGAAAGCCGCCGCCGCCCAGCTCGACGAGCAGGGAAAACACAACAAGGCCCGCGAGGAGGTCGAAGGCTTCCACCACAAGCTGGCGAAGATCCGCGTCCTCGACCCCGCCTGCGGCTCCGGCAACTTCCTCTACGTCTCCCTCGAACTCCTCAAGCGCCTCGAGGCCGAGGTCCTCGACCTCTTCGAAAAGCTCGGCGGCGACCGCGCGCTGGAGATGGACACCGTCCTCATCCGCCCCACCAACTTCCTCGGCATCGAGATCAACCAACGCGCCGCCGCCATCGCCCAGCTCGTCCTCTGGATCGGCTACTTCCAGTGGCACCGCCGCACCACCGGCAAGGCCGACACCAACGACCGCCCGCTGCTGCCGAAGCACAACACCATCGAATGCCGCGACGCCGTCCTCGCCTACGACGAGAAGATCCCCCGCACCGACGAACACGGAAATCCCGTCACCATCTGGGACGGCCGCACCACCAAGCCGCATCCGGTGACCGGGAAGGAGGTGCCGGATGAAAGCGCGCGGATGCCGCTCTTCGATTACACGAATCCGAGAAGGGCGGAGTGGCCGGAGGCGGATTACATCGTGGGAAATCCGCCGTTTATTGGAGGCTGGAAGATGCGGGATGCTCTCGGTGCTGGCTACGTCGAGGCACTTTGGAGAGTCTATGATCTCCCCGAGAAGTCCGACTTCGTAATGTACTGGTGGGCCAAAGCCGCTGACCTTTCAGCAGGCGCGAAGATCAACAGGTTTGGTTTCATCACCACGAACAGCATCACTCAGGTTTTTCAGCGCCGTATTATAGCTCAAGCGCTGGAGAAGACTTCCCTCGCCTTTGCTATAGCGGACCACCCATGGATCGACGCGACCGATGGTGCTGCGGTTCGCATAGCCATGACAGTACTAAGAACCGGGAAGAACCCGGGCATCCTCGGAACGGTTACGAATGAGCAATTCGAGAAGCAATCGGAAGAAGCCGCCGTCGAGATCGACTACCGCGAGGGACTGATCACTTCGGACCTCAAGCTTGGGGTGGACTTAGGATCAGTCGTCTCGCTTGAAGCCAACGGAAAGGTTATTTCGCCTGGTGTGCAGTTGTACGGCAAGGGCTTCGTTATCGATGAGAACCAGCGATCTACTCTCGCCACAACCACTGACCCCGAAACCGCGGCCCGCCACTTGCGGGCATACCTTGGAGCCAAGGATTTGGTCCAGCGGGCGCGAGAAGTGTTCGTGATCGATTTCTTCGGCCTTCACGAAGAGGAAGCTAAATCAAGTTTTCCGGCCGCCTATCAGCACCTGGCAGTCCACGTGAAGCCCGAACGGCAGCAGAACAAGCGTGCCTCTATCCGCGACCTTTGGTGGAGATTTGGATGGGAGCGCCCGAGGTTGAGAGAGGCAACTTGCGATCTCCATCGTTACATCGTGACACCTGAGGTCTCAAAACATCGCCTCTTCGCGTTCCTTCCAATCGAGATTCTCGCCGACAACATGCTGACATGCATTGCATCCGAGGATGCTGCGGTTCTAGGCGTCCTCTCATCCTCGGTTCATGTCATCTGGGCGGCGCGTGCAGGTGGTCGAATGGGAGTTGGAAACGACCTACGATACACAAAGCTCCGTTGCTTCGACCCCTTCCCCTTCCCCGCCTTGGAAGAAGGGCCGCTCAAGCAGCGGATCCGCGACTTGGGCGAGGCGCTGGACCGGCACCGCAAGGAGCGGCAGGCGGCGCATCCCGGGCTCACCTTGACGGGGATGTACAACGTCCTCGAGAAGCTCCGCCGCGGCGAGCCGCTCGGCGACAAGGACAAGCAGATCCACGACGACGGCCTCGTCACCCTCCTCAAGCAGCTCCACGACGACCTCGACGCCGCCGTGCTGGAGGCCTACGGCTGGTCGGACCTGCAAGGTTCGCCTCCCTGCCTGTGGCATGACCGTCCCGGTCATGAACGCTCCCAGCCCGAGCCCAAGAAAGAAGCCGCATCCTCTTCCGCTTCCAGCTCTCCGATTCATGACCGGGACGGTCATGCCACAGGCAGGCCGTTCGCCGACCGTCTCGCCGCCGGCGACGAAGCCGCCCAGGCGCTCGAACAGGAACTCCTCAAGCGCCTTGTCGCCCTCAACCACGAACGCGCCGAGGAAGAGAAGCGCGGTCTCGTCCGCTGGCTGCGCCCCGACTACCAGGCGCCCGAGGAAGAGCGCGTCCCCGCCGCCGAGCAGCAGCAGATCGAGTTGGAGGCCGAGGAGGCCAAGGAGGTTGCCGCCGCCGTTCCCGACAAGCTCAAGTGGCCCAAGACCCTGAGCGACCAGGTCGCCGCCTTGCAGAAGCTGCTTCCCGCCGTCGGCCCCGACCCCGCCGCCCTCTCGCCGCACTTCGGCCGCAAGTCCGCCGCCCGCGAAAAACAGATCACCGAAATCCTCGAAACCCTCACCGCCCTAGGGAAGCTCTGAATCTCCGCCCGTGTCTCTTCCCGAGTATCCAATAATCAACTCCTCGGGAGTGGTGCTCACTTGCCCCGGCAACCTCCCTTGTCTCAAGCCAGGACGGTTCTGGTTGCCGAACGTGAACGTCGCCGGTGACGCCCCGAAGGACTACATTCGCATCTACGAGTATGGGCACGGACGGAGTTCGAAACGCAAGACCTGGCCCGCCCACATCGCCAAGGTCGGCCACAAATACTACCCAAACGAGTCCATCACCGAGCACCTGCTCACTCGGATCGGTCAGGCGCTCGGCATGAACATGGCCGAGTCCCAGTTGATGTGGTTCGGGCGGCAGCTCCGCTTTCTGAGCCGGTATTTTCTCCGTCACGAGCGGGAGCAGCTTGTCCACGGTGCCGAAATCTTCGGCGGTCACCTCGAGGACCAGAAGTTCGTCGCTGAAGTGGAGGCGGCCAACCAGGCGCGCAACTTTTTCACCTTCCAGTTTGTCGAAGACGCCCTGCTCGACCGATTCGGCGAGACCGCCGAGCCCCTGCTCGATGAATTCGTCCGGTTGCTCGGTTTCGACGCGATCGTCGGAAACAACGACCGCCACTACTACAACTGGGGCGTGATCACCGACCTTGGTCGTCGCCATCCACCCCGCTTCGCCCCGATTTACGACACCGCCAGGGCCCTTTACTGGAACACGACCGATGCCGACTTGATCAATTTGGCGCGGGACCAGAACCGACGCGAGGCCCGGGTCATGAAATACGTGGAAAGGTGCTATCCGAAGATCGGATGGGAGGGACTCGAGTCTCCGAACCACTACGGGCTGATTCGCCAGATCGCGCGCCATCGGTCGAGCTACCGGCCCGTACTGACAAGCCTCTGCCCCGCCAATCTCTCCCGGATTGTCACCGATGTGATTGAGGGCGAATTCGTCGGTCTGATCAGCCCGGTCCGCTCGGAGTTCATCGCCGAATGCCTTGACCGTAGAGCGGCGATGTTTCAGGAAGCGCTGGCGGGCGCGTAGTTTTTCCGTTACGATCTCCCAGGATGCTGAGGTTTCTCAAACGTAAGTTCGACTGGACCCGGGAAGTGAAGCCCCCATCCCGGGAAGTGGAATTCGTGCTCTCTCTCGACGACCTCAAGGTCGGCACGCTTCGCTTCTCTGAGGGCCGTTGGATCTTCGAATACTCCGAGGATTTCAAGAATCAGGACGAAATCGCTCCGATCATGGATTTCCCGGGGCTGAATCGGAGCTACATCGCGGA
>CALGOH010000264.1 GCA_937957985.1 uncultured Verrucomicrobiae bacterium
CTCCGCGCCCGAGAATCCCCACCAACACCTGCATCTTCGCCACCACTGTCATGACCGCCTCCAAGCACCTGCCCCCGATCCTTGCCACCATTCTCGTCACCATGAGCCCGGCCCATTCCGCGTCGCTTCCCGTCCCCGAACGCGGCTTCATCAGCGCCAGACCCGCCGCCAACTGGGAGGAGGGCCTCATCACCGGCAACGGCACCCTCGGCCTCAACGCCTACAGCCGCCCGAACGATGAGCGCATCATCTTCAACCACGAGGAACTCTTCATGCCGATGGGCGAACCGACGGTGCCCCCGGACCAATCCAAGGACCTGCCAAAGATCCGTCAGCTCATCGCCGAGGGAAAATACAAGGAAGCCGAAGTCCTGCAGTTCGAGAACTCCGGTCAGGAAGGCTTCATGTATCCGGATTTCTACGTTCCGGCCTTCGACCTAACGATCACGCGCGCCGCCCGGGGCGAGCCCCGCGACTATTCCCGCTCGGTCGATTTCAGCACCGGCGAGTGTACTGTCCGCTGGACCGACGACGCCGGAACCTTCACCCGCAGCTTCTTCGCCTCCCGCCCGGACGGAGTCGCCGTGATCCGCATCCGCGGCGACAAGGCGGGCAGCGTGAACTGCTCGCTCAAGCTGGAGCCCCGTGAATCCAGCGACGAGTTCAACAAGGACACCGACATCGCCAAGAAGTCCGACGACAGCTTCAAGGAGCACTTCGGCGGAATCGAAAGCAGCTCCACCGAGGACTCGCTGTCTTACAGCATGCAGTGCCTCAAGGCCTACGAGGGCAGCATCACCGCCGTCAACGGCCACGCCCGGGTAATCACCAAGGGCGGCAAGAGCACTTCCAAGGAGGATGGCTCGCTGGTCATCGAGGGTGCGGACGAAGTTCTGCTGCTCGCCGACGTTGGCCTGCCCCGCAAGAAGGGCACCGACGTCTTCGACAGTCTCGCCGCAAAGTTGAAGAACGTGCAGGCCGATTACGACAAGTTGCTTGCCGCCCACGCCAAGGTCCACGGTGAGATCTTCAACCGGGTCCAACTCGACATCGGCGGTAGCGAAGACGACCACAAGAAGCCGACCGAGCAACTCCTCGAGATCTCCACCTGGCACGACATCAACAAGGCCCTGATCGAGAAGCAGTTCGACGCCGGCCGCTACAACATCCTCTGCTCCACCGGCAAGCTTCCGCCCAACCTGCAGGGCATCTGGGGCGGCACCTACGTGCCCAACTGGGCCAGCGACTACACCCACAACGGCAACGTCCCCTCGGCCATCGCCGCCAACCTGCCGGGCAACATGCCGGAGCTGATGCCGGCCTACACCCGCTACATCGAGTCGCTGATTCCGGACATGCAGCTCAATGCCAAGCACTACTTTGGCGCCCGCGGCATCGTTCTTCCGTCACGCACCAGCACCAATGGCTACAACAACGCCCTGGCTCCGAGCTTCGCCGGCGGCATGTGGGTCGCCGGCGCCGGCAAGGCCGCCCGCTTCTTCTACGACTACTACCTCTTCACCGGCGACAAGGACTTCCTCGCGAAGCACACCGTGCCCTATCTCGAGCAATGCGCGCTGTTCTTCGAGGACTTCCTCTACGAGGACGAGAACGGTCAGTACATCTTCTCGCCCACCCAGTCCCCGGAGAACTGGCCGGAAGGCAGCGACTCCCAGGCGACCTTCAATGCGACCATGGACGTCGCCGTCGCCAAAGAGGTGCTTCACAACCTCATCGCCGCCTCCCGGACCCTCGGCGTGAACGCCGGCAAGATCCCCAAGTGGGAGGGCATGCTTGAGAAGATGCCTCCTTACATGCTCAACGACGAGGGCATCATCAAGGAGTGGCTCACGCCCAAGCTGGGCAACAACGACAAACACCGCCACTCCTCCCAGCTCTACCCGCTCTACTACGTGATGCCCGACGAGATCGAGGCCGATCCGAAGCTCAAGGAAGGCTTCCGCAAGAGCGTCGAGTTCAAGCTCGCCGAGCACTGGAAGGATCCCGAGGACCGCGGTTTCATGTCCTTCGGCCTCGTCCAGCTCGGGCAGGTCGTCTCGACCCTCGGCGACGGCGAACTTTCCTACCTCTGCCTGCGCCACCTGGTGAACCGCTTCTGGCTCAACAACCTGGCGTCGATGCACAACCACCGGCACCTGTTCAACATGGACATCAGCGGCGGCCAGCCGGCTCTGATCATCCAGATGCTGGTGGGCTCGGACGTCGGCGAGATCCACCTCCTTCCCGCCCTTCCGAAGGAGTGGCCGACCGGCACGATCGAGGGCGTGCTTTGCCGCGGCGCCATCGAAATCCACCGCCTGCACTGGACGCCGGACAAGGTCGAAGTCGCGATGACTTCGAAGGATGCGCAGACCATCGAGCTGATCCTGCCCGGTCAGGAGCCCCGCGAGATCGAGCTGCCGGCGGGCGAAAAGGTCGAGCTCGCGCTCCCGCTCAAGGGTTGATTCGCTTTTCGGGCTTCAGTCCGACGGCAGCCACACTCACACCCCGTAGATCCGGGCCGCGTTCCGCCCCCAGAACGCGGCCTTCTCGTCTTCACTGAGATCGGCCACCAGTTCCTCCACGCAGCCAACCCACGCCCCGTACTCCGAGCGCAGCAGGCACACCGGCCAGTCCGAGCCGAACATCAGCCGATCGGCTCCGAAGGCCTCCAACACCGTTTCAAAGTATGGCCTCAGCAGCTCCGTGTCCCACTCGGCATCACGGACCTCGGTGACCATTCCTGACAGCTTGCAGCTCACCTTCTCCCGCTTCGCCAGCTCGCGGATGTTGCGCGCCCATGCCTCATCGAAGGCATCCTTGCGGATCACCGGCTTGGCGATGTGATCCACCACGAAGACCTGCTCCGGATGCCGGTCGACGAACTCGATCGTCTGCGGCAGGTGCTTCTCGAAAATGAGAATGTCGTAGACGAGCCCGTATCCCGCGAGCCGCCGGATGCCCTCGTTGAAATCCTCGCGCAAGATGAAGTCGTCGTCGGGTTCGTCATGCACCACGTGCCGCACGCCGCACAGCTTCGGGTGGGATGCGAAGCGTTCGAGAAACGGTTCGCCGCCATCCTCGAGCAGCGGCACCCAGCCGACCACGCCGCGCATCCAGTCGTTCGCCTCGGCCAACCCCAGCAGCCATTCGGTCTCCTCGACCATCTGCCGCGCCTGCACCACCACACTGCCGTCGATCCCCGAAGCCTTGAAGTTGGTCGCGGCATCCTCCGGCAGGAAGTCGCGGCGGATCCTCGCGTGGTCTTCGGTCATCCACACATAGTCGGTGTCGTTGATGGCCCAGAGGTGGTGGTGGCTGTCGATCTTCATGATGAGCAAGGCAAGCGGGAGACTCGGAGGCGGGGCGCCCAGGCGGCACCCCGAAGGATAGCGGGCCGAGGCGGCCCGCCTCCAATCGCCTACATCACAATGTAGAGGATCACCATGATGATCAGGAGGATCAGCGCCATGATCCGCGGATCGGTGATCCCGGAAACCTTCCCTTCCCCGAGGAACCCAAGCGGGTGATCCCAGACGAGGTTCTTGATGTTCGCCTCGCCGGGAGCGGGCGTCATCAGGCTCACGATCACGTAGAGGATCAGGCAGAAGACGAAGAAGATGCCGCCCACGAGCATGAAGGGCAGTCCCAGCCCTTCGGCGATGAGCTGCTTCTCGGTGATGATCGGGATGTCGACCAGCAGGTAGATGACCCCGACGCCCATGTTGAAGAGCAGGGTGCCGATGGCGGCCTGCTTGGTGCCGCGTTTCCAGAAGACGCCCATCAGGAAGATCGTCGTGATCGCCGGCGCGAACATCATCGGGATCTTGTTGATCGCCTCGAAGATGCTCTTGAACTTGTCGCCTTGCGTGGACCAGGCCATCGCGAGCAGGACCACCACGATGGACGAGATCCGGCCGAACCAGACCAGCGTCTTGTCCGGCGTCTCCGGCTTCAGGCGCTTGAGGATATCGGACGAGGCAAGGGTGGCGGTGCTGTTCAAGGCCGCGGCCACCGTGCTCATCAGCGCCGCCAGCAGCCCGGCGGCGAACACGCCCAGGAATCCGGGCTGCAGCAGCTTCTGCATCAGGATCATCAGGGTGTTGTTGTTCTCCTCGCCGATCTCGTCCCGGTAGAGGGCGTAGGCCATCACCCCGGGCAGGACCATCAGGAACACCGGCAGGATCTTGAGGAAGCCACCGAAGATCGCCCCGTCCCGGCCGTCCTTCTCGGTCTTCGCCGCCAGGACGTTCTGGACGATCGTCTGGTCCGTGCACCAGTACCAGATGCCGAGGATCGGATAACCGACCAGCACGCACAGCCACGAGAAGTCGTTGAATGAACCGTCCGGGGCCTTGATGCTTTGCAGCACGGTCGGCGAGATGTCCGGCGAGACCGCCTCCTTCAACTGGGCGTAGGTCGTGATGCCCTTTTCCTCACCGAGGGCCTGCCAACCCAGGTAGGTCAGCGTGAGCGCTCCCGCCAGCAGGATGATGACCTGCACGACATTGGTGATCATCACCGCCTTCAGCCCCCCCAGGACCGTGTAGATCGCGGTGACTCCCGCGATCACGATGATCGCGGTGGTGATGTCGAAGCCGAAGAAGACGTTCATCAGCTTCGCCCCGGCATAGAGGCTCATGCCGATGTGGACCAGCAAGGCGGACAGGACGAAGATGATGCCCAGGATCGTGCGTGTGATGGGGCTGTAGCGCTTCTCGACGTACTCCGGCAGCGTGCTGAGCTGGCTCCGGAAATAGAAGGGCGCGAACACCAGGCCGAGGATGATGAGGCAGAAGGAAGCACCCCACTCGAAGTTGCCCACGGGCATCCCCACGCGGTAGCCGTCGGCGGCCAGACCGACGAGGTGGATCGACGAGATGTTGGCGCAGAAGAGCGAGATGCCGATGACCGGCCAGCCGAGGGACCTCCCCGCGAGGAAAAGCTGGCTGCTGGAAGTGTTCTTCCTGAAACCGACCAGGATTCCCAGGACACAGATGAAGACGATGTAGCCGACGACGATGCCCGTATCGAGGCCGCTGAAGGTGGCGCCCGCCTGGGCGAGGACATGAAGGGAACTTGGCGGTGTGATCATAGGTTTGTTGATTCCGGTTGGAGGTGGCAGGAACGACTCGTTTCAGCGAAACACGCGGCGACTTTCATGGGTTCCGGGTTTCATGAGCTTGGGAAAATTGGAGAATCGGCCGGTCGCTTTCAATGCCCATCCCTGGCATCAAAGGCGCCCATCATGTGGTCGCAGGCGGTGTCGATGAGGAAGAATCCGGACAGGGCCCGTCGGCCGAGGAGCATCGAGCACTTCATCCGCTGCCGGTTTGCCAGGGTCAGGCGGGTCCGCCAGCGGAATCCGCCGGGCAATTCCAGCTCGGTCTCAACCCAGACCCGCGGCTTCGATTCGCCGGTCGAGCTTTTCACCCTGCTCACGCCTCCCACGGGCAGCTCGCACCAGCGGCGACGGCCGTAGTGGTCGCGGGTGTAGAAGCCGACCTCGGAGCAGTCGTCGGAAAGCACGATCTGTTCGGCATGGATGCTCGAACTCCGGGCGCCGCTGTCGGTCTTGGCATGGAACGGGCCGGCATCGAAGCCAGGCAGCCGGATCCACTCGCGGCGGCCGATCACCAGCCGCTCGGCTCCCCGTTTCCGGCTCGGCAGGGCCAGATCCTCACCCACCCGGCCGGCCGGTTGATCGACCCGGCGCGCGCTGCCCACATGACATCCACTGCTGCGACGTTTCCTCATGATTCCTGCAGCAGGCTCTTCGCCATCTCCCTCGCCGAAGCGCCGCCGCCACCGAGCATTCGCACCAGTTCATCGATCCGGCCATCCCCATCGACCGGAAACAGCCGCGAGCAGGTCCGGCCGCCGACGACCTGCTTCTCGACGACGTAGTGCCGCGCCGCGCTGGCGGCGACCTGCGGAAAGTGGGTGATCGCCACCACCTGGTGCCGCTCGCCCAGCGCCGACATCTTGAGCCCCACCGAGCGTGCGATCTCCCCGCCGACGTTGGCGTCGATCTCGTCGAAGACCATCAAAGGCGTCGAGTCCTGGTCCGCCAGCGCGCTCTTCACCGCCAGCATCACCCGGCTGACCTCGCCGCTCGACGCCACCTGGCGCAGCGGCTGCACCGGCTCGCCCGGATTCGGGCCGAAAAAGAACTCCACCGCTTCGAAACCGACCGAGCCCGGCTCCCTCCGGGGCTCCAGCCGGATCTCGAAGGTCGAACTCTTGAATCCCAGGTCGCTCAGTTGTCCGGCGATCTCCTTCGCCAGCCGCGGCGCGGCCTTCCTGCGCTTCGCGCCAACCGCGCGGCCCAGCTTGTCGACCTCGGTCCGCAGGGCCTCCGCCTCCTCCTCGAGCCGCTGGAGCCTCTCGCCGCGGTTCTCCACCGAATCGAGGCGCTCGGCGCAGCGATCACGGTGAGCCAGCACCGCCTCAAGGGTGGCGCCGTACTTCCGTTTCAGGGATTCGAAAAGATTCACCCGCTCCTCCAGTTCGACCGCCTCCGAAGGATCGAGATCCAGATCGTCCGCATAATCGCGGAAGACGCGCTCGAGATCCTGCAGTTCGACCACCGCCGTCTCCAGCCCCGCGGTCCGCTCGGCCATCGACGGATCGAGTTTCTCCAGGTCACGGGTCAGGCGCTGGACTTCGCCGAGCCGGGTCAGCAAGCCGGACTCGTCATCGCCCAGAAGGTTTGCGGCGGCTCCTGAAATCTCGGCCAACCGGCTCGCGTTGCCGGCCCGGCGCCAGCGGTCGGTGATCTCGTCCTCCTCCTCCGGCTTCAACTCGGCGGCGTCGATCTCCGCCACCTGATGCCTCAACAGGTCAAGCTCCTGCTCACCCGCCGTCTCGGCCTCGCGAAGCTCCTCAAGCTCGTCGCGCTTCTCCCGCCACGCCTGCCACGCCTCCCGGTAGCCCCCGAGGTCCACGTCCGCGTAGGCGTCCAGCATCACGAGTTGGCGCTCGGTGGAAAGCAGTGACTGGTGATCGTGCGGACCGTGCAGGGCGACGAGTTGCTCGCCGATCCGCTTGAGCAGGGCGAGCGTCACCGGCGAGTCGTTGATGAACTGGCGGTTGAGCTTCGCGCCGATCACCCGGCGGACGATGAGCATGCCGTCGTCGCAGGCATCGAGCCCCCCGTCCCGCAGCAGCGCATCGACCTCGGCAGGCTCCGGCAGCTCGAAGACCGCCTCCACCGTGCAGCTCTCCTCGCCGGTTCGGATCAGCGACTTGTCGGCCCGCTCGCCCAGGACGAGCTTCAGGGCGCCGACGATCACCGACTTTCCCGCCCCGGTCTCGCCGGTCACGGCCACGAGCCCCTCGCCGAGTTCCCAGACCAGTTCATCCACCAGGGCGAGGTTGCGGATCTTCAGCAGGGTGAGCATGGCGGCGAACGTCGCCCGAGTATGCCCGCCGACTCCGGCGAATCAATACCGGGCCGCGCTTCCGGGGGATCGACGTTCCTGTCGATCAACACCCCCGCCTCGGAAAGTGCTGATCGACAGGAATGTCGATTCCCCGGAAGAATCCGCCCGTGCTCACCGCCGCCGAATGGATCGTCCTCGCCGCCGGCTTCCTCGCCGGAGCGATGAACGCCATCGCCGGGGGCGGCACGATGCTGACCTTCCCGGCTCTGCTGGCCGCCGGCCTGCCACCCGTCCTGGCCAACACGACCTCCACCGTCGCCCTCTGGTTCGGCATGCCCGGATCGGTCTGGGCCTTCCGCCGACGCCTTCGGGAAGTCCGCGCATGGATCCTTCCGCTCGGCATCGTCTCCCTCCTTGGCGGCCTCGCCGGCGCCCTTCTGCTCATCCGGCTTCCCGATTCCGTCTTCGAAGCCGCCGTCCCCTGGCTCATCCTCGGCGCGACCGCGCTTTTCCTCGCCAACGAGCCGATCCGTCGCTGGGCCTTCGCCCACGCGGCCGATCACGATCCGGAGAAGCCGCCCCGCTGGGGCGCCGCCTTCCAGACCGGCGTCGCGATCTACGGCGGCTATTTCGGCGCCGGCATCGGAATCATGATGCTCGCCGGTCTCGGCCTGCTCGGCATCCGCGACCTCAACCGGATGAACGCGCTGAAGAACCTGCTCGCCCTGCTGTGCAACACCGCAGCGATGCTTTTCTTCCTGCTCACCGGCAGCTTCGACGGCCGCCTGGTGCTGATCCTTCTCGCCGGCTCGATCCCCGGCTATTTCCTCGGCGCCCACTTCGCCCAGCGGGTGCCTGCCAAACTGGTGCGCTTCATCGTGGCGGCGATCGGCATCGGCATCGCCGTCAGCCTGCTGGCCAAACCTTAGGCGTTTCGTGGCATGACCGTCCCGGTCATGGATGGGAAAAGCATGAGTCGCGGGACCGCTCCATGCGCCAGGGACGCCGTTCCGTTCATGACCGGGACGGTCATGCCACGAGCACCAATCGCTTCCTAAAACGGCTCGTCCACTTCCTTCTCCCAATCCGCTTCGTCCCAGTCCGGCTCCTCCCATGACGACCGGACCTTCCATTCCTCGACCAGCTCCTTCGGAAAGTCCTCCAGGAAGCGCGACGGACGCTGGATCACGTCACCCGAGTAGCTCTTCGGGTTCACCAGCGGGTAGCTGAGATACAACTCGTCCTTCGCCCGCGTCACCGCCACGTAGAACAACCGCCGCTCCTCCTCCATCATCTCCGGGTCATCGGCCTCGATCACCCGGCCGTTGGGAAACTGTCCCTCGGCCAGCCAGATCACGAAGACCACCTTCCACTCCAGCCCCTTCGCCTGGTGAATGGAGGAAAGCGTGACCTTCTCCCGGTCCGGCTCGGTGCGGTCGCCGCCCGGCTCGCCGTCGGCCGAACCCAGCAGCGAGAGCTGCGCCAGGAAATCGAGAATGTCCTCGAAGTTCTCCCCATAGGCCATCAGTTGCTCGATGTCGCTACGGCGGTTGTCGTAGTTGTCGTAGCTCGCCCGGAGGTGCTCGTCATACATCCCCTCGAGCACACTGTAGATCATCTCGGACGGACGGGCGAACTCCCCACCGGGCGTCAACTCGTCGAAGATGTAGCCGAGCTGTTCCCAGTGCTTCGCCGCCTTCTTCGGCACGCCCTTCAATCCACCGAGGACCTGCGACCATTCCGGCGTCTCCTCCCTTGTCGCCCACCCGCTGTGGAGCCACGCCGCCCAGAGCTTGTCGGCGCCCTTCGCGCCGATTCCCGGAAGCAGCAGGACGATGCGCTTGAAGCTCGTCTCGTCGCGACGGTTGGTCGCCAGGCGCAGGAACGCCGCCACGTCCTTGACGTGCGCCTGCTCGAAGAACCTCAGCCCGCTGGTGATCGCGAAGGGAATGCCGTGCGAGGTCAATTCCATCTGCACCTCCAGCGACTGGAAGTGCGCGCGGTAGATCACCGCCATCTCTTCCAGCGGCACACCCTCGTCATCGCGGAGCTGGAGCATCCGCTGGGCGATGAAACGCGCCTGGGTGGAGGGGTCCTCCAGCGGCACAAGCGCCGGCTTGGTTCCGAGCGCCTCCCGCGCCGAGCGCAGGTCCTTCTCGAAGCGCGCCGTGTTCGCCCGGATCGCCGTGTTCGACAGTTCGAGGATCTCCGGCACGCTGCGGTAGTTCGTCTCGATCTTGTAGACCCGGCACCCGTCGTAGCGCCGCGGAAAACTCAGGATGTTCTCCATGTCCGCGCCGCGCCACGAATAGATCGACTGCGCGTCGTCGCCCACCGCCATCACCGAGGCCCCGTCGGAGGCGAGCAGGTCGATCAACTCGCACTGCACCGCGTTGGTGTCCTGATACTCATCCACGAGGATATGGCGGAAGCGCTTGCGGTAGAGCGCCAGGACGTCCGGCTGCGTCTTGAAGAGCTTCAGGGTGAGCACAAGCAGGTCGTCGAAGTCGACCGAGTTCGTCTCCAGCTTGCGTTTGGCGTAGCGCTTGTGGGCGTCCGCGATTTCCTTCGTCCAGTCCTCGAAATAGGGGTATCGGGCCTCGATCAGGTCCTTCAGTTCGACCCCGGTGTTCTCCACCAGACTGAACATCGTCGCCAGCACGTCGGCCTTGGGAAACCGGCGGACCGAGGTGTCGATGTCCATGCCGCCGACCACGCCCGAGAGCAGCGACTTCTGGTCGTCGCGATCGAGGATCGAGAAGGCCTTGGTCAGGCCGAGATCCTCCGCATGACGGCGCAGGATGCGGTTGCCGATCGAATGGAAGGTGCCGCTCCACAGCGGCGAGAGGTCGTGGGGCACCAGTTCGCGCACGCGCTCGGTCATCTCCCGTGCCGCCTTGTTGGTGAAGGTGAGCAGCAGGATGTGGCGCGGATCGACCCCCTGGTCCAGCAGCCACGCGACGCGGTAGGTTAGCGTCCTCGTCTTTCCCGATCCCGCCCCGGCGATCACCAGCGCGGGACCCGGCGCGGAGGTCACGGCCGAGAACTGCTCGGCGTTGAGTTCCGCCCGGTAGTCGATGCCCGAAGCGCCCTTCTTCGGTCGGCTTGTCAGATGGAACTCGCGCGCCATGAGCTCAGCATGGGGCAAGCGTCGGGCCGATCAAGTGCCGGGAGGGACCTCAGGCCTTGGGTGGGTGTCTGGCCTCCTCCTCGCTCTCCGATTTCGCCACCGCGAGCGCATGGTCGAAATCGTCACCACGGTCCACCCGGCGGGCGAAGTCCTTGAAGCGCGCCAGCTCCTCCTTGATGACCGGCAGCAGGAAATACACCCCGATCAGGTTGGCAAAGGACATGCTGAAGAGCATCGCATCGGAAAAATCGATCACCTTTCCGGGCGACATCGCGGCCCCGAGGATGATCACCAGGCAGAAGATCAACTTGAAGCTCAGGTCGGCCGCGTGGGACTTCCCGAAGAGGAACTTCCACGCCTGGAGCCCGTAGTAGGACCACGTGATCAGTGTCGACAGCGCGAAGAGGATCACGGCCACCGACAGGACGTAGGAGAACCAGGGAACCACCGACGCGAAGGAGTCCGAGGTGATCGTGATGCCATCGACTCCCTGATGCGTGTAATCACCGGTCACGATCACCACCAGCGCCGTCATCGTGCAGATGATCACGGTGTCCACGAAGGGTTCCAGCAGCGCGACGAGACCCTCGCTGGCCGCGAAACGGGTCTTGACCGCCGAGTGGGCGATCGGCGCCGAACCGATGCCCGCCTCGTTGGAAAAGGCCGCCCGCCTGACTCCCTGGAGGAAGGTGCCGATCAGTCCCCCGGCCATCGCCTCGCCGCTGAAGGCGTGGCCGAAGATCAGCCCGAAGGTCGGGCCGATCTTGTCGAGGTGGGTGCCCAGCACCACGAAGCAGCCGATGATGTAGAGCACCGTCATCGCCGGGACCAGGCTCGCCGTGATCTTGCCGATCCGGGAAATCCCCCCGATGATCACCATTCCGACCAGGACGGCGATCACGATGCCGATCAGCCAGCGGAAGCCATCGACCGACCCACCGGTCACGTTGACGAGCTGGGAGGTCGCCTGATTGATCTGGAACATGTTTCCTCCGCCGAAGGAGGCGCCGACCGCGCAAATGCTGAAGAACACCGCCAGCGTCTTGCCGACCGGTCCCATTCCCCTCTCCGCGAAGCCCCGGGTCAGGTAGAGCATCGGGCCGCCGTGGACTTTCCCGTCCTTGCCGATCTGGCGGTACTTCACCCCGAGCGTGCACTCGGCGAACTTGCTGCTCATCCCGCACAGCCCCATCACCACCATCCAGAATGCGGCACCCGGGCCACCGACGCTGATGGCGATCGCGACCCCGGCGATGTTGCCAAGCCCGACGGTTCCGGAAACCGCGGCCGTCAGCGCCTGAAAATGGGTGATCTCCCCGGGATCGTCAGGCCTCGAGTACTTTCCCCGGACCGTGCGCAGGGCGAGCGGAAACGCGCGGACGTTGATGAACTTGAAGAAAATCGTGAAGAAAATGGCCCCGCCCGCGAGCCACAGCAGCACGAAGGGGACCTCGAGATCCACGGCGGCATCGCCCTCGCCGACCGTTCCCTTGTAGACGGGCACGAACACCACCTTCGAGATCGCGTCGGTGTAAGGGGCGACCGCGTCATTGATCTTGTCGTCCACCGACCTCTCCTCGACGGCGGGAGGCGGCGCGTCCTGCGCGGAAGCCGTGACCGGCGTCAGCAGGATCGACGCGGCGAAGAGGGTCAGAAAAAGCTCTCGGAACAGGCGGACGACGGTCATTTCCCGCGGAGGCTGGCAACTCCCGTGCCAACCGGCAAGACCGTAAGCCCCCCCGGGCTCAACCCTCCGTGACCTTCACGAACACCCCGGCCTCGTCCTCGAAGCCCTTGATCTCGAACTTGCCCTCGACGCTGTGATCCTCGACCGAAAGATCCACCTTGTAGTCCTGAAAGGTGAGACCCTGGGGCCCCTGCCGCTCCTCCCCTTGCAGCTTCCTGCCGGTCACCTTGCAGGCGCCCTCCGGCAGATCGAACGTGCCGCTCGGCTCGGGCACCTCCGGAAAAAGCCCGTCCGAGTGCTGGTTGTTCAGCCATTTCGCCAACTCTTCGGCGGTCGTCTTCGGACCGAAGAGGTAGAGCTTGCCGCTCACCGGGAAGGAAAGATCGCCATTGCCGATCTGCAACCGCAGCACCGCCTTCTGGTCGGCGAAGGTGTAGAACAACAGCGTGTCCCGGGGTCCGATCATCGAGTGGCGGATCTCCTTGCGCTCGGCCTCCTTCTTGAGAAGCAGGCGCTCGGCAGCAAGAGCCGGACCGGAAATCGCGAGGATGATCGACAGTGCGAGGGGTATGGCGCGGGATTTCATGGCGGCTATGGCTGCCATTGAGGCCGGCCGTGGATTCTGTGACAAGAAAAGAACCTGCCCGGGCGATCCGGCCTGCCGACAACCGTCGAAGACCCGACAAATCGCTTGATCCTTCCACCCCGGCACGCTCCCCTCTCGTCCCGGACAGCACGGGTAGCTCAGCGGTAGAGCAACCGGTTTACACCCGGTCGGTCGGCGGTTCGATCCCGTCCCCGTGTACCAGCGCTTCCGCGGGTTGCGGAGCTCATTGGCTGGCATTCCCGGTTTCCGGTGTTAGGGATTGGACCGCCCATGACGCCGCCCGATTGCCCAGACCAACCGCAGCCGACCGAAGAACACCTCATCAGCGATGAAGCCATCCGGGCGGAGCTGGACTTCGAACTCCAGCACCCGGACCGCTCGCTGCTCACCGGCCCGCGGTCCAGGCTGCGCGAACTGGCCACGCTGGGACGCGTGACCTGGGATCTCGTCAGGGCCTTCCGGGCGCTGCATTTCGCGGGCCCGGCCGTCACCATCTTCGGGTCGGCCCGCACGCAACCCGGCACGACCTACTACGAACTGGCGCGCAGGATGGGCTCGGAGGTCGCCAAGCTCGGCTTCACGGTGATCACGGGTGGCGGGCCCGGGATCATGGAGGCGGGCAATCGCGGCGCCCGCGAGGCCGGCGTCCGGTCGATCGGGGTCAACATCGAGCTCCCCTTCGAGCAGCACCTCAACCCCTACGTCGACCGCTCCGTCAACATGCACTACTTCTTCACCCGCAAGGTGATCCTCGTGAAGTACTCCTACGCGTTCGTCGTGATGCCAGGCGGAGCCGGCACGATGGACGAGATGTTCGAGACGATGACGCTGATTCAGACCGGGAAGATCCGAAATTTCCCGATCATCCTGATGGGCAAGGACTACTGGCAGCCGCTGATGGACTTCGTCTACCGGATGGCCGAGTCGGGAACGATCAGCCCGGAGGACCCCGAGCTGATCTTCTTCACCGACGACTGCGACGAAGCCGTCGCGCACCTCCAGCGGCATGCGGTCCGCCAGTTCGGCCTGAGAAAGCGCCACTTGCCGAAGCCCAAGAGCATCCTCGGAGAGAGCGGGATGCCGACTCCCGCCCGAGGTTAGGCTCCACGGGCGCGAAACAGCGGCCGCCTCCGGAGGCGGGGTTTCAGTACTTCACGCCGCAGCCGTAGGGCTTGACCTTGGTCACCTCGACCCCGCCGCCAGCCATCAGCGCATCGACCGCCGCGGCGACGTAGTTGGTCGCCTCGCCGAGGTCGGACTGGTCGGTTGTCGGCTTGTCGTCGAGCGCGCCCATGTAGGCGAGCCTGCCGTCCTTGCCGATCACATACATGTGGGGCGTGGTGCGCGCCCCGTAGGCCTTGCCGACCTTGCCGTCGGTGTCGAGAAGGATCGCGGTGGCCTTGTTCCCCCGCTTTTCGGAGGCCTCGGCAAGCTCCTGTCCCGGCATGTATCCCTGCTTGCCTTCGGCTGACGAGTTGATGGAGAGCCAGACGACATCCTTCGCGGTGTATCGCTTCTGGAGCGACGGCAGGTTGCCGCTGTCGTAGTGCTTCTTCACGAAGGGGCAGCCGTAGTTCAACCATTCGAGGACGACGATCTTGCCCTGATAATCGGCAAGGGAGACTTCCTTCCCCGCGGTATCCGTGAGCGTGAACTCAGGTGCGGCATCACCCGGCTCGAGCGCGAGGGCAGTGCCACAGGCGAGTCCGGCGGCGACGATCCATCCGATCCATTTGCAGTTGTTATTCATGATATTGTAGGGAGTTCCGAAAGACCCGTGCATCGGAAACCATGTTTGTCCACCGGGGAAATCTACTCCTGAGCGGCCGTCCAACCGACAAGCAGCGGCTTGTCGATCCCGCCCCCGGTGATGACCAGTTCGAGTTCCTCGACCGGCTCGGACACATAGTCTCCCGTTTCCACCTCGGCCCGCCATTTCCCCTGATCGGCCCGGAATTCGATCGACTCGGCGGCATCGATGACCTCGGCCGTCACGGGAAACACCCTGCTGCCGGTCGGGTCAAGACCTCCCGGGAGCGTGAGTTCGAGCCGGAGACGCTCCGCCAGGGGCTCGACATGCAGGGCCGCCCCCTTCAAGGGCCGCGGGACCATCTCGAGGGCGGAGGCGATCTCGTCCGCGTCCTTCCCGGGACCAACAACCCCTTCGACCCAAGAAGCCTCGAGCACCGCCTCTCCAGCGACACAACTCGCGTCGCTGCAGGTCAGCCAACGGACCTCGGCCCTGATCCCGACCTCGCCGGAAGCCTCGGGCGCCGCGGTGAGAAACACCGGAATCACCACCTCGCCCGAGTAGCCGAAACCCGAAAGCCCACCGGTCGTGAAACGCTCCGGAGCCGGATGAAGCAACGGACCCGCGACCCAGCCGTCCGGCAAGGTCCACTCGACGGAGAGCGGCATGCCCGCTTCCCCGGGATTGACCCAATAGGTGTGCCAGCCCTCGTCGATGCTCAGGCGCAGCGCCACCTCCACCGGACTACCCGCCTGATAGCCCTTGCTGGATTGCAGCAACTCGGCGCTGGCGTGGGTCGAGCGCACTTCGGCCATGCAGGGGAAGACCACGCCGGCCGCCATAGAGAACCATCGCACCATGAGTCAGCCTAGCGCCTCACGCTGCGGTCGCGACCGATTTTCCGCTCAAACCGCGGCCATCCCCGATCCCCAGCCACCGCCTCCGGGCGTTTCGACGCGGATCGTGTCACCCGCCTCGACCGTCACCGTGCAGATCCCGGGCAGGACCGTCTCCCTGCCGTCGCCATCGATCCGCCACTGTGCTCCGGGCAACCCATCGCCACCTCCGGCCCTACCCGAAGGGCCGGACGACCGCCGCTGGGTGAGAAACGAAACGACCAGCGGGGCAAGGAAGCGGAGTTCCCTCACGACACCGTCTCCGCCCCGCCACCTTCCGCCGCCGCCGGAACCACGCCGCAGCCCGTGGCGGAGGACCCGCACCGGATGGCCGTATTCCAGCACTTCGGGGTCGGTCAGCGCGGTGTTGGTCATGTGGACCTGGCGCCCCGAGGTTCCGTCAAATCCCGGACCGGCTCCGGCACCGCCGCCGAGGGTCTCGTAGTAGCCGAAGCTTTCGTCCCCGAAGAGCAGGTTGTTCATCGTGCCGGGTCCGTTGGCGCAGATCCCCAGTGCCTCGCACAAAAGATCCGCGAGCCGCTGGCTCAGCTCGACGTTGCCGCCGACCACCGCCGGCGCTTCCGACGGATCGTCGCCGAACTCCGGATTCAGCAGTCCGGGCGGCAGTTCAAGGTCCACGACGTCCAGCAGGCCTTCGTTCAGGGGAACGTCCTCGCCGATCCAGAGACGCAGCACGTAGAGCAGCACGCTTCGCACGATGGCCGGCGTGGCGTTCAGGTTGCCGGAATGCACGGGACCCGATCCGCTGAAATCGACAAGCATCCGCCCGCCATTGATCCCGATCCGAACCACCAGCGGTGTGCCGTCGTCGAGCACCGTGCGGGCCGACACCGAAAAGTCCGCCCCCTCCAGCTTCCCGGCCATCAGCGCGGCCGTCCGCCCGGTGATCCCGGCGATCTCCCGCCGCACCAGCTCCGCGCCGTGGCTTTCGATCAATCCTTCCAGCGCCGCCCGCCCGAAGCGGCAGGCCGCCAACTGCGCCTCGACGTCGGCAAGGTTGTCCGCGGGACGGCGCGACGGGTACGATGCCTGCCGTAGCAGGGCGTCGAGCATCTCCCTGCGAAACCCGCCCCCGTCGACGAGCCTCACCGGCTCGATCACCACCCCTTCCTCGGCGAGACATGTCGCGGTGGCGGGCATCGATCCGGGCGCCAGCCCGCCGATCTCGGCGTGGTGGGCCCGGTTGGCGACAAAGCCGACGAGACCGCCGTCCGGGTCATGGACCGGCGCGATCAGGGTGACGTCCGGCAGGTGCGATCCTCCATAACCGGGGTGATTGGTGATGACGATCTCCGCGGGCTTCATCTCCACCCGTTTCATGATCTCGCGCACGCAGACTCCCAAGGCCCCGAGATGGACGGGCACATGGGGCGCACTGGCCACGAGTCGCCCGCCGGAGTCGAGCAACGCGCATGAGAAATCGAGCCGGTCCCTGATGTTGGTCGAGAGCGCCGAACGCTTCAGCGCCTCGCCCATCGAGTCGAGGATGCCCTCGAAACGACTGCGGAAGAGCCCGGAGCGGACCGCTTCGGTCATGCCGTCCAAGCTCACATCGGCCACGCGGATCCGCTCCAGTTTCACGGTTCCCCGGGTTCCCCGCCGGGCCCTCCAGCCGGCCGGCACCACGCAGGTCGAGTAGCGATCCTGCCAAAGCTGCGGTCCTTCCGCCTCCACCTCGCCGAATGCCTCGGTCATCGGCGCCATCGGCGGTTCCTCGGCGACGACGCGGAGCCTGACCAGTTCGACCGGGACCCCGTCCGGCGGATCGTAGCCGAAGATTCCGCGATAGCGCTTCGCGAAATCCTGCGAAAGACCCGACGCCGATCCGTCCGGCGATTCGATCTCCAGAGTCGATTCCTGACCCTTCAACCGCAGCGACGCGATAAAGCGGAACCGCGGACCCTCCACTCCGAGCAGGCCACCCGCCTCATCGGCCAGCTCCCGCCACATGTCCGCGACCGACGAGCGCTCGAGATCCGCCAGCACCTGCCGCACCCGCTGCTCCTGGCGTCTCGCCCTTTCCAGACCCCAGGCGCTCAGCAGCCCGGCATCCGCCGGCACCAGCACCGTGGAAACCCCGAGCCGCTCGGCCACGGCGCAGGCATGCTGGGGACCCGCACCACCGAAGGCGAAAAGCGCATGATCCTCCACCTCGACACCCTGGCGGATGCTCACCGAGCGGATCGCCTCGGCCATTCTCTCGACGGCGATCTCCCGCAGACCGAGGAGCAAATCATCCACCTCTCCCGGATCTTCTCCGTCGGACCGCATCACCCGCATCAACTCGTCGAGCCGCACACGCGACGCCGAGGCATCGAGGGGAATGCCGGCCTTGTCCGGATCCATCAGGCCGAGCAGCAGGTTCACATCGGTGAGCGTCAGCGGTCCTCCCCGCCCGTAGCAGGCCGGCCCGGGATCCGAACCGGCACTTTCCGGGCCGACCTCCAGCCGGCCGTTGCGCCAGGCGCAGATCGAGCCGCCGCCGGCCGCCACCGTTTCGATCTCAAGCGCGGGAGACACCACGCGTGCCGGACCCACCTGCTGCTCCTCGCGGTAGCCGAAGGGCCCGTCGATGCGCGCGACATCGGTGCTGGTGCCGCCCATGTCGAACGTCAGCACCCGGGAATGACCCGCCGCGCGCGCCAGCTCGGCCGCGCCGATCAACCCTCCCGCGGGCCCCGACAGCAGCGAATCCTTCGGGTGATACCGTTCCGCCGGCACCAGCCCCCCGGCGCTGGTCATCAGCCATACCCCCGTCCCCGGCAGCGGGGCCCGGACGCGGTTGATGAAATGACGCATCACCGGCGCGAGAAAGGCGTCGGCCAGCGCGGTATCCATCCGCGGCAGCAGTCGGATCAGCGGGGCGACACGCGAGGAAACCGTCACCTGCCGGAAACCCTCGTCCTCCAGCCAGCCGGCGACCCGCTGCTCGTGGGCGAGGTTCCGCCACGAATGCAGCAGCACCACCGCCGCGGCGTCGCAGCCGGAAGCCAGCGCCTCGCGGGCGGACGCGCGCACCTGTTGCTCGTCCATGCCGCCGATCTCGGAACCGTCCGCCGCCAATCTACCACGAATGCCGTAGATGCGATCGGCCAGCGGCTTTTCTCCAGCGGATGACAACTCGAAAAGCCGCTCCCTCCGCTGGTCGCGGATGATGGGCAGGTCCTCGAACCCGCTCGTGATGAAGAGAGCCACCCTCGCGCCCTTGTGTTCCAGCAGGGCGTTGGTGCCGCGGGTCGTCGCGACGCGGAACTCCATCGGTGGCAGCGGCTCGTCCTTCGGCGTGCCGGTCAGCACCCGCGCCGCCACCACCGGCGCCTCCTCGCCGCCATCAAGCTCGATCACGCCGGCATCGACGTCGAGTCGGATCCTGCCGCGGGCGTGTTCGCGGACGACCGCTCCACCGGCCTCCCGCCAGCCGACCAGCAAACCGTCCGCCAGTTCGGTCCCGCCACCCAGAAGCCTCAGCCAGCCATCCTCGGCAGCCTCCGTTTCGACGCGCAGCCGGCCGTCGGAAAGCACCTTGCACCGGCGCTCCTTCCCGTCCGGCCCCAGTCCCCAGGCGTCGGTGAAGGTCCCGCCGGTATCCACCCGGATCCGCCACTCATTCGTCATTCGCCGGAACGGTTCCCAACAAGCCTGGCAGCAGCAGGTCGAAAGCATCGGCCGGAGCGCTTGAAACCGTCGCCGCCCGGGGAATGTCCGAACCAACGAGGCCCAGCCAGGCATCCAGCCGGCCGGCATCGAAGCGTGGTTCGCGTTCGATCCGGTGGTACTGGACCGCGAACGGCCGGCCGAGCTCCGCAAGTTGCGGACGCAGGCGATCGAAAAACCGCCGCGACGATCCGATCCATGCCGGCGTCACGTCGAAGAGCAGGATCACCGCGTCGGCCGCCCCGACCAACAGCTCCTCGACCCCCCGGTAGCGGCAGTCGTCGAGCATGCAGAAAAGGTCGAAGCGCAAGCCGTCGGCCGGAAACGAGGCCCGCAGCGTCCGCCACCGTCCGGCGTCGACTTCCGTTGGAGCTCCGGAGCCACGGCGCATGGCCACCGCCCGCAACCAGTCGGAACAGCCGGATCCCGGCGCGCCGACGATGGCCAGTTTCGCGTCGCGAATTTCCGGAGAGGTCTTCATCCCCGCCGGGCGCGGCTCACATCTTGCCGAGCTCGCGGGCGACGATCATCAGCGTCTCCCTCACGCCCGGGGCGAAACCGCCGTCGGTTTGCACCGCCAGCAGCACCGAGCCCTCGCGCACGAATTCGATCGGCGCGCTGCCACAGTAGAGCTTCACCTGTCCGTCGCCGAAACCAAGCCCGCCGATGAGGCGCTTGATCGAATCGACCGCGCCGGCCTCCGCCGAGGAAACCCGGGCGAGATTGCGGATGCCCGGAAGGGCTCCGGCACGCTGCAGGATTTCCGAGGCCGTGAGTTCACGATCGACACCGAAGATGGCACGCAACTCGAGCTGGTTGATGGTGCTCGACTCGGATTCGACCGAGAACGTCGTGGGAGCGGGGTGGGGCAGCGGCTCGGACCTGAACTCGGGCGCGGGTGTGGCGGCCGGCTTCGGCTCTTCGGGCGTCGATGATCCGAAGGGCGACGACTGAGGCTCGGGAGAGTCCGCGAAGGGGGATGTCGGCTTTTCCTCGGCCGGCTTCGGCGCCTCGCTGAACGGAGAAGCCGCGGCAGGCGGCTCGTAGCCGAAGGGTGACTTGTCACCACCGGACGCGAAAGGTTGCGAGGGCTCGGCGCTCAGGCGCGTGGCCGGCTCTTCGGCCGCCTCGGAGAAGGGAGACCTGCTCTCGGGCTCGGACGACGCGAACGGGCTGTCGTCGCCATCGTCAACGGCGAAGGGACTCTTGGGCGGGGCGGTGAAACCTTCCTGAGGTTCGAAGATGCCTTTGTCTTTGCTCATGCTACCTGGGGTCGAGTGGGAACGCCGTCTTCGGCGCGAAAAGACTTACCGGAAATTGTTTAGGAGGTCGAGAATTTCATTGTCCCGCCCTAGCCGCCGGCCGCGAGGCGCTTGAGCTTGCGTTTCAGCCTCACCTTCGCCGCCGGCGAGATGCGGTCGATGAAAAGCACGCCGTTGAGGTGGTCGGTCTCGTGCTGGATCGCGCGGGAGAGCAGTCCGTCGGTCTCCAGCTCGATCACGCTGCCATCGAGCTGGGGCAGCTTCGCCTTGATCACCGCCGGGCGTTTCACCTCGGCCCGCACGTCATGGATGCTCAGGCAGCCTTCGGAGTCGCTCTCCTTCTCCTCGCCGAATTCCAGGTCCGGGTTGATGAAGACCAGCGGCATCAGGTCGGCGAGTTCGGCATCCTTGCCATCGACCCGGAGAAAGCTGACGCATTCCGGGTCGTGCGAGACATCGACCACCGCGAGCCGCGAGGCCACGCCGACCTGCGGTGCCGCCAGACCGACACCCTGAGCGGCGTACATCGTCTCGATCATGTCGTCGGCGAGGCGGCGCAGGTCGTCGTCGACCTTCTCCACGGGCTGGCAGCGCTCGCGGAGCACGGGGTGGCCGAGTTGGACGATGTCGAGGATCATGGCTCTTCGGCGGGCAGGGCGATGCGCGCCGGCACGTCGGTAACTTCGATCCCGGCGGCGGTCAACGCATCCCAGATGGCCACCAGCTTCTCCAGCGAGACATCCTTGTCCGCCTCCAACTCCAGCTTGCGCCCGGGATTCTCCTTCACGTAGGCGTTCAGGTAGGCTTCCAGCAGGCCCAGGTTGGGCACGGTCAGGTCGTCGAGCCGGACCGCCCCGTCGGCATCGATCGCCAGCACGGACCGCGCGTCTGCGATCGTCTGCGACTCGACCTCGCGCACCGTCGGCAGCTCGATCTTGAGCACGTCGCGCTTCTTTTTGAACTCGGAGGAAACGATGAAGAAGATCAGCACGATGAACAGGATGTCGATCAGCGAGACGATCGGCACCTGGCGCGGGCGTGGCGCGGGACGTTCGAAGCGCATCAGTCGTGCTTGTCGGGCTCCACCTCGCCGAGGCGCGGCGAGCGTTCGCAGATGTGGGCGAGCGAGGTGAGAAGCACCTCGAGCCGCGCGGCATGGGTGTCGATCTTCCGCTGGAAGAACCCCTGCGCGATGATCGCCGGCACCGCGATCGCCATGCCGACGATGGTCGTCTTGAGCGCCCGCCCGATGCCGGCGGTGATCATCACCCAGTCGGCGTTGTCCGACCCGAGGCCGGAGAACACCACGACCAGTCCCGAAGCGGTGCCGAGAAGTCCCAACAGCGGTGCGACGCTGATGACCACGTCGATCGCGGTCATGCCGGAATGCAGCCGCACGATCTCGGCGCGGGCCATCGCCTGCACGGCTTCGGCGATCTCCGACTGGGGTTTCCCCCGCTGGCGGACCGTCTCCGCACCGAGCCGTGCCAGCGCGCTCTCGCCCTTTTCGAAGGTCTCGAGCACCGGGCCGACGCGCCCCGAGCGGATGCGCGATTCGAAATCCTTCACGTCCTCGACCAGCGCGGCGGGAACGATCCGCCCGCGGGCCAGCGTGAGGAGCTTTTTTTGGTTTAATGATACGGCGACCACCGAGATCACGCCGAGCAGGATCATGAAGACGCCGCCCTCGCGGAAGAACAGCCCGATCTGCTCGATCAGGCTCGGCGTGGCGTCGGCAAGAAGCATGGGGGCGGTCATGGGAGGAAATCGGCGCGAGGCTCGGACTCAGAAGATGAAGTTGTAAAGCAGTTCCAGCGGCTCGCCGTCGAGTTCCCGCTTCACCTCGGCGGGCATCTTCGGCAGGTCCGCATCGCGGATGGCCATGTGGGTGAAGCCCTTCTGGATGGTGCCCACGCCGACCTCCTCGACGGTCCCGACCGAGCGCACGCGACCGTTCTCGTCGAGCACCACCCGGATTCTCAGGACGCCGGGGGTGATGAAGTCGCGGTTGCGGACCACCTGCCGCTGCCACTCCCGCTCGATCGCCCGGCTCAGGGCCGCGTGATAGGCCCCCAGCGGGCCGGCCTTGACGTCCAGTGCCGAGCGGCCCTGGCGGGAGATCGACCCTTTCAGCTCGGTCTTGCGCTGGAACCCGCGGAAACCGGGCTCCGATCCCGACTCCGCCTGCGGCTGGCGGGGCGCTTGCTTCGGGCTCTCCTCGACCTGCTCGCGGGCGGTCTCGTCGGGACGCTCCGTTTCCGGGACGCTCTTCGGCTCTTCCTCCGCCATTTCCGGCGGAGCCGGCAGATCGACGGGCAAGGGCCCCTCCGCCAACCGTTCGCGGCGCCCGCCCGGCTCGCCCTCCTCCGGACCGTCGACCGCCGGCGGCGACATCGTCTGACGGGAGTCGGCATTCTCCGGACCCTCCGGTGGCTCGGCAGCTTCGGAGGGATCCGCGGCGGCGGTCGGCTCGGCGGGCGCGCCGGCGGGGTCCGTCCGGTCGAGCCGCCCGTCCTGATAGTCGCTCACGGTCGTTTCCACCTCACCCTCGACCCGCGGCTCGATGCCGTCCTGACTGGGAAGCTCGGGCGCGTCCGGCTGCGGTGCCCGCTCGCTGGTGCCGAGCGTGTCGCGCTCGCCCATGAACCGGGGATCATCAGGGATTCCCGGCGTTTGGTCATCCGAAGTCCGGGCAAACCCGAGGCGCTCCTTCTCGACCGGCGCTTCCGGCTCGGCGCGCGTCACCGGCTGGATCCGGATCACCCGCTCCTCCGACGATGCCGAGGCGGTTTCATCCACCGGCGTCGCGAAAATCAGCGACCGCACCGCCAGGATCGCCAGCACGAAAACCACGACCACATTGAGTGCCAGCGACGAGAGCAGCGCCACCAGCCAGAGGCGGGCGTCGCTGGCACGGTCGGCGGTCAGCACGGCGGGCATCGCCGCCAACATTCACCGTTCGCAGACCTCCTGCAATCCGCGAAATGCGCACTTACCAGTCGGAGATCGAGTCCGGGACGTGTTCGAAATCGGTCGCCAGCGAGCAGCTCATGTAAAGATCGCCGAGCGCGGGAACCTGGTCGCCGCCCAGCGTGTAAACCCCTTCGCCGGGGCAGACCGGTAGCGACTCGAAGAAACGGTCGGGCCCGACCACCTTCAGCTCCAGGCCGACGACCGTGGCGCCGGGGTCGAGCCCCGACATGTTGGCGTAGCCCCGCACCGCCTTCTGCACGGAAGCGATGTTGGCGACGCAGACGCTCCGGGCACTGCCCCGCTTCCAGGCCCGCGCCCCGATGAGCAGGAGGCTGGCGAGCGACAGCAGGACGACGATGACGACCGTCAGTTCGAGCAGGGTGAGGCCCGGCAATCCCCGAAAGCCTGGCGGGCGGGCGGCCGACGAAAATCCGGCTCCCGCGTCCCGGGTGGCATGTTTCATGGCTGGTTTTTATGGAACAGGTGCTTTGGGGAAGCAGCCTCCAGCCTAGCTCATCAGGATTTCTCGACAAGAAATATTTAAAAACTTTTAGGATTTCCTGAATAACTGGCGCCTATCGCCCCCGCGCGACCTTCCAGCACTCGAGGAATCCGCTCGCGAAATCCTCCGGCCGCGCGGCGATCCAGGCATCGATCTCATCGGCCGCCAGCCACATCACCGCCTCGACCTCGGCGGAGGGAAACCGGGGCCTGCCCTCCCAGCGGACGAGGTACAGGCGCACGTGCTCCCAGCCGGTTGCCTCGCAGGCGTCGATCCGCCCGATCTCCTCCGGCTCCACGTCCTCGATCCCCATTTCCTCGGCCATCTCGCGGCGGGCCGCGGAGAGGTAGCCCTCCCCGGCATCGAGGTGACCGGCCACGCTGGAATCCCACACGCCGGGATGGACGTCCTTCAGCCGCGAGCGTTGCTGCACGAGCAGTTCACCACGCGAGTTCACCACGAAGACATGCACCGCCCGGTGCCGCAGTCCCTTGGCGTGGACCTCGGCGCGGCTGGCCTGCGCCACGACCTCGTCGGCCTCGTCCACCACGTCGAAGGTCTCCCCGTCCCGCTGCGCGACCTCCTTGAGCGGGTGCGGATCGTAGGCCCGGGCGAGCGCCACCCACTCGTCCAAGTCCAGCTCCTCGGCCCGCGCGGTCGGGGAAATACCAAGCATTTCCGCCACCTCGTCCCACCCCGGCTCGTCCGGCATGTGTTTGCGCAACTGCTTGCGCCTCTGCGAGAAACCGCGACGGATCAGCTCGTCGAAGAGCCGCAGGTCATGGACCGGAAAGCGATCGACCAGCGGCTCGAGCAACGCCACGGAGGAATCGATCTTCGGCCGCGGATGGAAGGCCTCGGGCGGCACGACCTTCAGCGGCTTCACCTCCCATTGGCTGCGCACGCGCAGCGTCAGCACGCCGTAGTCCTTGGTCCGCGGGACCGCGCACATCCGCTCGATCACCTCCTTCTGCAGCATGATCACCGCCCGAGCGAACGGCTGCGGCCGCGACAGGAGATTGCGCAGGATCGCCCCGCCCGCCGAATAGGGCAGGTTGCCCAAAAACTTCACCGGCCGGTATTTCCACAGCACCCGCGGGTCGAAGCGCGCGCCGTCGGCGTGGTGGACCTCCACATCCTCCCGGTCCGCGAAGCTCTCCCGCAACCAGGCCGCCAGACGGGAGTCGAACTCGACCAGCACCAGCCGCCGCACCCGGCCCAGCAACTGATGGGTCAGCGCCCCGGTCCCCGGCCCCACCTCGACCACCGTGTCCTCCGGCTGCGGGTCGAGCTGGTCGGTGATCCACCGCGCCACCTGCGGGTCGCACAGGAAGTTCTGCCCGAGCTGCCGGTTCGGGCGCACCCCCGCCTCTTCCAGCGCCTGGCGAATCTCGGTTCCCGTCACGCCGCCAAACCATGCCCTCGTCACCCTTCCGGCAAGCCCGGGATGCGAAATGACGGAGCTTTTTCCAAAATCTTTGAACGCCCGCCCCCTGCCGCGGTCTGACCCCCTTGAAAACCGCGCGCTAGTGCAGTTTTCATGTAAGGGTGAACAGCAGTTGTCAGTTCCGCCTCCCCCCGGATCGGTAATCTGACAACTCTCCAGCCGCCGGGGAGTGGGTGCTCCCCGGCGGCAACTTTGTACGGACACGACCTCTTCCCCCGCTCGACCCTCCCTCCGCGAAATCGCCCGCGAATAAGGGTTGAAGCCGCCACGGGCGCTCCCTTTACTTCCGCCCCCGCCGACACGTGGCGCCGCTTCCATGATCGAAAACATCCGCCGATACACCGGACTGATCTTCATCGTCATCGTCCTCCTCCTGCTGGGCTTCGTCTTCATGGACACCAGCGGGTTCTTCCGCCGCTCGGGCCGCGGAGGCACCGTCGTCCCCATCAGCGGCCGGGCTTACTCGCTCTCGGAGGTCCGCCAGCTCGGCGCCTCGCCCTACGGCCTCATCCCGCAACTGCAGGACTACCGCCTGTTCGGGTTCCTCACCGCGCTGCAGGGCGACGCCACCGACCCGGAGAACCGGGAGATCCAGTTCTTCACCGGACGTATCCTCGTCAAGCAGGCCCGCGAGGACTTCGGCATCCATCCCTCCGACGAGGAGGTCGATGAGTTCGTGCGCGGACTCCGGAGCTTCCAGTCGATGCCGCCAGCCGGTTCGCCTCCCGGCACGCCGGGCGAGTTCGACCAGGCCGCCTACAACGTCTTCATCCAGAAGCGACTCGGCTCCTTCGGCATGGTCGCAAGCGCTTTCCGTGAACTCATCCGCGATGCGATCGCGACCCAGGAACTGACCACCCTCATCGGCGGCGGACTGGAAGGCAGCCGCCACCTCGCCGAAGCCATGGCGGTCGTCCAGTCCCAGCAGATCGAGGCCAGCGTCGCGTCGATCGAAATGGAGCCCTTCCGCGAGAAGCTCGATCCCTCCGAGGAGGACCTCAAGGCGTGGTGGGAAACCCGCAAGGGAGCGTTCCAGACCGACCAGCGGGTGAAGGTCAGCTACGTGCTCGCCAGCGCGGAGTATCCCGAGGAGATCCAGGACAAGCCGGACCCGGCCGACCTGGAGGAGAAGGCCGAGGAAGAGCAGGCCGCCGAGGACGCCGCCCGCGAGGAACGGGCGGAGAAGCGCGCCGAGATCGACAAGCAGGTCGCGATCGACACCGACACCTTCATCACCCAGGTCAACGAATCCGAAGGCGCCAAGTTCGAGGACGCCGCCAAGGAACTCGGCTGGGAGATCCAGAGCACCGACTGGGTCACCCGCTCCACCCTGCCTCCCGAACTGCGCCTGACCACCCGCTCCTCGGCCGCCGGCACCCAGCTTGCCGACATCATCTTCGGCCTCTCCACCGGACCCGATCCGCTGGCGCCCTTCACCGATGCGATCCCCGTCGGCGACGCGCAGTTCCTCGTCGTCCGCCTCGACGAGATGGAACCGGCCCGCGAAAAGACCTTCGAGGAAGCGAAGGACGAAGTCCGCGAACAATACATCGCCGAGAACGCCAACGAAGCGCTGATCGAGGAGGTCGAAGCCAAGACCGAGGCGCTGGAGAAGTCGATGGAAGGCGGCAAGAGCTTCGAGGAAGCGGCCCGGGAACTCGATCTTGAACCCCGCAAGCTGGGCCCCTGGGGACTGTCCGACTCGCTCGACAACGAGTTCAATTCCCGCGAGATCTTCCAACTCGCCGCGACCACCAATCCGGGCGAGTTCGCCGAGCCCTTCGTGACCGACGACCGCGCGGTGATCATCCACGTCGACAAGCGGACGATCATCAAGGACGACAACCGCGGCCAGCAGATCGACCAGTATGCGGCCAACCTCCGCCGGAGGGCCGAAGGCGCCGCCTTCGACGCCTGGCTGCGCCAGCGGATCGAGGAAGCCCAGGTCATCCTGCCCACGCGTTCCTGATCCGATGTCCGGGCGCGACGAGCTTTTCGACGAGGCCAACGGCTGCCTCGCGCTCGGCGAACTCGACGAAGCCGCCGCCCTCTACCGCCGCTGCGTCGAGATCGACCCCGGCTTCTTCGACGGCTGGCACGCCCTCGGCATGGCCCTGCTCAAGGTCGACAAGGTCAAGGAAGCCATCGGCTGCGGACTCCAGGCCGTCACCCTCAAGCCCAACGACCTGCTCGCCTGGACCTCGCTCTCGCAGATGTACGTCCGCGACGGCAACATCCCCGAAGCCGAGTCCGCCAAGGCCAACGCCCGCATCCTCTCCCTCGGCGGCAAGGTGGACCGCAGCGCGTCCTGACACCCCAATTTCCCAACCTCCCAATCTCCCAATCTCCAGCGCTCCGCGCTTATGCTCTTAACCACCGCCATCGACTACACCAACGGCGCTCCGCACATCGGCCACGCCTACGAGAAGGTCCTCGCCGACGTGCTCGCCCGCTACATCCGGCTGCGCGGCGACGAGTGCTATTTCCTAACCGGCGTCGACCAGCACGGTCAGAAGGTGCAGCAGACGGCGGAAAAGGAGGGCATCCACCCGGCGACCTTCGCCCAGAAGAAGACGAAGCTGTTTCTCAACCTGTGGAAGAAGCTCGGCGTCGAATACGACGGCTGGGCCGCCACCACCGACGACCGCCACAAGGCCTGCGTCCAGAAGATCCTCACCGCCCTCCACGACAAGGGCGAACTCTACAAGAAGACCCACGGCGGATTCTACTCGGTGCGCCAGGAGCAGTTCCTCACCGACCGCGACCGCGGCGACGACGGCGAATTCGGTCCCGAGTGGGGCGAGGTCGTCGAGATCGAGGAGGAGAACTGGTACTTCCGCCTCTCCGACCACGCCGCGTGGCTGAAGGACTACGTTTCCAGTAACGAGCACTGCGTCATCCCCTCGTTCCGCCGCAACGAGCTGCTGGGCGCGGTCGATCGCGCGGCCGACCAGGACCTGTGCATCTCCCGTCCGAAGGAGCGGCTGCGCTGGGGCATCGAGTTCCCCTTCGACCCCGGCTACGTCACCTACGTCTGGTTCGACGCGCTCATCAACTACGTCTCCTTCGCCGGATACCTCGCCGGGGACGACGCCCTGCCGAACTTCGACAAGCTGTGGCCCGCCGACGGCTCGCCGACGCCGCTGCACATCATCGGCAAGGACATCCTCGTCCCCGCCCACGGCATCTACTGGCTGTGCATGCTCCACGCCATGGGTTTCCCCGATTCGCAGATGCCCCGCCTGCTCGTCCACGGCTGGTGGAACATCCGCGGCGAAAAAATGTCGAAGTCGCTGGGCAACGTCGTCGACCCCGACGAACTCGCCGACCGCTTCGGCCCCGACGCCGTGCGCTACTACCTTGCGCGCGACATCGTCACCGGCAGGGACTCCGACTTCGACCCCGAGCGCTTCCTCATGCTCTACAACCAGGAGCTGGCGAACGAACTCGGCAACCTCTGCAACCGTGCGCTCAACATGACGGGCCGCTTCTGCGACGGCACCGTCACCACCACCCACGAGCCCGAGGCCCAGGATCTCGAACTGCGCCAGTCCCTGGAGAAATCCACCGCCGCCTACCGCGAGGCGATGGACCGCTTCGATCCCTCCGCCGCCCTCAAGGCGATCAACGACCACGTGACCCACTGCAACGGCTACGCCGAGCGCAACGAGCCGTGGAAGCTCGCCAAGGACGAGTCACAGAAGGCACGCCTCGAAACCGTGCTCGCCCACATGGTCGAAAGCCTCGCCCACCTCACGGTGCTCCTTTCCCCCGTCCTCCCCGAGCCCGCCGGACGTCTCGCCCATCAACTGCGCAAGGAAGACCTGCCGCAGCTCAAGCTGGACGATCTTCATTGGGGCCTCATCGGAAACGGCCACCAGACCGGCAAGCCCAAGCCCGTCTTTCCGCGGATCTTGATCGAGGAAGAATAAACCGACGCGCGCGATGAAGAGGCCGCTCGACGCTCGGATTCAAGAGGCCCAGCTCGCGCTCCTCGAAAAGCACCGGAACCAGGGATATGACGAACTCTCCGGCCTGGTCACGGCCGCGGGAAAATCCAACGCGCTTCTCGAAATCGTCGAGATGACTGCCGATGACGGGCGGGAGTTCCAGATCGAAGTGATGGCCTTCTGGGACGACCGACCCAATGGGGATATCCGGGTCATCGCCGAGGTGTTCCGGATCCCGTTGCGACCGCTCCTGGGATTCATCCCGATCTACCTCGGAGTAGGCTGGAGCGAATGCTTCATCATTCGACCCGATGGATCTTTCGTCGATGAATAGGTGGAGCAAGGGAAACTCAATCGAGATAACGCTCGTCGTAGTCGATTCCGGATTTGGTCAGAAATTCGACAAGTTCCTCGCGGAAACCCGTGAGGCGGTGATGTTCCTCCTGCCCGGCGATGTATTGCCTGACGGATTCCCTGGCGGACGCGCTCACCGTGAAGGCGGCGTATCCCTCCTGCCACTGGAAGGATGGCAGTGGAATGGTTTCCGAAATCCAGACCGAGGAATTCTTCTTCAGGTCGCGCATGAAATCGGACAAGCAATGCGTGGGCTTGAGCCCGACGAGCAGATGCACGTGATCGGCGACACCGCCGATGCCCTGCGGCACACCGCCCAGACCCCGGACGCCGCCGCCGAGGTATTCGTGGAGACGGGTCCGCCATTCCCCGGAAATCATGGGTTCACGACCCTTGGTGGCGAAGATGATGTGATAGAGAAGGTTGGTATGCGTCGAGGGCATGAACCAAGATGGCTGGCACGCCTCCGGCGTGCGATCCGTTTTTGCCATGGATCCGGTGGTGTCGCTTCGCTCGACCACCGGCTAAAGGCTTCGATCCCTCCGGGATCCGGGATGCCGCGCTCGTCCCGAAAGCCGGAGGCTTTCTAGCCTGTAGCCGGTGGTCGAGCGAAGCGACACCACCGGATTCCCGACGGATGACGAAACGCACCCCGGCAGGGGTGCCAGCCGCGTTGGGGCGATCTCGCGGCGTTCTCAGCTTGTTTCAGGACTCCCTCGACCCGCCCAACGACTCCCCGGCACATTCCAGGACTCCCTCGACCCGCCCAACGACTCCCCGGCACATTCCAGGACTCCCTCGGCCCGTCCCAGGATTCCCCCGACACGCTGAAGGACTCCCCCGGCACATTCCGGGACTCCCTTGGCCGGTTCCGGGACTCCCTCAACCCGCTCAGGGACTCCCTCAACCCGCTCCGGGACTCCCTCAACCCGCTCAGGGACTCCCCAGACACGCGGAAGGACTCCCTCGGCCCGTTCAGGGACTCCCTCGACACGTTCAAGGACTCCCCTGTCCCGTTCAAGGACTCCCTCAAACCGGCCAGGGAGTCCTGATTTCTTCCCGGACACTCCCGTCGCGGGCCTGCGAATGCAGCGCGGGGCTGTCTGATGGAGTATCCGGCTAGATCACGACATCAGGCAGCTCCCTCCGCTGCGGTTCGGGAACTTTGATCTGCTGGGCGTTTCGCTTCATCTTCCAAGATACAGGGAATAGTGTGTGGCGATTGTGGGTGTGAGCTGCGGCTCGCTTTCGGGAGTGAATTCGTAGTGCATCAGGTCGCAGTCATCTGCCTCATAGCCGAGACTCAGGTAGATCACTATTGAGGTGATTTTCAATTCAAGCGTGAAGCCTCCGTACGAAAACTCGTCGAAAAAGGATTCGAACTCTCCCAGCCTTTCGAAATGTGCCGCGAGGGCACGCTCCATCGGCAGATTTCCGAGGCGGGCGATTTGCGCGAGCATTCCCTCGATGAATCCGGCCCCGCCAAGACATTTGGCGATGATCCGAAAATCGTTCGCTCCATCAGCCAGCGGGGACCCGGGCAGGTACATCCGATCAAGACGGAATGTCTTCTCGATTCCGCTTCTGTCGCAGACTGCGATGACATAATTTCTTCCGCGCGCTTCGCAGTAACGCAGGGGAGTGACGATCCTGGGCTGACCGGGTAGCCCACCGGCGACATAGATGACTTCCATCGGTGTGCCGGAAGCAAAGTGCCGCTCGATCTCCTCGCGCAATATCGTCGATTCCGCCGTAGAGTCGTCAGTCATGGTGTCGTGTCGTGCAACAATGGCTGTGGCTCTGACGAGATGGCCGAGTTCTCATTAGACTTCGTAGCCGGCCGGGGTATCGGCATCCTCGGTGGGGCGGTTTTCCACATGAGGTCGATTTCCTCGGGGGTTAGGCCGTAGGCCTGGTTCACGAGGTCGTTGATCCTGCATTCGAGTTGCAGGGCCTCTGCGGCGAAGGTGCCGGCGGGTTGGATGGTGTTGGCGTGTTCCTGCCGCAAGGCCTGGAGGCCGGCGGCGGTGAGCGGGTTCTTCCTGCCGCGGACGCGTTTCACCTCGGCGACGAAGGCGTCGGAGTCGAGGGTGGTGACCGCTTGAAGCTTCTTGCCGGGTTTCTCGATGCCGAATTCGACACGCAGCCAGTCGAGGATCGTGGCCTGGGTCTGCTGGCGGGTGGCGGTGATTTCGATCAGGCGACTAGCCGCGGATTCAGTTGCGGTGCGGATCTCAGGCGTGGGCTCTGCGATCGGCAGTTCGGTCATTTTAAATGCAACCGGAGAAAGCGCCTCGTCCTTCATGTGCGGAAGGTGACGCCAGTTGTGCCACCACATCAGCGGTGAATTCAACACAGCCAGAAGGAACTGATTCTCGGTCGGCAGGAAGAAGGTCTTGTTGTTCCCAAAGCGCCCGGAAGTATCGAGCGAGTAAGACGGATGAAATTGGATTTCCTGATAGGCAATCTTGGGCTTTTCAAACATTTCCCAGTAGCTGCACGAGCGCAGCTCCCACCAGTAGCGCCCCTTGTCTTGCCGCTTCCTCAAAGCGCCTTCAAGGGGCTTCATGCGGGCATGTAAGCTCGGGAAAAGCTCGCGGAACTTTTCTTCCGCTGCGTCGCCAAGATCAGCCCAAGGCCATGCGTGGTCGTTGCTGGACGGCAAGACAATCATCCAAAGGTCCGCCCAATGAGAATTCCAACGATCGAGATCACTTCCACGTAGGTATGGCTTTATGATTCCCCGGCAGGGATCGTGGTCATCGACCAATTGTCGCCTGACACCACCGTCGATGAGAAAGGCATCGTTGAAGCCTGTCAAAATACCCCGGCAGGGTTGAGCTCCTTCGAATTCACCCAGCGGTTTCCCTTTATCCCTGATCTTGTCGAGAAGACGAATGACATCAGTTGGCTCCAATTGCCAGCTACCGACTCCAAGCTGCGAAACGTCCATTTCATCGCCCTCCTTCTCGATCTGTACGCTCAGATCATCGATCCGCAGTTGCTCCCGCGGAATGGCACAGAGACGGGCGGTCTTGGGCTTCTCTATACCCCTGGGGTTCTCCGCGACGATGATGCAGGGAAAGACGTCAGCCTCTGCGAAGATCTGCTTGGCGTGGCCGAAATCGACGACGGAGCGGACCCACGATTTCTCGCTGAAGAAGCGTCGAAGCGGTTCGCCGTAACCGGCCTTCATCCACTTGTTGGTGACGATGTAGGAGAGCAGCCCGCCGGGTTTAAGGAGGTTCAACCCCAGCTCGTAGAAATAGACGTAAAGGTCGGCCTTGCCGTCATAGCTGTCGTAGTTCGCTTCGAGCCACGGCTTGAACGGCGTGAGCAATTCCTGGCGGACGTAGGGCGGGTTCCCGATGACGACGTCGAACCCACCCTGCTTGAAGACTTCGGGGAATGCCCCCTGCCAGTCGAAGGCCTTGGGGTGGACGACGGGGTCGCCGATGACGCTGTTTCCCTCGCGGATGGTGTGGTCGAGGCTGGTGAGGGCCTTGCCGTGGGCGGCGGTCTTGATCCAGAGGCTGAGCTGGCAGATCTCGATGGCCTCGGGGTTGAGGTCCACGCCGTAGAGGTTGTGCTGGAGGATCTGGCGGTCGAGGTCGAAGAGGGTGCGCTGGCCGCGGAGTTCCTCCAGCCGGGCATTGGAAGCCTCGTAGTGCTCGTGGAGCTGGTCGAAGGCCTCGATGAGGAAAGCACCCGAGCCGCAGGCGGGATCGAGGATGCGCAGGCCCTTGAGGACTTCCTGCCATTCCTCCCAGAACTTGATGAGCGCCTTGCGCTGGGGATCGTTGAGTGCCTCCAGATCGTAGGTGGCGGGGTCTTCGAGGGTTTTCGTCGCGGTGCCGGTGGCGGCGGCCTGCTCGGACTGGCGGAGGGTTTCGAAGCGGTCCTTCAGCACCGCGCCGAGCGTTTCGGCGACGATGTAACGGGTGATGAAGGCGGGGGTGTAGAAGGCGCCCTCCTTCTTGCGGCGGCTCCTGGCCGTGGTCTCATCGACGGTGATCGCGCCGCTTTCGATTTCCTGGCGGATGCGTTCGAGGTCGGTGATCGATTGCTCGAAGATGTGGCCGAGAATGTCCACGTCGATGACCGAGCGGATTTCCCCGGCCTCGTCGGACTCCGCGACCTCGCGGGCGGGGCGGAAGTCGTATTCGCCGATGTCGCGGAAGAGGGCACAGACGTCGTCGGGAACGTTCAGGGCGTCGAGGCCGGGATCGCTGGCGAAGAGCCCGCCATTGTAGGCGGGAATCTTGAGGCCGGCATTGCCGACATCGACCGAGCGGAAGAAGCCGCGGAAGTTTTCCCAGACGGGTTTCGGGTTGTAGGGATCGGCGTGCTCGAAGGCCTGCTTGAGGCTGTCCGCCGGGAGCAGTCGCCTATCCTCGCAGAAGGCGCAGAAGAGGACGCGGTCGAGGAGCTTCTGGGTGCAGCGGAGGATTTCCTTGGGATCGGTGGCCGCGTTCTCCGCGCGGAGGCGGGTGAAGACGGTCTGCCGGAGCTGGGCGTAGAAGGCGTAGAACTGGTTGGTCAGCTCGCGGCCGGCGGATTCGGATTTGCGGAGCAGCTCGTGGAAGTGGCAATCGCCCTCGGCGGGGACGACGCGCTCGGCGCCGAGGAGGAAGACGAAGCGCTTGAGCAGGGCGGGATCGGTGGCGAGGCGGGCGGTCTCGAAGCGCTCGTAGGTCTGCTGGTCGGAGCCCTTGTGGTAGAGCCGGGTCTCCCGCATCGAGGTGACGATGATCCAGTCGCAGGGCAGGTTGGTGGCGTAGCGATAGCCCTGCTCCACGGCGGACAGGCGTCGGCCGGCGTGGGGCCGGTCGAGCGGATCGCGGGTGGCCTTGCCTTCCAGCGCGACGGTGAAGCGCTGGGCTTCCCCGGCGAAGCGACCAAGGACGGCATCGGCCCACTGGCCGTCCACCTGCACATGCTTCTCGCGGGAGAGCGTGTAGGACTCGTGCGGGCCGATGGGGCCGGTGTAGCCCAGCAGGTTGATGAAGATGTCGGTGAGGAAGTCGGGCAGGAGTTCCTTTTCGTTGAGCTGGTCCGCGTGGCCGGAGGAGATTTTGCCGGCCCATTGTTCGAGCTTCGGCATCGAATCCGCCACGGACTCCGGGAGGTTGAAGGAGCGCAGTTGCTGGCGGACGACCTCCGGATGGAAGAGCGGCTTCGATTCGACGGCCATGGGCGGAGGATGAAGGGCGCCGGGCGGTGTGGTCAATGTTGGGGAGGCGGCGATCGCGCTTCCATGGTCTCGGAAGCCGGTCCGGCGGATTGACCCCCTGTCTGCCGCCTGCTAGATCCCGCAGCGAAGCATCCTTTTCAAGATCATGTTCTTTGTCGTCATCGGTGCCTGGCTTGCCGGCGTGGTCATCAGCCTGGTGAACCACAACCGGAAGCTGCCGCTGTCGATTCTCGGGATCGGAACGCTGGTGCTGGTCGGGCATTTCACGATCGGATTCGGATTCGTCACCCTGGTGGTCATGGCCCTTCTCGCGGCCATCGTCTGGATCGCCAACAAGCTGGACATGAGTTGAATCGCGACACACACGACGTTGAGTCTGCGATCTCTGCTTCGAAGAAATTCCGGAAGATCGACAAAGCAGTGGGTTTCACCATGTCCTCACTTGATCCCGCCATTCGATGAAACGCCTGCTCACGACTCTGGCCATGCTGTGCAGCGTCGCAAACGCCGCTGTTGTGATCACACCAAGCGTAAAAGCGGAGATCACGGATGTCGTCACTCCCGTCGAACTGACGATGGCCGTCAATGCAGGGCCACAGTATCCGGTCACCAAGCAAGGCGTTCTCGAGTTCCATCTTCCGGATCTCACGGGACAAACCGTCACTTCGGCGATCCTCGACATCTCGCTCACGGGTGCCGCCCGGCCGTTCACAAGCAACGCCGTCACGGAACTCTACATCCACGGATACGCGGCCGATGGCGTCGCCATGATCGGTGACCGTACATCCGGCAGTCCTGTCGCGGGTCCGTTTCGCGCATCCTGGTATGTGACCAGCCCCAATCTTCCCGATTTGTCGTCCGTTGATATCACAAGTTTTGTTGCGGATCTGGCCTCACGGGGTGAATCATTCATCGGCCTTCGCTTCGAACTCGTTCCGATCACGCCCTACCCGCTGGAGCTCCGGTTCTCGGTGGGTGAGTCCCCGGGATCCGCAGGCACGAGAGATCCGAGAATCTTCATCGAGACCACACCAGTTCCCGAGCCCAGTCTGTCTTGCCTGGTGGTGCTGGCAATGAGCGCTGCCATGGGTAGACGGAGAAGGATCGAGGAATAGGAGTGGCGCTTTCCGAAGCGCCATGAAAGGGCACGGCGGCATTCCTGCCGCTTCCCATGAAGCGCAACCGCCGTTTCGCCCACGACCCGGAGGTGAGGCCCGCCCGGCCCCGCGACCGGGAGGTCGCCCCGCCCCGTCATGGCGCTTGGAAAGCGCCACTCCTACTCGAAATCCCACTCCGTCTTCCGCTTCGGCTTGGCCCGTGCCCTGCCCCCATTCGCCGCGCGGATCGGGTCGAAGACCTTGTCGAGGCCGTTGGACTTCAGCTCCCACACCCACTCCATCAACTCACCGAGCCTGCCCTTGGGAAAGCCGCGCTCCTTGAACCACGCGAGGTATTCCACCGGCAGGTCGTGGATCGGGAAGCCGTGCGGCGGATGCTCCTTGCGACCGTATTTGCCGAAGGGCATCCGCGTGCGCCCGATCTCCTCGAGCAGGTTGCGGAAATCCTCGCGGTCGATCTCGTTCACGACCTCACCGTGACTCACGCGCTTTTCCCGTGCAATCCCGGTCGCCCGCGCTTGTCTTGGGTGGCATGCCGGTCGAGCCGACACCTCCGCAGCTCTTCGACGAGTTCGACGCCGGACGGATCACCCGCGAGCAGCTCCATGCGGCCCTCGCGTGGCACGCGCGCGGACTGGTAGAGGAGATCGTCGAGGCCCACGGGAACCCCCACGCGACGTGGTGGGAGGGCATGCTGGCCAAGCGCGCCGCCATCCGCCTCGCCAACCGCCACGGCATCTGGCGCATCCGCCACGTCCTCGCCGCCCTCTCCCGAATGCCGGACTTCGAGCCGGCGCGCTACCTGTGGAACGCCCTGCATCCCGACGTGCCGCTGCACGTCTTCTTCCGCCTGCGCAGCCACCCCGTCTTCCGCCTGCTGAAGATCGAGAACCGCCACGGCAGCCTCCACGCATTCGTCGAATACGAGGATGAAACCGAGAACCTGCGGCGGGAAACCTACCTCCTGACCCACACCCGCCACGGCCTCGAAGCGGATCCCCGACCCATCGATTGAAGCCGTTCCGCCCAGTAGGTAGTGCCCCCCTTTCAGGGGGTCTTGCGCGGCGTCTGTTCCCTTCAAGTCAACCACCGATGGCGCCGCCGAAAACACTGGTCGAAGCGGAGGGCCGGACCGATGCGGAAGACCTCCTGAAGGAGGAACTAAGTACGCCATTGGCCCGCCGGACAGGTTGCTCGGGGCTCAGAGGCAGCCGCAGCCACCGCCGCCGCAGCAACCGTTCTCGGATTCGGCGAAATCGTCGGCCGAGGGCACGCGGCCCAGCTCGAGGGTGAGGCCCACATACTTGCCGATCGCCCGCTGCAGGGTTTCCAGCTCGCCCTGGGCGTCGAGGAAGCTTTTCGCCACCGGATTCGCCAGCAACTCCTCGCGCGCGCTCTCGAACTCGCGGATTTCACCCGCCCCCAGCTCCACACCGGCATGCTGCTTCTGCTGAAGCTCGCTGCCACGCTCGTGCACGCTCTGGTACATCAGCTTCGCGGCATCGTCGTCGAGGAACTGCTCGACCTGCTTCTGCAACCCGGCGAAGCGGTCGTCGCCCGCGATCGCGGCGCACAGTTCGCGGGTCTTGGTCATCACGGGGGAGTCATCGGCGAGCATCGACATGCCCGTCCCCTACCCCCTCCCCGCGCCGCTGGCAAACCCCGATCTCCCGAACTCTTCCACTGCCGTTCATGATCGCTTCACGCACCCGGTCCACCGTCGGCCCATGAAACCGCGCCGCCGCTGGCCCCGGCGATTGTTCCAGGGCCTCGTCATCCTGCTCCTGCTCGCCCTCGGCGGATTCGGCTGGGTCGGCTCGTCCCACCTGCTTTCCCCGCCCCGGCGGGCACTGCAGGACTACCACCGCGAGATCCTCTCCGATCCCGATCGCTTCGGCCTTGCGGTGGAAGCATGGACCGCTCCCGGCGACACCCCGGCACTGATCGTCCGCGCCTCATCCCGACCCGGAACCGCGACCAAGTCGCGCGAGCTTCGGCGCCGCCTCGCCCACGCCCCGCCCTGGCGCAGCGCCGTGGGAACCGTGGTCCTCCTTCACGGTCACCAGGGGCGGAAGGAAGATCATCTGCCCATCTGCGAGCGGTTCTGCGCCGCCGGGTTCCGCTGCATCCTCATCGACCTGCCGGGGCACGGCGACCACCCGAGCCGTTTCGCGACCTTCGGACACCGGGAGGCCGGCCTGCTCGCCGAGATCCGCGCGAGCGTCGATGACGGCCATCCCTTCTTCCTCTTCGGGGTCTCCCAGGGCGGGGCCGTCGCCCTCCAGGCCGCGGCCCGCGATCCCGGTCTCTGGGACGGGGTGATCAGCGCCGCCGCCTTCGCCTCCCTCGGGGAGATCGTCACCGACTCGGCCCGCCAGCTCCATCCGGTTCTTCGTCCGGCCGCTCCGCTGGTCGCCGCCTCGGTCGAAGCCTTCACCTTCCTCCGCGCAGGCTTTCTGCCATCGGCGATCCGGCCGGCCGACGCGATCCGCTCGCTCGACCGGCCCGTGCTGCTCATCCACGGCGACGGCGACCGCTACATCCCCCTCGATCACGCCCGGCGTCTCCACGCCGCCCTGCCCGGGACCGCCAAGGCGCTCCGGATCATCCCCGGCGCCGGACACGGACGCGTGCTCGCCGCCGACGCCGACAACACCTACGCCGCGTGCTGCGAGTTCATGCTGGAGGCCGCGCGATAGGAACCGGGCCGCTCCCGCAAATCCATGCGGCGATCCCGGTCGATTTTTGCTAGCGCGACACGGGCACGCCCATAGATTGGCCGCAGCGAAATTCCGGAACCATGGCGAAGCTGAACCTCACCCTGAAAGTCTGGCGCCAGAGCGGGCCCAACGACCGCGGCCGAATCGAGACCTACGAAGCCAGCGAGATCCCCGAGGAGGCCTCGTTCCTCGAGATGCTCGACATCGTCAACGAGCGACTCATCGACAAGGGTACCGAGCCGATCCACTTCGACCACGACTGCCGCGAGGGCATCTGCGGCACCTGCTCGCTCACCATCAACGGCATCCCCCACGGCAAGGATCGCGGGATCACCACCTGCCAGCTCCACATGCGGAAGTTCCGCGACGGCGACACCATCTGGATCGAGCCGTTCCGCTCGAAGGCCTTCCCGGTCATCAAGGACCTGGTGACCGACCGCACCTCGTTCGACCGGATCCAGCAGGCCGGCGGATTCATTTCCGTCCGCACCGGCGCCGCGCCCGACGCGCACGCGGTGCCGATCGACAAGGCCGCCGCCGACTCATCCTTTTCCGCCGCCGCCTGCATCGGCTGCGGCGCGTGCGTGGCGGCCTGCAAGAACGCCTCGGCGATGCTCTTCGTCGCGGCCAAGGCCTCGCACCTCAGCCACCTCCCGCAGGGCCAGCCGGAACGCGAACGTCGAGCCCTGGCGATGGTCCGCCAGATGGACGAGGAAGGCTTCGGCGGCTGCACCAACCAGTACGAGTGCGAGGCCGCCTGTCCGAAGGAGATCAGCGTCGATCACATCGCGCGCCTCAACCGCGACTACGGCGTCGCGATGCTGAAGGAACAACTCGTCTCGGCCTGACGACCCGACCCTTTTCCGACGAGGAGGACGACCTCGACCGGAGACTTCAGGCGGCTTCCAACGAAGGCCAATTTTCCTTTAGTTTTCCTAAATACCTGCGATAACTCCGCATCGCTGTTCCCGTAGTCTGAGCCGCCTGCATGCGACCCGGTCTCGTCTTCCATCTTCTCACGCTCGCTCCGGTCCTCGCCGGTGACGTACCGACGCCTCCGGATGGCGCCGGCCGCATCCAGATGACCAGTTGGCCCGCGGTGTCGCCCGACGGTTCGCGGGTCGTCTTCGAATGGCGCGACGACCTCTGGTCCGCATCCACCACCGGCGGCCGGGCGACCCGGGTGACCGCCCACCCGGCACGCGACAGCTACCCGCTCTTCTCGCGCGACGGCGAGAAGATCTATTTCTGCTCCACCCGCACCGGCGCACTCCAGCTTTTCTCGATGCCGGCCGAGGGCGGTCCCGCCACCCAGCACAGCTTTCATTCGCAGGGAGGCGTCCTCGAATGCCTCGCGCCGGACGGGCGGACCGCGATCCTGCGCGGCGAGCGCGACGAACCCGGGTTCCGGCCCACCCGGCTGATCGAGATCGACCTCACCCGCGAAGCGCCCGAGCGCTACGTCTTCGACGCCACCGCCAAGTCATCGGCATGGATGCCGGACGGCTCGCTGCTGCTCTTCTGCCGCGAAGGCGAGGCCCTTTACCGAAAGGGTTACCAGGGTCCGCGGGCCAGCGCGATCTGGAGCCACGATCCGGCGGCAGGAACCTTCACGCCGCTGGTCAAGGAGCTGACGGAAGCCCGCACGCCGATGCCGTGGCGGGATTCGAAGGGGTTCTACTACGTGTCCGAGCGCGACGGCTGCTTCAACCTCTGGAGCCGCTCGCTCGACGGCTCGGTGGACCGCCAGTTGACCCGCTTCTCCGGCGACGGAGTGATGCTTCCCTCGCTCTCGGCCGACGGTTCGACGATGGTCTTCCGCCGCGGTTTCGACCTTTGGCGCTTCCACCCGGAAAAGGACGGCAAGCCCGAGAAGCTCGACATCTGGCAGGCGGAGGACCTCGCCGACAACTCCAGCGAGGTCCGGGAGATCGACGGCACGGTGGACGCCGACTTCTCCCCCAGCGGACTCGAGATCGTCTTCCGCGCCGAGGGCGAGCTGTGGGCCATGGACACCGTTCTCAAGGAACCCAACCGCATCACGCGCACCGACGGCCGCGAGGACGATCCGCTCTTCTCGCCGGACGGCGAGTATCTCTACTTCACCTACGACGACGGCCTCGAATGCAACATCTGGCGCATGTCGCGGAAGGATCCCGAGGAATTCTGGTGGCGTGCCGAGTCGTTCCACCGCGAGCAGGTCAGCCACGGCCCCGAACCGAAGGGACGCTTCTCGATCAGCCCCGACGGCACCCGTCTCGCCTGGATCGCCGGCTCCGGGAACCTGACCGTCGCCAACATCGACGGCTCCGACCCGAAGGTCATCTTCCGCTCGTGGAACGGACCGACCTACGACTGGTCCCCCGATGGAGAATGGATCGTCTTCTCCGCCCAGGACCAGAATTTCAACCGCGACATCTACGTCATCCGTAGTAACGGCGAGGGCAAACCCTTCAACATCTCCCGGCACCCGGATTTCGAGGGCTCGCCGCGATGGTCGCCGGACGGCACCCGCATCGCCTTCACCGGGCGCCGGCTGAACAACGAGATGGGGCTCTTTTACGTCGACCTGACGCTCGAGGAGGCGGTCCGCAGCAGCCGCGACCGCCGCGAACTCGAGGCCGAGGCGATCATGCGCGACGATCCGCTCTACCAGCAGGAGGAGCGCGACAGCGCCCCGGAGGCCGACGACGACGAGGAACCGTCGGAGCTGGCCGACCAACCCCGGCGTGAGGCGCCGGTTCCCGACAACGAGCCCGACGACCCCGCGATGAAGATCGACTTCGACGGACTCAGCGACCGGGTCGTCCGGCTCGACACCCGCGGCATCGAGCCCGAGCGGGTGATGTGGACCAACGACGGCGAGGCGATCCTTTTCCAGTCGAAGAACAGCAGCAACGACACGCTCTACCGCATCGAACCCCGGCCGAAGGCCCGCATGGAGTCGATCGCCGACCACCGCGGCCTGCCGATCCGCGCGGCGGAAGACG
>CALGOH010000265.1 GCA_937957985.1 uncultured Verrucomicrobiae bacterium
CCGCAGCGTCAGCCGCCGCCATGTTTCTCTCGGAGCCGGCTCGCGCGACGCCTGTGACGGTCACTCCCGACAGCACCAACCGCATCACGGTAGTCGATGCGGATCCGACCAGGGCGAACACGGTTTTCACGAATTTCAGCACATGGCAGTCGAACTCGGGCACCGGGAATACCCAGCGCACCATGCAGATCACCTCGACTGCGACCTTCATCGCCGCGTTGGAGGCGGAGCTCGGACCCCTTGGAGCGGGAGAGTCCTACCAGATCAATTCGGCGACATTGACTGTCGGGGACGCCACCGACGACTACACCGACATCGCAACCGCGCACCATTTGCTGGTGACCTACAATCCAGCCACGGTCACATGGAATACGTTCAACAACGGTGGGGTCGCCGGTATTGAATATGCCGGCAGTCCGTTGGCGACCAGTGTTGCCGGCACGAACTCGGCCACCTGGGATCTCACCTCGGTGGTGCAAGGCTGGATCGATGGCGGAACCAACATGGGCCTCTATTTCAAGAGCGTCGGCAACACGACCGGCACCTCCACCTTCACCACCGTCACGGGCACGTGGACTCTGGACGCGGAGATTGTCTCGATGCCGGTCAACGATCCGCCGGTCCGTGTTCGGGTCTTCCTTCTCGGTGGGCAGTCGAATGCCAAGGGTCTCGCCGATCCGTCGGGTTTGCCGACGAGTCCGCACAACCTCCAGTTGCCCCAGGACGATGTCGATTTCTACAGTACCGATGCGGGAGGACTCACCACTCTGCGGCCCCTCGCGAATTTCGGTCCCGAGATCACCTGGGGGCGGCGATTGGCGGACGAACTCGGTGATGGGCTGACGACGCGGGTCGCGATCATCAAATACGCGTTGGGCGGCACCGATCTCGAGGTTGATTGGAAGGCGGGTGGAGATGGCACCACCAGCGGTGATGGGCCGCGATACGTCACGTTCCAGAACGAAGTAGGCGCGGGCCTTGCAGCCCTGGCGACAGCTTATCCGGGTGCCGTCATCGAGATCGAAGGGATGCTGTGGGTGCAGGGGGAGCGGGATGCCAAGGTTGGCTACGAAAACAACTACGGGGCGAACCTGACCGACTTCATCTCCGACGTGCGCCTGACCTACGGCGCCGACCTCCCCTTCATCATATCCCGTCTTTCGATCGACCAGACCGACATCCCTGCCGGGCCCCTGGCGATCGTGCGGGCGGCGCAGGATGCCGTCGCGGCGGCCGACCCGCTGGCGGCGCTGGTGGATACCGATGGCTTCGGCCTGCAGATCGACAACCTTCACTTCGATGCCCTGGGACAGCAGCAGATCGGCGACGCGAGCGCGATCCAGCTTCTCAATCTGTATCCGTTCCTGAGTCCGCTCCAATTCGGACCCGGCAGTGGAGGAAATTTTGATGTGACGGTAAACGACGCCTTCGACGGCTTTGTGTACACGCTCAGATCGAGTATCACGATGCAGGAGGAGGAATGGGAGCTGGAGGAGGCGAAGACGGCGTCAGGCGATACGGTGGATTTCACGGTGACCCCCGTCGGGCCGCGCCGCTTCTATCGCGTCGAGCGGACGCTGCCATAGCCCGAATGAGTTCCGGCAGACCCATGGGCTCCCTGAAATCGACGATGATGCAGCTCACGGTCCTGCGGATGACCTCCTGCTGTTCGTCGGTGGTGGATACCGAAAAGGAACGTGCCGACAACGGGCGGACATGCTTAGCCGGAGCTTCGTTTGGACGTGCCACTGTTGCAACAGGCTGCCGGGTAAGACCACGGCCACGGCTTTCCCCTTCCCGGAACGGAAACCGGAGCGGTAGTAGGCCGTCCTGCGCCGATGGATCAGGAGATGGCTTCTGCCGACGACCGTCTTCAGTATCTGGATCAGTTCGGGAGGCCGGGTGACGGTTCTCATGGTGTCGCGAGCCTCACGTTCTGCCGCGGGTCGCGGCCGGATTCGACCGATAGGCCGATGGATCGGCTCGGAATTCACGGAGCCACAGCCGGGAATGCTTCATCCCACACATCACTCTTCCTCGACCCGGACAAAGGCAGCAGCAGCTCCCGCCATGGTCTCTGGCAAGACAAACGCATGAGTTGTGGTGCTGCCTTGGGAGGTGATGCCGGTTGCGATCTCGTGAGCGAACGTAACGAGATCCAGCGAACCCATCACGCGATAGGTCTTGTCGGGTTCCGATGCCCAGGTAAGGGAACCCCCGGCAGGAGTGAGCTGACAGTCCAAAACCGGTATGGGATCGGCGACCAGGGCGCGGTCGATGTCGATGTTGTCGATCCAGACGTCGTGGTTCAGCGACTGCTCGATGGCGCGGGCGAAGA
>CALGOH010000266.1 GCA_937957985.1 uncultured Verrucomicrobiae bacterium
ATCTCGCAGATCTCGTCCCAGTGGGTGTAGAGGAAGTTTTCCTGGCCATGGTGGATCGACCACTTGGCCATGATCGAGCCGCCGCGGGAGACGATGCCGGTCATCCGCTTGGCGGTGTGCGGCACGAAGCGCAGCAGCACGCCGGCGTGGATGGTGAAGTAATCGACGCCCTGCTCGGCCTGCTCGATGAGCGTGTCGCGGTAGAGTTCCCAGGTCAGGTCCTCGATGCGGCCGTTGACTTTTTCCAGCGCCTGATAGATGGGCACGGTGCCGATCGGGACCGGCGAGTTGCGCAGGATCCACTCGCGGGTGGCGTGGATGTTCTTGCCGGTGGAGAGGTCCATCACGGTGTCGGCGCCCCACTTGGTGGCCCAGCGCATCTTCTCGACCTCCTCGTCGATGGTCGAGGCGACCGCCGAGTTGCCGATGTTGGCGTTGATCTTCACCAGGAAGTTGCGGCCGATGATCATCGGCTCGTTTTCCGGGTGGTTGATGTTGGCGGGGATGATGGCACGGCCGCGGGCGACCTCGTCGCGGACGAACTCGGGCGTGATGACCGGCGGGACCTGAGCGCCCCAGCTCTGGCCGGGGTGCTGATGGTTCATCGCATTGCGCGGGACCTGGGTGTGGGGGTCGATTTCCGAGGGGCGCGGCATGTTGTAGCCCTCGGGAGTCGAGCAGAGTTGCGCCATGCGCTCGCGAGCTTCGGGCGGGGCGTCGTCGGGGTTCGGGTAGCGGTCGCAGATGGTCTGGTATTCCTCCCGGCGGCCGAGGTTTTCGCGGATCGCGACGAACTCCATTTCGGGCGTGATGACGCCTTGGCGGGCGTAGTGGAGCTGGGTGACGGGGTGACCGGCGGACGCGCGGAGCGGCTTGCGTTTCAGACCGGGGTATTCCTTCAGCTTGTTCTTCGCCGCCTTGTTCTCGTTGTATTTCTCGGCGTGGGCGTCGGAAAGGTAGCCGTTGTCCTCCGGCTTCACGTTGCGGCCCTCGTATTCCTCGACGTCGCCGCGGGCGAGGATCCAGTCGGCGCGCAGGGCGGGCAGGCCCTGGGTCACGTCGCCCTCGAAACAGGGATCGCCCCACGGGCCGGAGCAGTCGTAAACGCGCACCGGCTCGTTGGGCCGTTTGGTGCCGTCGGGGAGTTCGGTGTCGGCGAGACGGATCTCACGCATCGGCACGCGGACGTCGTCGTGGAGGATGCCGTTCACATAGACCCGCGACGAGTTGGGGAAGATGGTCGGGTCGGCCTCGATGGCGGCGAGTTCCTCCGAGTTGTCGATGTCCTCGACGAAGTTGCCGGTGTAGTCGGAGCGCTGGTGGGCGGTGTCCGGGGAGAGGGTGTCGTGCGGATTCATGGTGGCGTGGAGTTGGGAAACGAGAAAGGCCGCGCGGAAGGCGCGGCCGGGGAAGAAACAAGGGCGACTTCCTACGGCGGCACAACCCGCGTCAGGTTCGGAGGGTCTTTCCCGCGCGTCGGAAAATCTCGGCCCTGCGATCGGCGGGCTCCCCTGTCGTGTTCGACCAAGATGAAGGCAGCGGCCGTGAAGTCAAGATGCGGCGCCGAGCGCCTCGATTTCGGACCGGGCGATCTTGATGAAAACGTCGTCGAGATCCCGTCCGGAAAACCTCTCGGTGAGTTCCTTGGCGGTACCTTCGGCGAGGATCCTGCCCTCGTGGAGGAACAGGACCCGGTCGCAGACCTCCTCGATGTCTCGCATGTTGTGGGAGGTGTAGAGGATCGCCGGATGCCGCTCGCGCTGCACCCGGCGGACCAGCTTGCGGACCTTGTCGGCGATGTCGGGGTCCAGCGAGGCGGTCGGCTCGTCGAGGAGGAGGAGGTCCGGATCGTTGAGCAGGGCCTTGGCGAGATTGACGCGCGTGCTTTCCCCGGCCGAGAGCTGGCCGGTCACCTTGTTGGCCAGTTGCGGGATCTCCAGCAACTCGATGAGTTCGGCGACCTTTTCCCTCGGCCGCTTCACCTCATAGAGGCTGGCGAAGACCTCGAGGTTGTGATGGACCTTCAGGTTGCCGGGCAGGGTGGCGTAGGTGGTGCAGAAGTTGGTGCGCTTGAGGATCTCGATGCGGTGATGGGCGAGCTCCAGGCCGAAGGCGCGGATGGAGCCCTCGGTCGGCGTAATGAGGCCGAGAACCATGTTCATCAGCGTCGTCTTGCCCGCCCCGTTGACACCCAGCAAGCCGACGGTTTCGCCCGCGGCGACATCGAGTGAGACACCATCGACGGCCGTGAAGCTGCCAAAGCGCTTGGTGATGCCTTCGATGGTGAGAATGGCCACGCGGGAAGAACACCACCGGGATACACCAGTGGTCGAGTCCGAAGCCGGGGCGGAAGGATGCCGTCGGGATGCGCGTAGGGACGGTATCATGAAACTCGCCGCGTCGTTCCTCTCGCTGTCGTTCGTCCTCGCTTCCACCTCCGGGCTGTCGGCGGGCGAGAAGCTCAAGGCCCTGATCGTCGATGGTCAGAACAACCACGCGGTGTGGCCGAAGTCGACGATCATGATGCGCGAGTATCTGGAGAAGACCGGGCTGTTCGAAGTCGAGATCGCGCGCACGGCGTCGATCTGGAAATGGGAGCGCGAGGAGGCGTGGTTGCCGATGGCGGGGGTGGGGGAGAAGAAGCGGCTGAAGAAGCCCGAGCCCGATCCCGATTTCGCGCCGGATTTCCCGAAGTACGACGTGGTCGTGAGCAACTTCGGTTTCAACGCCGCGACCTGGCCGGAAGCAACCGAGGCCGCCTTCGAGAAGTACATGAAGGAAGGCGGCGGACTGGTGGTCGTCCATGCGGCGGACAACAGCTGGGGTGACTGGCCGGAGTTCAACAGGATGATCGGTCTCGGCGGATGGGGCGGACGCAACGAGAAGTCGGGGCCCTACGTCTATGTCAATGCGGAGGGCGAAGTGGTGCGGGACGACTCGCCGGGCCGGTGCGGCACGCATGGCCCGCAAAGCGAGTTCCTCGTCACGATGCGCGACCTGGGCCATCCGATCACCAGGGGCCTGCCGGATTTCTGGATGCACGGAAAGGACGAGTGCTACTCGCGGCTGCGGGGGCCGGCCGAGAACATGACGATCCTGGCCACGGCCGCCGACCCGCCGGCGCTGCTCAAGGAGGGACGCCACGAGCCGATGCTGATGGTGATCGACTACCATCAGGGGCGCGTCTTCCACACGACCCTGGGTCACGACACGCCGGCGCTCGAGTGTGTCGGCTTCATCGTCACATTCCAGCGCGGCACCGAGTGGGCCGCCACCGGAAAGGTGACGCAGAAAGTCCCCGATGACTTCCCCGGCAAGGATGAGGCGGCAGCGAGGACGTTTCCCCTGAAGCCGGGCGAATAGCGACGCGGTCTTTTCCTCAACGCACCTCGATCACCGCCTTGATCGCGCCGGTGGCGGGGTCGGTGAAGTCGGCGAAGCGCTGCGGCACGTCGTCGAAGGCGACGCGATGGGTGATCCACTTGTCGGTATCGACCTCGCCCTGGCGGATCAGGTCGATGATCGCGACGAATTCATGCGGCACCGCGTTTCGCGAGGCGAGCAGCGTCAGCTCGCGTCGGTGGAACACCGGGGCGTGGGGGAACTGCAGGTCGGTGGTGGTGATGCCGACGTAGACGACCCGCCCGGTGAAGGCGGCGTATTCGAAGCAGGTCGACATCGACTTCGGGCTGCCGGTCGCGTCGATGACGACATCGGCGAGGTGGCCGCCGGTGAGACCCTCGAGGAGCGGCAGGGGGGATTCCTCGGGGTTGAAAAGGATGCCCTGGTTCAGTCCGAGGTTCTCGGAGCAGAAGTCGAGACGGCCGCGGACCATGTCCATGACGATCACGTTCACGCCGTCCATCAGCTTGAGGAACTCGAGCGCGGCGAGGCCGATCGGACCGGCGCCGATGACGAGCACCGTCTCGCCCGGCTGCGGGTTGCCGCGCTGGACCGCGTGATAGCCGATGGCCAGGGTCTCGACGAGCGCGAGCTGGTCGTAGGAAAGGTCGTTGCCCGGGTGCAGCTTGACGGCCGGCACGTTGTAGGTGCCCTGGCGCAGGCCGCCATTCATGTGGACGCCGATGACCTGCACGCCGGGGCAGCAGTTGCTGTGGCCGGCCTTCGAGGTGCGGGTTTCCGGGTCGTTGAAATACGGCTCGAGCGAGCACTTGTCGCCGGGCTTCACATTGGTGACGCCTTCGCCGACGGCGATGACTTCGATGCCGAGCTCGTGACCCGGCACGCGCGGATAGGCGAAGAACGGGAACTTGCCGAGGTAGCACGACAGGTCGGTGCCGCAGATGCCCATGCGGTGGGTGCGGACCGTCGCCTCGCCCGGGCCCGGTGCGGGCGCGTCGGGCAGGTCGATGACGGTGATGGTTTTCGGTTCGGTGAATTCGATGGCGTTCATGTCGTGGATCGGAAAGGCGGATGTGGCATGACCGTCCCGGTCATGAAGGGTGAGGGGTTTGGGCGAAAGGTAGGCTCGGTTCTCGCGGATGAGGGAAGGCGGAGCTTCGCGGAAAAAAGGGAGGGCCGGATGGCGGGCTGGCTCCTTTCATGACCGGGACGGTCATGCCACAGGCAGGCCCGGCATACTTAGTTGTTTTCGGGCAGTCCGGAGTCGTGGCCGATGTTCTTCACCGGCTCGAAAATCGCGAGGACCTCGTCGAGAAGCTCGCGGTCGACGGGGTCGGCGAGCCATTCGGCCCACTTGCGCACGTTGGCGGGATTGGCCGAGCCGGCGATGCAGGTGGCGAGGTCCGGGTGCTCGCAGGAGAACTGGAGCGCGAGCTTGGCGATGTCGGTGCCGCGTTCATCGCAGAGCTTGCTCGCCTCGCGGGCCGCCTGCTTGACCTCCTCGGGTTCCATCACCCAGTCGGGCGCGCCGGTGCGGGTCAGTAGCCGCGCCGAGAACGGCCCGGCATTCATCACGCCGAGGCCCTTGGCCTTGAGCCGTGGCAGGAGGTCGTCGACCAGCGTCGTGTTCTGGAGCGTGTAGCGATTGTAGCAGAGGATGCAGTCGATCAGGTCCTCGACATGGTCGAGCACGGTGTGGAAGGTCTTCAGCGGATAGCAGGAAAAACCGACGGCCCTGACCTTGCCCTGTTCCTTCGCCTTGAGCACGGCGGGCACCGTTTCCTCCCAGACCTGCGGCAGCGGGACGAACTCGACGTCGTGCAGCAGCAGGATGTCGAGGTGGTCGGTGCCGAGGCGGTGCAGCGAGGTGTGGATCGATTCCTCGACGCGCTTGGCGGAGAAGTCGAAGTGCCGGTCGGTGTAGCGGCCGAGCTTGGTGCAGAGCTGGTAGGAATCGCGCGGCACGTCGCGCAGCGCGACGCCGAGCAGCACCTCCGACATGCCGCGGCCGTAGAAGGGCGAGGTGTCGATCAGGTTGATGCCGAGATCGAGGGCGGTGTGGACCGCTTGGAGGGCCTCGTCGAGGCGGACCTGGCGGAATTCCTGGCCCAGCGACGAGGCGCCGAAGCCAAGGACGGGAAGGTCGAGACCGGTGTTTCCGAGAGGACGTTTCTTCATGGGATGAGTGACTTGATGGATTCGATGGTTCGGGCCGCCGCGGTGTCGGCGTCGGGCAGGGGAAAGATCTCGGCCGAGAGATAGCCGCGGTATCCGATCTCCTGCAAGGCTTCGAAGATCGGAGCCGGATCGGTGTGACCGAAGCCCATCGCCCGGCGGTTCGAGTCGGCCCAGTGGACGTGGCCGAGCCGGCCGCCGATGTCGCGCAGGCTGTCGGCGATGGCGCGCTCCTCGATGTTCATGTGGAACAGGTCGGCGAGGATGACGATGTTTCTGAGGTTCTTTGCGTCCAGCCAGCGGGCGGCGTCCGCCACCCGGTTGAAGAGGTTCGTCTCGTATCGGTTCAGCGGCTCGTAGATGAAGGGGACGCCATGGGCGCCGGCCGCCCGGTCGAAATGACCCAGGAAGCCGCCAAGAAGGCTCAGCGCCTCGTCCCGATCGACCTGCGGCCCCCACCGACCCTGCATCGAACCGAGGATCGCCGGGGCTCCCAGTTCGCCGCCGACGGCGATCATCTTCATGATGAAGCTGAAGGCATCCAGTCGCTTGTCGTGATCCGGATCGGTGAGGCTCAATCCGTGCTTCACCATCCCGGCGCCGGTGCCGACCGCGGCGATGGCGAGGCCGTGTTTTTCCTGAAGGGCCTTGATTTCGGCGACCGGAACCTCGTCCGGCCCGCCCAGGAAAAGCTCGACCGCGTCGAATCCCAGGGCGGCGGCCTTTTCGAAGCCGGCCTCTAGCGGACCGTGGAAAACGAAGGGCCCGGCCGCGGCTTCCGCAACCCGGCACAGGGTGACGGCCGACTTCATCAGACCGACTCGATGATGATGTTGCCGTAGGCGGTCGGATCGCCGGTGCGGATCAGTCCGATGGCCGACGGGACCATGGTTTTGAAGGTGACGTGCGGCAGTCGCTCGACTTCCGGAATTCCCTCGAAGGCCCCTTCGAAGGCCTTGAGGGTTTCTTTCGGGTTGGTGTCGAGAAACTCCTCGGCTTGCCAGATGCGGCCGATCTTGAAGTTCGGTCGGATCAGGCCGAGCACGTCGAGAATCGTCGGAATGCCGCGGGTCAGCGAGATATCGACCGTTTCGACCTGCGGCCAGAAGGGGAAGGCCCAGTCGGCGATCACCAGCGTGTTGGTGTGCCGGATCCTTGCCAGCAGGTCGAGAATGTGGGGATTGAGGATGCCGTTCTGGAGCATGGCGGGGAAATCCTGCCTCCGGTGCCGGGCCGGACGCAACCCCTGCGGCGGATTTTCCGCGAGTCCGGGGTTGCCAAATCCTCCGAGCTGGATAGCAATTCGCCGCCTCGCGACCCGGTCGCCTGACAATCAATCACCAACGACCCGATGACGGACCTCAGCACCTACCGCAACATCGGCATCTTCGCCCACGTCGATGCCGGCAAGACGACGACCACCGAGCGGATTCTCAAGCTCACCGGCAAGATCCACAAGCTGGGCGAGGTCCACGACGGCGCCGCCACCACCGACTTCATGGAGCAGGAGCAGGAGCGGGGCATCACCATCCAGTCCGCCGCCACCACCTGCTTCTGGCCCGGCAAGGATCAGCAGTGGGCCAAGGACCCGTTCCGTTTCAACATCATCGACACCCCCGGCCACGTGGACTTCACCGTCGAGGTCTACCGCTCGCTGAAGGTGCTCGACGGCGGCATCGGCGTCTTCTGCGGTTCCGGCGGCGTCGAACCGCAGTCGGAAACCAACTGGCGCTACGCCAACGACTCGAAGGTCGCCCGCCTCATCTACGTCAACAAGCTCGACCGCATCGGCGCGGACTTCTACCGCGTGGTCGAGCAGGTCAAGAACGTGCTCGGCGCCAAGCCGCTCGTCATGGTCCTGCCGATCGGCACCGAGAGCGACTTCGTCGGCGTGGTCGACCTGCTCGAGGAAAAGGCCTACTACTGGGACGACACCGGCCTGCCGGAGAACTACGAGATCAAGGACATCCCCGACGACCTGAAGGAAAAGGCGGCGCAGTACCGCCACGAACTCATCGAGATCGCCGTCGAGCAGGACGACGAGGTGATGGAGAAGTATCTCGAGGGCGAGGAGCCGGACGTCGACACCATCCGGAAGTGCATCCGCAAGGGCACGATCAAGCTCGACTTCTTCCCGACCTTCTGCGGCTCGTCCTTCAAGAACAAGGGGGTCCAGCAGGTTCTCGACGGGGTCGTGCACTACCTGCCGAGCCCGACCGAGGTCCCGCCGCAGCCGGAAGTCGATGCCGAGGGCAACGAGACCGGCAAGTTCGCGACCGTCACCGCCGATGGTCCGCTGCGCGCGCTGGCCTTCAAGATCATGGACGACCGTTTCGGCGCCCTGACCTTCACCCGCATCTACTCGGGCTCGCTCAAGAAGGGCGACACCATCCTCAACAGCTTCACCGGCAAGACCGAGCGCGTCGGCCGCATGGTCGAGATGCACGCCAACGACCGCAACGAGATCGACTCCGCGCAGGCGGGCGACATCATCGCCATCGTCGGCCTGAAGAACGTCCAGACCGGTCACACGCTCTGCGACGAGAAGAACCCGGCCACCCTCGAGCCGATGGTCTTCCCGGACCCGGTCATCTCGGTCGCGGTCGCCGCCAAGGACAAGGCCAACGCCGAGAAGATGAGCGTGGCCATCGGCAAGATGGTCGCCGAGGATCCGTCGTTCCGCGTCGAAACCGACGAGGAGACCGGCGAGACCATCCTCAAGGGGATGGGCGAGCTTCACCTCGACATCAAGGTCGACATCCTCAAGCGCACCCACAAGGTCGAGGTCGAGGTCGGCGCGCCGCAGGTCGCCTACCGCGAAACGATCACCAAGCCGGTGTCCGACAGCTACACCCACAAGAAGCAGTCGGGCGGCTCCGGCCAGTTCGCCAAGATCGACTACACCATCGAGCCGCTCCAGCCGGGCGAGGGATTCGTCTTCGAGTCGAGCGTGGTCGGCGGCAACGTGCCGAAGGAATACATCCCGGCGGTGCAGAAGGGCTTCGAGCAGTCGATCGAGAAGGGACCGCTCGCCGGTTATCCCTGCCTCGACTTCAAGGTCACGCTGACCGACGGCGGCTTCCACGCCGTCGACTCCTCGGCGGTGGCCTTCGAGATCGCCTCCAAGGCGGCCTACCGCCAGACCATGCCGAAGGCTTCGCCGCAGATCCTCGAGCCGATCATGAAGCTCGACGTCTTCATCCCGGAGGAAAAGGTCGGCGACGTGATCGGCGACCTCAACCGCCGCCGGGGCATGATCCAGGGCCAGGACCCGACGCCCACCGGCGTCCGCGTCAAGGCCGAGGCCCCGTTGAGCGAGATGTTCGGCTACATCGGTGACCTGCGCACCATGACCTCAGGTCGCGGCCAGTTCTCGATGGAATTCAGCCACTACTCGCCGTGTCCGAAGAACGTCTCAGACGACGTCATCGCGGCTGCCAAGAAGCGCGAGGAGGAGAGACGCGCCGGGAAGTAGGCAAACGCCGTTTCATTTAGGAGCCCGTCACCCCGAGTAGGGTGGCGGGCTTTTTCGTTGGGGAGGGCGGACTTGCAATCCGCGGTTGGGTTGGATAGGAAAGAGGGGTGAGGAGTGTGAGCGCGGCGATCATCGCGTTGGCGGGAGCGGTCATCTTCTCGGCTGGCATGGGCGACGAAAGAAGCGCTCCGGCGAACGCCCTCGGGATCCTGATCGGGTTCGTCGGCTTCCTGGCTTGGGTGCGGTTCGTCAGGACGGAGAAGTGATGGCGAAGCCGCCGTCCGGTTGCGGATTGGAAACCGCGCTCCCTGTTTCACACCCGCACGCGCTCGACCCGGGCGCCGAGAGCTTCGAGCTTCTCGTCGATGTGCTCGTAGCCGCGGTCGATGTGGTAGAGGCGGTTGATTTCGGTGGTGCCCTCGGCGGTCAGCGCCGCGAGCACCAGGGCGGCGGAGGCACGCAGGTCGCTGGCCATGACGGGCGCGCCGCTCAGGCGCTTGACGCCGGTGATCTCGGCCTGGCCGTCGGCCACGTGGATGTTGGCACCCATGCGCTTGAGCTCGGCGCAATGCATGAAGCGCTGCGGGAAAATGGTGTCGGTGACCTTGCTCTTGCCGGGCGTGGTGGCGAACAGGGCGGTCATCTGCGCCTGCATGTCCGTCGGGTAGCCGGGGTAGGGGTCGGTGGTGATCTCGGCGGGCATCGGCGTGTCGCCGCGAAGAACCGTGCAGGCGTCGCCGCTGTCGTTGAAATGGACCTGATGTCCGGCCTTCCGCAGGGCGCCGGTGATGGCGACGAGGTGTCCTTCGTGGACCCGGCGCAGGGTCACGCCCTCGCCGGCCAACGCGGCGGCGACCATGAAGGTGCCCGCCTCGATCCGATCGGGGATCACGTTGTGGACGGTGCCGTGAAGTTCCCCGACGCCCTCGATGGTGATGGTCGAAGTGCCGGCGCCGGAAATTTTCGCGCCCATCGAATTGAGGAAGTCCGCGAGGTCGACGACCTCCGGCTCGCAGGCGGCGGAGGTGATGGTGGTCGTGCCCTCGGCCAGGGTCGCGGCCATCATCACGTTGTCGGTGCCGAGCACGGTCGGCCCGTTCTCGCCGCAGAGGTCGATGGTCGCTCCCTTCAGGCCGTCGGGCGCGGAAAGGATCACGTTTCCCCCCTCGACCTCCGCCTTCGCGCCCAGCGCCTCGAGGCCGCGGATGTGGAGGTCGATCGGGCGGTCGCCGATCACGCAGCCACCGGGCAGGGCGACCACGCAGCGGCCTTTGCGGGCGAGCAGGGGGCCCATCATGCACACCGAGGCGCGCATGCGGCGGACGATGTCGTAGGGAGCCGTGTCGGAAATCTCGGTGGCGGTCACGCGCACCGTTCCCGAGAAGCGCTCCACGTCCGCGCCGAGCCCGGTGAGGATCTGCACCATGTAGTTGGTGTCCGAAACGTCGGGGACCCGGCGGATCACCACGTCGTCCTCGGTCAGGAGCGTGGCGGCGAGGATGGGCAGCGAGGCGTTCTTCGATCCGGAAATCGTGATCGCGCCGTGGATCGGCGTGCCGCCGTGAACGAGGAGTTTGTCCATGAGATGGGAAAGGGAGGGCGGACACTCCTGTCCGCCGATTTGGAAAGGCGGAGTGTCCGCCCTCCCCTAGGCCTTGCGGGCGATCGGGAAGCGGGGGATGCCAGAGAGGTCGTTGAGGGTCAAGACGTCCGTGAGTCCGGCCGCCCCGAGCAACCGCCCGACTTCGGCCGACTGGTCGTGGCCGATCTCGAGCGCCAGGCAACCGCCGGGCTTGAGACGCTTCGCCGCCTCGGGAATGAAGCGACGGATGACGTCCAATCCGTCTTTTCCGCCGAAGAGCGCGAGCGCGGGGTCGTGGCGGACCTCGGGAGCGAGCTTCTCGCCCTCCGGAACGTAGGGGAGATTGGCGACGATGAGGTCGAAGCGCCGGTCTGCCGGAATGGCGGTGAAAAGATCGCTTTCGATGAAGTCAAGACCGCCTGAAGCCGGCCCTCCGATGGCCTCGGCGTTCTCCCGGGCCAGGGCGAGCGCATCCGCGGAAATGTCGGCCAGGGTGACCGTCGCGCCCGGGAAATCCGCCGCCAGGGACAGCCCGAGGCAGCCGCTGCCGGTGCCCATGTCGAGGATGGCGGCGCGGTCCGGCAGCTTGACGTTCCTCGCCAGCCACTCGGCGAGTTCCTCGGTCTCGGGGCGGGGGATGAGGGCGCGGGCATCGGTCCTGAACTCATGCTGCCGGAAGCCGACCGAGCCGACCAGATGCTGCACGGGCATTCCGTCGCCGCGCTTCTTCAGCGACTCCCTCAGCGGGTCGAGGTCGCCTTCCTCCATCGGCTCGTCGAAGCGCAGGTAGAGTTCCATGCGGGTGCAGCCGAGTTGGTGGGCGACGAGCATCTGCATGTTGCGCCGCGCGTCCTCGATGCCGCGCTTTTCCAGGTAGGCCGTGCCCTTGTCGAGGATGTCGAGGACGGTGGTCATCGGGGAAGACGGAACACTCAAGACGGAAGATCGGGGAAGGGGTTGATGACGGGGACACCCGCGGCTTTGAAATCGGCGATGTTGCGCGTGGCGACGGTGAGCGAGTGCCGCAGCGCGGTGGCGGCGATCAGGCTGTCTTTGATGGGGATGCTTCGGCCCCTGCGGCGCAGGGTCGCCAGGAGTTCGGCCCAGACAAGCGCGCATTCGCCCGTCCACTCAAGTCTGCGGAGTCGCGCGATTCCCCCCTCGAACCACGATTCGAGAAGTTTTCTTTTCCGGCCCTTGGGCAGAATCAGGATTCCGTAGCGGATCTCGCCGAGAATCACCGGGTCGATCACCAGTTCGGATTCGTGCTCGCGCAGCCACGCCGTCACCGCGGGCTCGGGCCGGGACCGCGTCGGCTCCGAGAGCACGTTCGCATCGACCAGGAATCTCACGAGAACTCCGGGCGGATGGAGTCGGTGGAGTCGCCCCGCGGCAGCGGTTCGAAGCAGTCCTTCACCGGGCAGGAGAGCAGCCAGTCCACGATGCCGTCATTGGCGGGCGCCCGGCGCAGCAGCCGGTATTCCCCCGCGGAGATCCGTTCGATCTCGAATTCCTGCCCCGCACGGACCCCGTCGCGCTCCCGCAACTCGGCCGGCAGCACGATCTGCCCTTTGCTGGAAACGCGCGTTTTCACGTCGGGTAAGATGCAGTCTTACCTGCTCGGGGTCAAGCCGTGGCGATCTGGCGGATCAGCGAGGTGAAGAAATCCGCGCCCTCCTTGAGCGCGGCGACTTCGATGAACTCGTCGCAGGTGTGCGCCTGGTCGATCGACCCGGGGCCGAGGCAGACCGAGGGGATCCCGCCGGCGGAGAGGTGGGCGGCATCGGAAAACCAGGGAGCGCCCACCGGTTTCGATTCCGGCCGCACCGCTCGGATCCGCTCGATCCATGGGTGGTCGCCGGGCGTCGCCATCGGCGGGTTGTCGTGGGGCTCGACCAATTCCAGCGGGGTTCCGTCGAGGCATTCGCGGACCAGCGCCAAGCCGCCACCCGCCTCGACGAGCGATGGCGTGGTGCGCAGGTCGATCTCGGCCTCGCACAGGTCCGGCACCACGTTCGGCCGGCTGCCGCCGCGGATGACGCCGATGTTGAGCGTCGAGCCGCCGAGCACCGGATGAGTGAAGCCGCTCAGCCGCTCGCGGAGCGCTTGCTCGAAGGCGGGCAGGGCCCGGACCATCTTCACCACCGCGTTGTCGCCCTTTTCCGGCTGGGAGGAATGGGTGGCCTTGCCGGTGGTCCGCAGCGTCGCCCACAGCGAGCCCTTGGTGACGTGGACGATGTCGAGGTCGGTCGGCTCGCCGACGATCGCGAATTCGTAGTCGGCACCGTGCCTGCGGGCGAAATCCCGCGAACCCCACTGGCCCGATTCCTCGCCCATGAAGGCGACGAAATCGACCGCGACCCGGGCTTCGCGGAGCAACGCAGCATTCTGCTTCAATCCCCACAGCATCGCCGCCATCGGCCCCTTCGTGTCGCAGGCGCCGCGGCCCCACACCCGGCCGTCGCGCACTTCGCCGGAGAAGGGCTCGATCGTCATGCCCTCGATTCCGACCGTGTCGAGGTGCGGCCCGAGCAGGATGCGCGGTCGGCCGTCGAGCGGCGCGAAGCGGGCGATCAGGTTCGGACGGCCGGGCTTGATCTCTTCGAGGTCGACCGTCGCTCCGATCCGCTCGAGCCATTCGGCGAGCCACGCGGCCAGCCAGCCTTCGCCGGTCCGGTCGGTGCCGGGCGCATTGTCCGGATTCACCGACGGGACACGGACGAGGTCTTGGAGGAGATCGGTGACGGACACGCCCGAAGGGAAACTTGAAAGCCGAAACTTTAAACCTCAAAATCCACGTTTGATGAACCTTTAGTCGCTGAGGCGGCAGGATCAAAAGTCGTTGGGCTCATCGCGGATTCTGGCACTCTTGGCCTCGATCTCGGCGAATGCGGCATTGGCCGCAGCTGTCGCTTCGGGCGAGAGTCTCATCTGTCGCATAAGCGCTCGGATGGGCTTCTCGGCAGGGTTCACCATGGGTTCACCGGGGGTTGGCGTGGCAAAAGGATCGCTGGAGACAGGGACGACCTGAGTGCTTCGGATGACATCAAGCAGCAGTTCTTCCCGGGACGATTGGTCTGGAATTTTGACGATTAGATCAAGAAAGTGCAACTCGTCTTGGTCGAGATGGAGATCGATCAAGGTGCGCATGGATTCGGCGGCGAGATGAATATCGCCAGACTCGATGACTTGGTTGAGAACAGCTTTGGTCCGATCAGAGATTGGGTGGTCTGCGTGATGCAAATAAGCGATAAGGCCAGACTTGATTACTGTGTGGGAGCTGATCGACTGCTCGGGATCGGGGTTGTTTGTGGGGCTCCTTCCCTTGATGCGAAATTTCATGATTAGATCGGCATACCATTCGAGGGTGGCCAAAGGATTCTCAGCCAGCCAGCGCGCAGCGAAAGGTGTTGGAATCGAGGTTTCGTATCCACTTTTGCGTTGATCTGCTTCCGTGAGTGCCCTTGAGGTGAGTGCCCGCCAGTCCTGCCCATCAGGAAGCCCGAAAGCGTAGGCCTCGACAATTTGGTCGAACTCTACGGAGTCCCAGGCGCGCCCGGTGAGAGCCTCCCAACTGGCGTCTGGATCGCTCTTCGCCCATTCACTGATGATGGCTTGAAGAGTCTCACCTGTTCCACCAAGAGCGCGTAAGAGCTCTGGGACGGCTTCGTAGTCGCTGTAGCGGCTCCATGCTTCCTCAGGGTTCCGGCGTGCGTGGCCCTTGAACACTTCGCAGAGTTCGTATGAGACGTATTCGGCATTGTAGTTTTTGTCCGCAGCGTAGGCCTCGACTGCCGCGTGAGCGGTGTTTGGTTCGCGGAACGCCCATTCACGAAGTAAGGCGTGGCTGAGGGCTCTGTTGTGCGAGAGTAAAGAGATGTGTGGCAGGGGGCCCCTCAATTGCCAGTCAGCGAGGATCTTGATCTCGCGGGTGCCGAGATCGGCAACTCTCTGATCGAGGTGGGCGGCTTGCAGGCGATGAAATCTTCGATTGCGGGGGTGCTCTCGTTGCCACTGGGCTGCTTCGGCTTCAATCTGGATTGCAAGGTTCCGAATCGTGTTTGGTAGCTTTCCTTTGTCTGGAGCAAGCTCGGGGATGTAGTCAGCGGCTTCATCGTGACTGACTTGCGCTCGGTCACTGGATTTTGGTGAGGGTTCTCGGATCGATGCATCAGGCTCCACGTGAGATGGCCGAGGCAGCCACTTTCCGATCAGCACTGCTCCTACAGCAGTTGGAATGAGGATCCTCAAGAGAATCGATGCTCGTGGCCGGGGCATTTTTGAGGGCGGTCAGTCTATTCTCTTCGCAGCTTGCCGTGGGGCCTCGACGAGAAGAGGGGACTGCACGAGGTCACCCGGGGCGACGACGGTTTCGTCGAGGGGCAGGTTGCCGAGGCCGCCGTAGCGCTGGTCGATGATCGCCTTCACCGTGGGGGCATCGAGCTTGTAGTCGCGGAAGGTCTTCGGGCGGCACAGCTCGATGCCGCCCTCCCTGTAGAGCTTCCAGACGAATTCCGAGCAGTAGAGCGCGCCCTCGTCCCAGCGGAACTTGAGGTCGTAGTCCTTGCCGAGCTGACGTCCGGCCCAGGCCCGCGCCTTCTCGACGCCTCCGGCTTCCAGCTCCTGCTTCAGGCGGTAGGCGCGGTAGGTGCCCGGCAGGCTGCGCCCGATCCATTGGTCGAGGGGAGTGGTGCGCACCGGCTGCACGGCTTCGACGACATGCCATCGGCCCTCGTGTCGGAACACCACGCCGCAGTGGGTGAAGGGCGAGCCGGTGGCGTCGCGGATGGCATCGGATTGGGCCCCCGGATTGCCCTGGAAGACGATGTCCCCCTCGCGCAGATCGTAGTCCGGCACCACGGGCCCGGCCTTCTTGGAGCCGCCCCAGACCGGCAGGACCATCATGGCCACCAGCAGCGACAGAATCGTACGGAGCATGGGTTCCTGTAGGAAATGCCGGCGCGTCGGGCGAGTCGATTCTTCGCTTGGAGGCGGGGCCCGGGCTTTCCTAGAGTCCGGCCGATGCAGCCGAAGACTCCCTTCGAGTACACGATCCTGAGCCTGCGCGTGATCCTCGGCGTGTGGTTCGCGGGCATCGGGGGCGACAAGCTGTTCCGGGTGGGCGCCCCGGCCTTTTCCCGCCAGGTCGCGGAATTCGGGATCCTCCAGGATCCGTGGAACCTGATGGTCGCGTATTTCGTGCCGTGGCTGGAACTGCTCACCGGCCTGTGCCTGATCGCCAGCTTCCTGCACCGCGGGGCGGTGCGGGTGCAGCTCGCGCTGACCATGGTCTTCCTCTTCGTCAACGGCCAGGCGCTGGCGCGGGGCCTGGATCCCGACTGCGGCTGCTTCGGAAAGCTGTTCGAGCTCGGGTTGTCCGCCAAGATCGGACTGCTGGCAGTCCAGTTCGGTGCGCTCGTCTTTCTGATGGTCACCGAGCGCCAGGTCGGTCGCAAGGTCTTCCGCGGCACCCGGATGCGGCTGCCGGGTTGATTGGAGGCGGGTCGCCCCCGGCCCGCGAACCGGCTGCGTGGCATCCGAACCGAGGGTTGCGGCGCGGGGGCGCGCCGCCTCCAAACGCCTTGCCCTTGCCGACCCCGGGCGATGGAGCCAGAGTGCCGCCATGCGCTACGCTGAACGACTTCAGGCCCGGATCGAGGCCACCGGCTCCCGGCTCTGCGTGGGGATCGACCCGCGGCCCGGTGACGACGGGATCGAGGCGGTGCCGGAATTCCTCCGCTGGCTGGTCGACGAGACCTGGGAGTACGCCGCCGCCTTCAAGCCGAACATGGCCTACTTCGAGGCGATGGGCCTGCGCGGGATCGAGATCCTCGGCGAGCTTCTCGAGGCGATGCCCGACGAAGTGCCCGTCATCCTGGATGCCAAGCGCAGCGACATCGGCGAGACCCAGAAATACTACGCCCGTAGTTATTTCGAGCACTGGAAGGTCGATGCCGTGACGCTCAATCCGTTCCTCGGCTTCGATTCCATCGAGCCCTTCCTCGATTGGGAGGGCAAGGGGATCTACCTGCTGGCGGTGACCTCCAACCCCGGCTCGGCCGACTTTCAGCGCCAGTCGCTGGCCGACGGACGCTCGGTCTTCGAACTGGTGACCGCCCTGGGTGACCGGGCCGGCGGGGAGGGACGCGCCACGGACACCGGCTACGTCGTCGGGCTCACCAATGCCGCCGATGTGCTGGCGAAAATGCCCGAGGCGCCACTGCTGGTCCCCGGTCTCGGGGCGCAGGGCGGCGACCTCGCCGTGCTCGCCGGTGCCGGCCGCAGCGCTCCGGACGTGATCAACGTGTCGCGGGGGATTTCCTACGCGGGGGACGACCGCAGCTTCGCGGAGCGGGCCCGCGATTGGGCGGACCGCATTTCCAAGGCGTATGCGTCGGCGGCGGGCGCTTGATCAAGGGGCATGGACAAGAAGCGACCGAGGGGGAAGCGCGCCAGCGCGCACTATTCGGGGATCCTTCCACAGAAGGGTTGGCCGCAGCGCAACTACAAGTTCTTCCGTCACCGCATCGTGCCCGGGATGTTCCGGAGGCGGAACGGCGAGGTCCAGATCCCGGTGCTTGAGCCGCCGGAGGACGGTGCGGTGAGGGTGACCTGGATCGGCCACGCCGGCTTCTTCCTCCAGTTCGCCGATCACACGATCGTGATCGATCCGAACTGGGCCCGCTGGCACGGCATCGTGAAGCGCCAGCGCGAGCCGGGGCTGCCGCTCGACCGGATCCCCGAGCTCGACCTGGTGCTGGTGACCCACGCCCACTTCGACCACCTCCACAAGCCCAGCCTCAAGGTGCTGCAGGCCCGCGATGGCATCGTGGTGCCCAAGGGCAGCGGGTCGCTGGTGAAGAAGCTCGGCTTCCCCGAGGTCCACGAGATGAAGGTCTGGGAGCAGCTCGAACTCGACGAACTCCACATCGTTCATACGCCCAGCCACCACTGGGGCGCCCGATACCTGCACGACACCCACCGCGACTACGGCGGCTACCTCATCAAGGCCGGCGGCAAGAGCGTCTTTCATTGCGGTGATTCCGCGTGGTTCGACGGCTTCGCCGAAATCGGTCGCCGCTGTCCGGGCATCGATGTCGCGCTGATGCCGATCGGCGCCTACGACGCGCCCAGCGGACGCGACGTCCACATGAACCCCGAGGAGGCCGTCCGCGCCTTCGCCGAGATCGGGGCCAAGATCATGATCCCGATGCACTACGACACCTTCCCGCTCGGCAACGAGGCACCCGGCGAGGCGGTCGATCGTCTGCTGCAGGAGGCCGACCGGCTGGGCATCAGCAAGCACATCCTGATCCCCGAGGAAGGGGTGGGGATCGAGTGGTGAGTCAGGAACGGCTCGGGCCCCTCGGGCGGTCGTTCCGGATCACGGCCCGGTGGACCCGACTGCCGAAAGATGCTGCTGCATGATTTCGACCGGGCTCAGCCTGCGGTCCCAGATGGCCACCTCGTCGATGCTGCCGACGGGGCCGGGGTCGCCTTGCTGCGGGTGAGGCCGCCCGATGCGCAATTCGGAGAAGGTGTTTCCGGGCGAGCTGCCGTGCCTTCGCTCCCCGGCAACGGGCACCCCGTCGACATAAAGGTCGGCGGTGTAGGCGGTCCAGGTGGCGGCAAGATGGTGCCACCTACCGCTGTGCAGTGACGATTCCGATTTCAGCAGGATGTCATAGCGCCCATTCTCCATGAAGAAGCGCGCGGTTCCGTCGGCATCGACCTCGAGATGCAGCGAATCATCCGCCGGATCGGCTCCCACCGACCAGATGATGACCGGTCCCCGGGTGTCCGGATTGCGCCGGAACCAGCAACAAATCGATCCTGTCCGGCTTTGAATCGACAGCGGACCATCGGCCCTCGGGTTCAGCAGCTTCGGGTCGGGCGCGCCGTCGGCGGACAGGGAAAAGCGCACGATCCTCGCCCGGGTGTCCTCGCCGGTCAGCGCGATGCCGACGGAATCGATGTCTTCGTTGGGCAGCCGTGTCCGCTCGCGGACCCTTCGGAACCCGGGATCGCCGGGCCGACGCGCATACCAGGTTGCCGCCCACGCTCCGCGACCCTCGGTGGTGTCGAGCACCACCCGGAGCTCGATGTCGCCGCCGGCACCGCCGCTCCAGTCGAGCCAATCCTGCGGGTCGGAGATGCCGCTGAGGTGGCACCGGTGCGCCGGGCCTTCCGGGGATTTCCTGAAGAGCATCCAGGCACGCCCGACCACTGCATCCCCGAGGAAGCGGTGGTTTTCGCCAGCTTCGTCGGATTGTCCGCTGGCAAAACCGATGGCGATCCAGTCTTCCACCAAGCCGTGGCCGGTGAGGCCCTGGATGCTTGCCTCGAGCGTGTAGATCACGCCGTCCACCGGTTCGAAGGCGAGCGTCGCGCTGCCCGGTCCTCCAGTGACCTTTCCGTCGGCGTGGAACTGGGGCGCTGCCTTCCAAGGCTTTCCGGCGATCAAGCGTCGGGGCTCACGTCCGTTGAGCAAACCCGTCGCATCGAAGGATTGCTCGAAGAGAAGACCTTCGTGCCGCGGAACCGCCCCAAGCGAGGCGCCGGTTCCCGCGACCCTCCGGCTCAATGCCAGGGCGCGGTTGCGCGGGGCGAAACCCTGGTAGCCCTCTGCCGTTCCCGCCCCCGGCTCGCGGGTGACGGCGTTCAGATTCAGAGTACCGGTGGGTCCCGCATCCACCTCGTTTCTCAGGCTGAAACCTTCCGTTTCGTCAAATGTCCAATACCCGGCGGGATTCTGGCTGCGGACCACCGTTGCATGGGTCGCCGGAGCCGCCAGCAGGTCGGCCAGTTGCGGAAAGGGATCGTCCGCGAGTTCGATCGCCACCGGATCCTCGAACTCCGGCAAGGCGAGCCCCGTCCCTTCCGCCGTGATCCCGAGGGTTTGGTCCGGCGTGGAGGTTCGAACGAGCTCGAGTTTCCCGCTGATCAAATGAACTTCCGGGGGTGCCTGAGGCTGCGCCCCGACCCCGAACCGGGTGCCGAGGTTCCGGATCCGCAGGCCGGGTGCGGCGACTTCGAAGGCCTGCCGGGACGGTCCCGAGTCCACCCAGAGCCAGCCGCTGTGAACCACCGGTTGATCGGGTGTCGGCAGGCTGATGTCGGCCGGCCCCTGCACGAGCATCACCGCATCGTTCTCCAGGCGCATCTCGAGCACCCCGGAATTCACCCGCACGCGGGCACCCGGGCGCAGGCGCGCCTCGCGTGACCGGACATCCTGATCTCCTCCATCGATTTGCCAGCGGGTTTCCGCCGCTGCCGTGAGCTTCAGCGTGGGAGGCGCGGGTTGGGAAATCCTGATCAGGGTCGCGATGGCGACACCGAGAATCAGAATTGCCGCCGCCGCAGTCAACGAACGCATGAACAGCCGCCTCGATCCGACCATCGGCAACCGGACCTCCTCCGCCACCGTCGAGGCCTCGACCGCCAGCAGCGACGAAGTCTCGAAATATTCGAGGTAGGCCCGCTGAGCCGCCGGCGAGTGCTCGATGAGGGCCATCAACGAGTCGCGCCTGGAAGGGGGAAGCGTGCCGGCCTCCAACTCCAGCAGCGCCATCGCCAGCTTCGGTTGATCGAGTCGGCCGTCAGCTGTCTGGAACTCGTTCATGACTGGATGCCCCCCAGTTCGATTCGTCGTTGCATGCAGGCCTTCAGTGCGGCGCGGATCCGGTGGAGCGACACCTTGAGGCTGTCCTTCTTGCGGCCGACCTCCTGGGCCAGTTCATCGAGGCTGAGGGCGCCGATGTAGCGTCGCAGGACGAGATTGCGATCCTCGACCCGCAGGCGGGACAGGCACGCCCGCAGGGCCTCCTGGCGCTCCTCGGTGGCACCCAGCGCCCCGTCCTCGATCCGCTCGATCAGGCGGGCCAGTGTCTCGTCCGGCACCGCCCACACCCGGCGTCGCTGATGTTCCCGCCACACCGCCATGACCTTGAACTTGGCGACCGAGAACATCCACGACTTGAAGTTCGTCCCGATCCGGAAATCGCCCCGTTTCTCCCAGATCGCGGCATTGGTTTCCTGGATCACGTCGTCGACATCCGGGCTGCC
>CALGOH010000267.1 GCA_937957985.1 uncultured Verrucomicrobiae bacterium
ACGGCCAGCATCTACTTCAATCAGGGAATCAGCGGGGCGGGTAGTTTCGTCAAGGAAGGCCCGGGATCAGTCTGGCTCTCAGGTGGAACCCTCAGCTACACGGGAGACACCGTCGTTAATGGTGGCCTGCTGCGTGTGCAGACCTCCGGGTATATCGGAGGGACGCCTGGGAACCTGACGCTCAACGGTGGCGTCGTCGAAGCCTACTGGAACGAATCCTTCACCGGCTCACTTGGAACGGGAAGTGGACACGTCCAAATCACCGGCGGCGAGAGCGGCTTCAGCCAGCACGGTGGTGCAGGCCTGACAGTCCGGCTCAACAACGATGCCAACACCCCGATCCTCTGGGGTTCCGCCACGTTCAATCCATCAGTATTGCAGTTCCAGTCGATCAACTCAAACAATGGGTCTTCTGTTACCTTCGACAACAGACTCGATCTCAACGACGCGCAGCGCACCATCAAGGTGGATCAGGGCAACTACACCGGTGTCAAAACAGAGTTCAAACAACAGGTATTCGATACGGGCACCAGCGGCGGCCTGACCAAGACCGGTGCCGGCGAGCTGATTCTCAACCGTGCCAATACAGGTACCGTCGCGGATTGGAACGACTACAACGGGCCGACCAGAGTATTGGGAGGCACCCTGCAGTTCGGTTCCAGTTGGAACAACACGTGGGGTGGCGAGAACCTGCCGGCCGCGTCCAACCTCGAGATCAACGATGCGATCGTCGAAGCCTACTACTACCACACCCGCGACCTCGGCACGGGCAGCGGCGAAATCCAGATCACCGGCGGGCGTGCGGGTTTCAGCAACTTGCAGGGCGATGCCACCGGCAACGCTTTCATCAAGTTCACCGACAACTCGACCGTAGTGAACTGGGGTGATGCGACGTTCAACCCGAGCACGCTGGTGCTCAATGACTTCGGCGCCTCTACGGTGCTGCGCACACAGAATCCGTTCAACCTGGGTGCCGCCAATCGCACGGTGGAGGTGAATTATACCGGTTCCGGCTCCGGCCGCGGATCCTACGCGACCATGGAAGGCGACCTCAGCGGCACGGGCGGCAGCCTGACCAAGACCGGTCCCGGCACCCTGATGCTTCTCGGTGCCAATACTTATGACGGCGGCACCACCATCGACGGTGGTGCCTTGTATTTCCGTTCGACGGGAGCGATGCCCTCGACCGGCACGGTCACCGTCAACGACGGAGCCACCCTGGTCGCCCATGTGGGTGGCAGCGGTTGGAGCACGGCCACCAGCGGCGCTGGCAGCATCGGCGGCCTGTTGGCCGGCCTTGGCGCCGGCAGCAACACGGTGTCCTATGTCGGCAACGTCAACCTCGGGTTGGCCGCCTCCAGCGACCAGGTTTACGCCGGCAACATCGGCGATGTCGGCACCAGCCTCGCGCTGGTCATCGGCAACAAGGACGGCGGCCCGACCAGCGATCCGTTCCCTGCCGGCGGCAGCTTTGAGCTATCCGGCGACAACACGCTCAGCGGAGACATCGCTGTTTACGGCGGCGGCACGCTGACGCTTTCCGGCGACAACTCCGGTGCCTCCGGCGATGCGCTGCTCGTCAACGGTTATCTCTCTTCCGGCACGGCCAACCTGACCGCGGGCAATGTCAACTTCGGTTCACCCGGAGGCGATCCGGCGATCTGGCTGAACAGCGGGGCTCTTGCAGTTGACCTGGGCAGTGCCAACGATGTCTTCTTCAGTGGCAATGGCGGCTTCGCGGCCACCGGTTCCGCGCTGACGGTGACTCTAAATTCTGCTGCGGAGATCGACTGGAGCGCCGGCACGGGCTTCAACGGCAAGGTCCTCCAACTGGGCTCGCCGACCTCCACTGCATCAGTTGAGCTGACCAACGACATCGACCTCGACAACAACCGCAACATCCGACTCTTCAACAATTCCTCCAGCAATGACGATATCTCCATCCTCTCGGGCAACATCGAGCGCGATGGCAGCAACAACCGCAACCTGACGATTGAAGGCAGCGGCACACTGGTGCTCGGCGGAGCGAACAACTTCGGCACCGGCATCCTGTATGTCGGCAACTCCGGCCCGAGCAGCGTGGTCCGCGCCACCGACGGCGTCGGCCTGCCGACCTCAGCCAAGCTCTACTTCAACAATGGCGTCCTTGAGTCGAGCGGCAGCTTCACCCGCAACATCGGCACCGGCAACGGCGAGGTGTATTGGAACAACAAGGGCGGCTTCGCGGCCAATGGCGGTCCTCTCACCGTAAACCTCGAAGGTGGCATAGCCTTGAATTGGGGTGACACCAACGCCGGATTCCGAGGCCAGGACCCGCTCTACTTGGGATCCGATACGGCGGATGACGTGGTGACTTTCCAAAACGGCATCATCCTGAACGGCGACCGCAATATCCAGGTGACTGACAATCCGGACAGCGACAGCGACTATGCGGTTATTACCGGCGTCGTCTCGCAGAGCGGCACCCGGAAGCTGGATAAAGAAGGCGACGGCACCCTCGTCTTCGAGGGCAACAACACCTACACCGGCACGACCACGATCAACGGCGGCACCCTGATCATCAACGGGGACTGCTCCCCCGCCAACGGTTTAGTTGACGACAGGAACGACAGCGGGCAGTACCTCGGCGGCACCGGCACCCTAAGTGGCAATGAGACCCTCGAGAACAACACGGGCCTGACCTTCGACCTGAGCACCGCACCCGGAAGCCACGACAAGCTGGATATCTCCGGATCGCTCACCTTTGAGAGCAACTCGGTGCTCACCCTGACCTCCAGCGGCGGGGCCAGCACCGGCACCTTCACTTTGGCCACCGCCGCCGGCGGCATCTCCGGCAGCGTGCCGGCCACGGTCAATCTCCCGGTCGACTGGACCGCCGACGCCCCGCAGATCGTGGGGAACGATCTGGTGATCAACATCACCTCCGTCGGTGCCGTATCCTCCCCCTACGACACCTGGCTCGCGAGCTACGACTTTTCGGAATTCACCAGCCCCGACCTGACGACGGCCGGAGATCCCGACAACGACACGCTCTCCAACCTCCTCGAATTCGCCTTCGGCACCGATCCGACCGATCCGGTTCTCGGTTCGCTGACTTACAACGCCGGGCCTCCTGCGACCTTCTCCGCCGGCACGCCGACCGTGACGCACAGCTTCCCGGGCGGGGGCGGGGTGGCCTTCAAGGCCCGCTACGTCCGCCGCGTCGATCACGGCGATCCCGGCAGCGTCAGCTACTCCCTGCGCTTCAGCTCCGACCTCTCCGACTGGGAATCCAGCACCGCCGAGACCGCGCCCGACTGGGTGGCCGAGCTGAACCCGGTCCAACTCGCGGTCGATGGCGACTATGAGCTGATCGAGGTGGATTACCCCTGGTTTCTCGATTCCGGCCCGAAAGCCCGGTTCTTCCAGGTCGAGGTGACCGAGGTGACTCCCTGACGCCCCCGCGGATTAGCTTGCATCCCCCGCCCTCCAGCGCGTAATTCTCCTTCGTCAGAAGCAGCCTGTCCATGAAGCGTCTCCGCAGCTTGTGCTCCACCACCCGTTTCCTGGCCGCCGGCATGCTGCTGGCGGTCGGTAGCGCCCGGGCGGCGGTGACCTGGAGCGGGGTGGTCGATATCGCCATCCCGACGGTCCTCAACGGGGTCTACCTGGACCTCGCGGTGGACCCGCCGGACACGGAGCCGTCGGACGATCCCGACGCGATCACCTTCGACACCTTCACCCAGGGCTACACCGAGCCGTCGAGCTGGGACGTGAACTTCTTCTTCGGAGGGATCGGCATCGCCTACAGCCCCACCTTCAATCCCTTTGTCGAAACGCCCGGCGACGCCGGATCCCAGATCCTGAATGTCGCCTTCGGCACCAACATCGCCGCCAATACCTCGCAGTCCCTCGGCCTGAACAGCTACGGCGGATCGGGCACCCCGAGCAACAGCGACCCCGACAGCCTGTTCAGCTCCGACATCGGAAGCCTGACTTCCCCCTACTCCGGATTCCCCACCAACGGCTCGTCCGGCTACATCGCCTTCACCATCGAGACCGGCTCCGGCACCCAGTACGGCTGGATGGAGGTCACGCTCGACCCCGACGGCCCCAACAACGGCAACATCGGCACGATACATCAGTGGGCATACTCCGACGACAGCGGATTCACCGTCGGCCAGATCCCCGAGCCCGGCAGCCTCGCACTCCTGCTCCTCGGCTCGCTCGGCCTGCTGCGGCGGAGGCGCGTCTAGACTCGTCTTCCGGGGGTGCCAGTCTCCCTTTTGGCCGAGGGCACCAACCTTCCTTTGAGGTCGATCGAGACATCCTCGGCCACGGGATGACCCCAAAAATTCCCGGAAATTGTTCGGCCGCGTCTTTGAATGCGGATCTCGTTCTGGACCCACCCGGACCCTCACCCGCTCAATTCATCTACATGAATTGACTATCTGGCATTCGGAAATGAATCGGAGTCCAGCGATGCAGAGTCACCAAACTCCTGAGGGATTTTGACCTTGTCGGGCAGGAGTCGGTTTGTTGGCTTCAAAAAACGTGGTTACGCGGATCGCGATTCCCTGCTGATCCCAAGCGAAGCCATGCCAAAACAAAACCACTTCACGATGAACCCGAATTCGTCTCTCAAGAGCATTGCCACCCTCCTCGTCGCCGCTCTCGTCGGGATGATCCACGGCCAAGTCACCACGGGATTCGACTTTCTCATCGACGCCAGTAACGACCCAGACACCGACGACCGCGCCGAGGATCTGGTCGCAGGCAATCCCTCGGGGCTGGAACTCCTCCTCGACGATTCCCCGCTGGTCCAGAAGGTGGCCGTCGGACCCACGGTGACCCAGTTCACTCACGCCTACGAGTTTCCCGGTGGCTCGACGGGGAACGAGGCGGGCGCCCTCCTCGTCGATACTGGAACCACCACCACCCGTTCCTTCCAGAACGCTCCCGGCGACTGGTCGAACAATGCGATGACGATGGAGATCTGGTTCAAGCCGGACAACCTGACACCGTCCCCGTCCAACGGTCAGATCATTTTCGAGGACGGCGGCGGTACCGGTCTCGGCTTCTTCATCGACAACAACGAACTGGTCTGCGGGCAGGACAGCAATTCACCGCTGATCAGCTACAACTTGAATACCGATCCCTCGAGTCTGCTGCTGGGTTCAGCGACCTCGGAATTCATCCAGGTAGTCGTCGCGCGCACCGGCGGTGGGGCGACGGAGATGTATGTCAACGGCGTGTCAGTGGGCACGGCGAACGACGACAACGACTGGTCCGGCGGCGATGCGGCCGCCTTCGGTACCCGCGGTGGTGCCAACGTCGGCGGGCGCGGAAGTGGCCAGAGCAGCACGGAGTCCTTCGACGGCCAGCTCGCGCTTATCCGCGTCTACGACGGACAGGTGCTCACTGCCGGGGAAATCCTTGCCAACTTCAACGATAACTCAGGTCCCGACAACATCGAGCCGATCATCGAGACAACAAATCCCGCAGACGAAGACACCGGGGTGTATCCGGGCGCAGACCTTGTCGCGACCTTCAGCGAGGAAATCGCCCTCACCGGCTCGGGCACCGTCACCATCACCGACCTCAACGACGCTTCGGGCAACCTCACGATCAATCTGCCCGACGCGCAGGTCACCGCATCCGGGACCGATGTGATCATCAGTCTCTCCGGCAATCTGGAGTTCGGCACGGAATACGAGGTCAATATCGACGGCGCCGCCGTGGAGGACACCGCCGACACGCCGAACGCCTTCGCCGGCACCTCCGTGGGCGATTGGAACTTCACGACGGCGGCAGAGGACCTCACCCCCCCTGTGCTTTCAACAACCAACCCCGCCGACGACGCCACGGAAGTCGTCCCGGATGCCGTGCTCACCGCCACCTTCGATGAAAACATCGTCACCGGAACCGGCAACATCACCATCCAGGACCTCACCAACACGACGACCTTCGCCACCATCGCGGTCACCGATACCAGCCAGGTCTCGGTCTCCGGAAACACGCTGACCATCGATCCGACCACACCCTTCGGCGGCGCGGTGGAATACGCCGTCCAGTTCGATGCCGGCGTAGTCAAGAACTTCAGCGATGTCGGAAATCTGGTGCTCAACGACACAACCACCTGGAGCTTCACCACCGCCTCGACCACGACCTACACGGGGCCGAATGACAACGACTCCGACGTTTGGAACGATGCTGGCAATTGGGACATTGCCATCCCTACCGGTGCGCTCGATGTCGTCATCCCTGCGGGAAAGTATGCCACTGCATGGAACGATGCCACCCCCACCTACACCGGCGACCTCTCCATTGGGGACGGCGCGACCATTGGAATCGGCTGGACCAACAAC
>CALGOH010000268.1 GCA_937957985.1 uncultured Verrucomicrobiae bacterium
CGCCGTTTCCATTGAAGGTGACCACGTTGAAGGTTTCCACCGTCGTCGTGAGGCTTACGGTATTCTCCGTTGAGGCGGAGTTGTTCACATTGTGCAGGGCAATCGACTCGCCCGCCCCCAGGTTGCCATCAATCGACACCCAGCCGGCGGCAAAACCGTTTCGTGTGCCGTAGCCCGACATATCAACCACAACGTTGGTTCCAGTGATTCCAGAGGTGGAGAGGTCGAGATACCAAATGCCGGTCGTTGCTTGAGTGCCCGTGGCCAGATTCATTGCCACTCCACCATAGGTCACCGACATGGGACTTCCGGTCAAATTTCCCAACTCCGACGCGGTCATCACGATCAGCATGTCGGCTCCGGTCCCCACGGCGATCGACTGGGTCACGGTCGCGCCGGGGGCGCTCCCGCCGAAACTTCCATCATTGACCGCGACGATTGGTGCAGAGATTCCGTTGCTTGTGGTGAAATTCCAGGCGGCATTCCCGGCCAGCCCGGGAAAGGCATTGCCAGAGAGGTCCTCAACCGCGGAGGAATCGATGGTCACGTAGTAGGATGTCGCCAGATCGAGATCCGCGGAGGGGTCGATCGTTAGAGAGGATACGCCGAAGCTCAGTCGCGGAGAAGCCGGCACATCGAAGCTCTCGACCGTGCTGTCGTCGCTCGACCTCCTGAGGGTGACGACGCCGGAGCCGGCCACCACCGGCTCATCGAAGGTCACCATCAGGCTGGCTTCCGGCGAGAACCCGATCGAGTCGTCCGGTGGAGACAGGGAAACGACCATCGGCGGCGTGCCATCGGTCGTGAAACTCCACGCGCTGCTGTCGGAAATCCCGGCGAACGCGTTGCCGGACAGATCCTCGACCGCGCTCGGATCGATGAGAACCCCGTATTCGACGCCGGCCTCAAGCGGGCTGCTCGGGTCGATCGTCAGCACCGGCCCGTCAAAGGTGAGTCGGGGAGAGTTTGTGACATCGAAGGCCTCGACGAGACTGTCGTCACTCAGTCTCCGGATGGTGATGTTGCCCGTCCCGGCCTGCACCGGTTCGTTGAAGGTCACCTCCAGGTTGGTGCCGACCACGATTCCCGTCGCGTCATCCGCGGGCGACAGGGAGGCGACCTCCGGATCATAGCCGAAATCCAACAAGAGGTCGGAAAAGCCGCCGTAGCTGAAGGTCGCCATCTCCGCCCCGTGCAGCATCGACAAATACGGGCTGTCGTAGGTCTTCGCCGGGTTGAGGTCCACCGTGGCCCCGTTGACCCGCGGGGTCGTCTTGGTGTTGGCGTAGAAGGTGAAGGTATCCCCGGCCTCGCTGGTGTAGTTCATGGTGCCCGACGCGTAGCTGAAGGAATTGGCCATGACCGAGGTTTGAAAGTCCCCGAAGCTCGGGTAATCCGAAGCCTGGCCCATCTGAACGACGACAGGCGCCCACAGGTCGCCGAGCGTCAATTCATAGCCCTGTGAAGCGACAGCAGAGGTGTAGCCGCCACCTGCCGGCTTGATGGCGCAATAGGCGTTCCCCAGTTGGGTGAAGAACCAGCCCCCGGATTCGACCCGGTTGTCCCAGGCGGCTTGGGAAAGGAAAACCAGTGTGGCATTGCCATGCGACGAGGCGTTCGGGTCGCGCTGCACCACCAGGCAGTTCTCGCGCGTCACCCCGCTGATGTCCGCGAAACTCTTGTCGGGATCCGACCCGCCCTTGCCGAAGACCATGATCCGGTCGTTGACCCCGGAAGCGAACATCACCCCCATGGCGCGGTTCTGGTCGATGAGCGCGATGTAGGCCTTGTTCATATCGACCGTGAACGTCCCCATGCTGTAATCGGGGGTCACGAAGGTGTCCCTGCGCAGGTTGGAATCCCCGCCGTCGAAGACCACCGTGTAGTTGCGGTCGCCATCCCAGTTACCGCCGCGGCCAAAGCGACGCGAGGTGTAGAGGAAGTTGGGCCGGCTGGCATCGGTCGCACAGGCGGTGATGCTTTCGGGAATCCGGTACGAACTGACAGCCGGGATCAGCGGATAGGTGCGGACGGTGCTTGGGTTGGTGTGCCACCCGTAGCCCCACATCAGGCTATTAAAGGAATAGGAAGTGCCGGTTCGGAGGTAGTTGTCCTTGTAGCATCGGGTCTCCCCCCCGCCGCGGACCCCCGACAGGGTCCAGTCGCAGGCCGTATCCGCCCAGTAGAGGTCGATGAAGGTTCTCGCCATCTCCCGGAGCGCCGGCGAGTCGGCGAAGTCCATGATGTTGTAGTAGGCGCCCATCGAGTACTTGGCATAGATCGGACTGGCGATCTCCACATTGATGCCTTCCTGGGCTCGGACCCTGAAGTAGCGGAGGAAATACTGGGTCCACGCTTCCAGGTGCTCCGAAATCGTGCCTCCATCGGCAAGCACCATGCCCGGGCCGTAGCCGGGCGCATCCTTGAGGGCGACCAGGCACATCAGATGGCTGCCCTTCTGCATCGCGTCGTGGTTCTCGCTGTCATGGATGACCCACTCACTTCCCTGGGCCTCCGCAAGCGTGCTGCGGGTTCGCAGCCAGAGCCACATGTTTGCCTGGATCGTCGAGCGCACCGACGGCGTCAGCCGGACGCCCATCGCGGGATCGTGATAGAGGCGCCAGAGGATATGCTGCCAGAAGTAGCCGTTGTAGCTGCTCGTGTCGCTGTCTGGGACGGGATTCCCACTGTAGAAGGTGGAGAGTAAATCGTTGGCCTCACCGACATTCGTATCGAGGTAAAGGCAGGCCAGCGCATAGGAGAAGACGCCGGGCGCATTGTTGGGGTCGCCGATCCCCGGCCACGGGTTGTCGATGTTCTCCTGGACCATTGAAACAAGCCGCCCGTCGACCGTGTCGAGGCCGGGTCGGGTGGCGAAGCTCCATACGGTCGGATCGGAGATTCCAGCAAAGGGCAGAGCCACGCCGTCAACGATCGCGGTGCCATCGATCAGCACATGATACTCGGTGCCGCTCTCCAGGTCACCTGTTGGATCGATGGTGAGGTCGGCGCCGTTGAAGGTGAGTCGGGACGAAGTGCTCACGTCGAAGCTCTCCACCGTGCTGTTGTCACTGCTCTTCCTGAGCGTGATGGTGCCGGTGCCGGCCGTGACCGGCTCGTTGAAGCTCGCCACCAGGTCGGCGGAAATCTGGATATTGACCGCATCGTCCGCAGGGCTCAGCCCGGTGATGACCGGTGGGCTGTCTCCAGCGAAATTCCACGAACTCGGATCGGCGATCCCGGCAAAGGCGTCGCCACCCGAAGTGTCGATGATCGCACCTGAATCGATCAGCACATGGTAATCGACACCCGGCTCGACGGCACCGGTCGGATCGATGGTGACGGATGGGCCGTCGAAGGTAAGCCGGGAGGACGAAGCCACGTCGAAGCTCTCCACCGTGCTGTTGTCACTGCTCTTCCTGAGCGTGATGTTGCCGACACCGGCCGTCACCGGTTCGCTGAAGGTCGCCACCAGATCGACTCCGCCCGCCACGTTGATCTCGTCGTCCGCCGGGCTCGTGGAAACGATGACCGGAACCGCGTCCGCGGGCACGAAGGCCACGGCGGAGGTCTGCGGACTGGTGGTGTTGCCGGTGAACGCGTAGGTCGCCGGTCCCGCCGTGGCAGCAATGTGATGGCCCGCAGAGGCCGCCGCACTGTCAGAGTTGACAGCGAAGATCTGGCTCAAAGGCGATGCTGCAGCCGGCGTGGCCTGATCGTTCGCCGCAAACGCAGCGAAGACGAAACTGCCATCGACTGGTACCGTCAGCCCGACACTGGTATCAGCGGCAAGGTTCGCCACCGAAAAACCGGGGGCCGAACCGGAGATTGAGGCGATGCCGAGCCGCATGTGAGAAAATGACGCGCCGTCCCCGGACACCACGAGATCCGCCGCGCCGCCCGAGTAGGGGTTGTCCAGAACCCAGATGCCCCGGTTTCTCCCGCCGGTCGCGGAGCCGGTGCCGGAGACCAGCGTCAGCGCGGCCCCATGGTAGGTGATGCCCGACACGGGCGGGTTGCTCTCGGTCGCCACCGAGACGATCAGCTTGTCCACGGGATTTCCCCCGCCACTGGCATCGAAAGACTTGGTGTAGCTGGTCTTGTTTCCCGTGTCATCGAGCTCACCCGTGTTGACGGGCGTGATGCCGGCGTTGGAAAGCGGGGCGGCGAGAATGGAGATTCCGGCGAACTGGGCAAGCGATCGAGTGCGGAGAGCGAGGAGTTCGGGCGAGATCATCGGATTTTTGAAAAAGACCCTTCTGCCAGATTGTCGCTCGGGCGCACGGGCTCGGATTGGCTCGCATCGAGCCATGGTTGCTTGCATGGCCTCTTGGGACCGATCAGCAGGCCCGTCGGCGGCGCAACAGGGCCAGGAGGCCCAAGCCGCCGATCAACGCCGCGGAACCTGGTTCGGGAACCACATTAAAGGATGCGGCGGTCACTCTGCGGTCCGACGGAGACCCCGGACCTCCCAAGGTGAACGAGTAGTTCTGATTTCCTGCGGCCACGCCGTTCTCATATCCGAAGGCCCCGCCGCCGCTGTTGATGAAATTCCCGAACATCGGGGTAAGGGGCGAATCGGCACTGGCCGAGGCTCCGTTGGATCCCTGATTGAAATTGTAGCCAGCCATCACAAAGCTATCAGCCGTGGGAACGGCAAGCGTGAGGTTGGAATCGGTATCGGTAGCCGTCGCCGTGACCTCGATCGAATCGCTCGCATTGAGCGACACCACCTGAAATGCGATGAAATTGACAGTGGTTACCGAAGAGTAGTCGAACGTCAGATTCGAGGCTCCTCCTGTCGTCGGGTTGTTCAGGTAGTAGATTCCGACATTGCTACCGGACGCACCAACAACCGGGATCATGTCCACGCCGCCGAATTTGACGGACGACGGAGCCCCGTTCGATTCCATGACCACCGAGACCACGATCGCGGTGCTCGTGGCGCCCGGATTGTAGGAGAGCGTGTGCGTCGCTGCACCGCCCGCCGAGCCCGAGGTGTAGGCGGCACTGGTTCCGAGGACGGAAAAGGCCACTTCCGCACCCGGGAGGCGGGCAGCGAAAGAAAGAGAGAAGGCAACGACGGGGG
>CALGOH010000269.1 GCA_937957985.1 uncultured Verrucomicrobiae bacterium
CGGTTGTTGTGGCTGATGTTCCAGGTGCCGATGTCGTCGCCCCAGATGACGAGGACGTTGGGTTTCTTGTCGGCGGCCGAGGCCGTGGCGAGAAGGCCGCAAAGCGCGGCCGCGAGGTATCTTGGTTTCATGTCGTTGTCGGTTGTTCGTTGTTGGGGATTGCTACTCGGCTGGGGGATGGATGGTCTTCCAGTCCTTCTTCATGCTGACGATGGTCCAGCCGCGGTCCGGACCCTCGTCGAGGCCGCGGGCGAGCTTGCCGATGTGGGAATCGCGGTCGTAGGCCCACTCGCGGTCCGCATCGTCATGATGGACGATCATCGCGAAGCGCGCGCCGTCGCCGGACGTGGTGTATTCCAGCATCTGGAAGTCGCCGTCGGAATTGCCGGCGGCGAAGATCGGACGGCGGCCGATGTGCTGGTGGATGCCGACCGGCTTGCCCTCCTTGTCGTCGATGAAATGGGAGTCGAGGGTCTTGACCAGCACCGGCTTGCCGTCGCGGACCTCATACTTCGCGGCGACGCTGCTGCCGACGACCTGCTCGGGCGGGATGCCGTAGGCTTCCTCGGCGAAGACGCGCAGGAAGTCGATGCCGCCACCGGAGACGATGAAGGTCTTGAAGCCGTTCGCCCGGAGATAGTCCAACAGCTCGTGCATCGGCTGATAGATCATCCGGTCGTAGCGTTGTCCCGTCTTCGGATGACGTGCGGTCTTGAGCCAGTCGGCGACCGCGGCGCGGAATTCATCGGTGGTCATGCCGGCGTGGGTCGCGGCGATCATCTTGATCAGTCCCTTCTCGCCGCCGGCCAGCGCGGCCTTGGTGTCGCCCTTGATCACCGAGGCGAAGGGCTCGGTGTCTTTCCACTCCGGATGTTGGTCGGCGGTCGCCCTGATCCGGTCGATCGCGTAGATGAGCTGGAAATACAGCGGTTGTTCCGACCACAGGCAGCCGTCGTTGTCAAAGGTGGCGATGCGTTCCGCGGGCTCGACGTAGTCCGGCGAGCCGGTGGTGGTGACCTTCTCGACGAAGCTGATGATGGCCTTGCGCGAGCCGGTGTCATTCCACGAGGGAAGCGGTTCCGCCACGAGCGGCAGGCTGAGGAGGATGGCGATGAATTGGGATTTCATGACGGATTGCAGGAGGTGGGGAATGACGGTCTCAGTCGCCTGACCCTGCGATGCGCGGATAGACGATGCCGGCGAGCGCCGCGCCGACGATGGGCGCGACCCAGAACAGCCAGAGCTGCTGGATGGCCCAGCCGCCGACGAAGATGGCGGGGCCGGTGCTGCGGGCGGGATTGACGGAGAGGTTGGTGACCGGGATGCCGATCAGGTGGATGAGCGTGAGCCCGAGGCCGATCGCGATCGGCGCGAAGCCGGCGGGCGCCCGTTTGTCGGTGGCACCGAGGATGATCATCAGGAAGAAGAAGGTCAGCACCACCTCCGCCACCAGGCAGGCGAGCAGGGTGTAGCCACCGGGGGAATGGTCGGCATAGCCGTTCGCCGCGAAGCCGTCGGAGAAGGAGAAGCCTTCCTGACCGCTGGCGATGATTCCCAGAACTCCGGCGCCGGCGAGCCCGCCGAGCACCTGGGCGACGATGTACGGGCCGACCTCGTTCCACGGGTGGCGTCCGCCGGTGGCGAGGCCGATGGTGACGGCCGGATTGAGGTGGCAGCCGGAGATGTGGCCGATGGTGTAGGCCATGGTGAGCACGGTGAGACCGAAGGCGAGCGAGACGCCGACGAGGCCGATGCCGAGGTTGATCGGAGTCTGGGACTCGATCGCGAAGAAGGCTGCTGCGAGGACCGCGCTGCCGCAGCCGCCGAACACCAGCCAGAACGTGCCGAAGAACTCGGCGAGCAGTTTTTGGGATGTCTTCATGTGGGGATGGAAAAGGGGAGCGGGTCAGGCGGCGGGCATCCGCGAGCGCACGGCATCGACCAGCTCGAGGCCGTGGAAGGGCTTGGCGAAGCAGGGCGAGTCGAGCTGTCCGGCCGCCGTGCGGTGATGCGGGAGGTCCTGGCCGGTGATGAAGATCGCCGGTGGTGCGCAGCCCCGGCTGCGCAACCGTTGCTGTAGCGCGAGGCCCGAGAGACCGGGAAGCTGGATGTCGAGGATCAGCACGGAGGTATGGTCGAGAAGGTCGGAGTCGAGGAAGGCCTCGGCGGAGGGGAAGGCGCGGGCTTCAAGGCCGGCCGCTGACAACAGGCGGAGCACCGCTTCGCGGATTCCGCCGTCGTCGTCGATCACGACCACCATGTCGCCAACGTCGGGCATGAGGTGGGACCATGGCGGTTGGGAGCAACGCCGTGAATTGTCCCCTGGGGCAAATTCCCTGCCCCCGAGGACAATGTTCGGAAGAACATGAATCGTGCGAATCGGCCTGCGGGCCAGCGCGATCAAGCCCGGAAGGAAATCATGCGGAGCGTTTGGAAATGGCGAGCATGATGGACTTGATGGTCAGGATGAAGAGGATTCGTTTCTCGATTCCCGGGGTCTTGTCGGAAGATCCGCTCTCCGCCGGAGTTTCAGATTCCCAATTTCATCACGTTCATCCTTCAAATCCTCTTCATCAGGCGCACCATCTCCTTCGCTTGATCACCCTGCCAGCGGGCCGAGTTCGCCGGCCGCCTGCACCAGATCGGCCAGCGAGGCGGCGCCCATCTTCGCCATGACCTGGGAACGGTGCGCCTTCACGGTGCGCTCGGAGCAACCGAGCTCGGCGGCGATCGCCTTGTTCGGCAGGCCATCGACCACCCGGGTGAAGACCTCGCTTTCCGCCGGGGTCAGGCTGCCGCGACGGGCGGCGAGTTCGCGCCGTCGCCTGCCCGCCGTCCAGCGTCGGGCCTCCTCGTCGAGCGCCGCACGGACGGTTCGCAGGAAGCGCTCGCCCTCGACCGGCTTGGTGAGGAAATCGAAGGCACCGGCCTTCATCGCCTGCACGCTCATGGGGATGTCGCCATGCCCGGTGAGGAAGATCAGCGGCAGGGTCTCGCCCTGGCGGACGAGCGCCTGCTGGAGTTCGAGCCCTCCCGGGCCACCGGGCATGCGGACGTCGAGCACCAGGCAGCCGCGCAGCGGTTCCACCCGCTGGAGCAGGAAATCGGCGGCCGATGCGTAGCTGCGCATCGACATACCTGCGGCCTCCAGCAGGCGCCCGAGGGCGGTCCGGAGCGAGTCGTCGTCATCCACGAGATGAACCACCGGCGTGTCGGGCATGTTCATGGGTGTGCGGGAAGTTGGATTGGCAGCTCTAGATGAAAGTCGGCGCCACCGGAAGGTGCGTTTTCGGCCCGGATGCCACCGCCGTGGACTTCGGCGATGGAGCGGGAAAGGGCAAGTCCGAGACCCATTCCCTCGGACTTGGTGGTGAAGAAGGACTGGAAAAGCCTGTCGAGATGTCCGGGATCGATGCCGCTCCCGCAGTCGCTCACCGTGATTCTAACCATGTCTTCGGGTAGCCGCGAGGCCCGAAGCGTGATCCTGCGCCGCGCCACCGGGATCGCCTCCATCGCGTCCATGGCGTTGAGCATGAGATTGAGCAGCACCTGTTCGAGCTGACCGCGGTCGGCGCGGATCTCCGGCAGGTCGTCCTGCAGTTCGAAGCCGATCTCGACTCCCCGCTTGCGGGCGCTGTCATCGAGCAGGCGCGCCGTCTCGTGGATCAGCCGCGGGATCTCCAGCGGTTCGCGGCGGGTTTCGCCGCGCCGGACGAGGTTGCGAACGCGCCGGATGACCTCGCTGGCGCGCAGATCGTCGCGACGGATGTCGGAAAGGATCTGCCGCACCGCGTCGAGCGGTGGTTCCGGGCGGTCGAGGAGCAGGCCGGCGGCATCGGCATTGCTGAGAATGGCGCCGAGGGGCTGGTTCACCTCGTGGGCGATGGAGGCGGTCATTTCCCCCAGCATCGCGAGGCGCGACGAGCGGGCAAGTTGGCGCCGGGCCTCGTTCGCTTCGCGCTGGCCGGTGACGTCGCGGGCCATGACCACGTGGCAAGGTTCCTCGTGAAGATGGATGCGCTCGGTCGAGAGACTCAGCAGGCGCTCGTCTCCGTTCGCCGTCAGCACCCGCTGTTCGTATCCGCGAAGCTGTCGGCCGGAGTGGAGGAAGGCCTCGAGCCGTTCGGCGGGGTCGCCCTCGATCAGGAATCCCGTGTCCAGCAGGCTGCGGCCGACGCATTCGGAGCGGGATCTGCCGGTGAGCTGTTCCCAGGCCGGATTGAGATCGACGAGGGTGCCGTCGGCATCGCGGACAATCGCGATGCCCGACGGGCTGCCGCGGAAGATCCCGGCGAAGCGGCCCTCCGAGCGCCGGAGTCGGGCTTCGACATGTTTCTGGCGGCGCCGCGCCAGCACCAGGCCGGTGATCAGGCCGCTCTGGAGGAGCAGGACCGCCGTGCCGCCAAGCACCGCCCCGCGGTGCGCTTCCCACAAGCCGGGCGGGCGGAAGCGAATTTCGCTGCCGGCCGGAAGGTCATCGGCGTCCCAGTCCCAGCGGCGGAGTTGACGATCGTCGAAGATGAAGCGGGGTTCGGCGGGTGGAAGGATGCCGATATCGTCGGCCCGCTCGCCCTTCAGGAGGCGGAGGGTGATTTCACCGATGGCGAGTCCCTCGTCACTGAAAGGCACCGCGCAGACGCCGGTCACGCCGTCCCCGAGGAAGGTGTCGTAGCTGCCGAGGACCGGCACGGAGGCCGCCTTGGCGAGCTCGTTGCCGATGTCCCGGGGAATGGTGACGATGCCATCGGGGGTCAGGAAATAGCTGAGGTAAACGACGACACTGTCGTCCGGCAGTCCGGCGACCTTCCGGCGGAGCGTGTCGAGGTCCTCACCGACCGAGACCGTCACCTCGAGCGGGGTTTCCGTTTCGGCGACGTCCGCCATCGCCGATTCGATCCAGTTGTGATCGAAAGGCGCGTCGCCGGCGACCAGCAGCACCTTGCGGAGATCGGGGCGGCACTTCGGAAGCTTGCGCAGGATCGGCGCCACGGTCCATTGGGCGGTCTGCGCGGCCGAGTTGGGAAGGACGGGTTCGGAGGCGATCCGGTCGGCATCGACCGCGCCGATGACCACCGGCGTGTCGGGGAACAGTTGCTGCCGGTTTGCGGCCACGAAGGCGTGGCCTTGGGGCCCGAGAACGACGATGACCTGCGGTGGCCTCGCGGCGTAGCGCTCGTTCAGGTAGCGCATCAACCCCTCCTGCTGGGCCTCGTCGGGAAAGCGGACGATGTCGAGGAACTCGGAACAGATATCGACGGGCGCCGAGTGCTTGGCGAGGGCGTCGCGGAAGCCCTTCTCGATCTCGATGTTGGCAGGCAGCAGCCGGTCGTGGGAAAAGAGCAGGAGGATGCGGGGAGGCGCGTCACTGCCACGGGCCTGCGGTGAAGCGGCAAGCGTGAGGCAAACAACCGCCGCTCCGAGGCAGCGGGTCATCACGCCAGCCATGCGCATGGTTAGATCTAGCACAGATCGGGCCGCCGAGGGCAAGGATGTGGAAGTAACAATCTCCCGGCAAGGCAGTCGGAAGTCTCAAGGTCCAAGGTCGAAAATACTGCCGTTCAAGCGCTTCCGAATCCGCAACGCGCTTGGCATTTCGGACTTTGGACTTTTCGACCTTCGACTTTCAGACCGGGCGAGCCGCTTGGAGAAACGTCATTCACCCTAACCACCCTTGGTTGCCGGGGGCGGCAGGACGGGTTCCGCCGGCTGGGCGACGAAATTCGGCGACATGATCTGCACGCCGGCTTCGTGGAAGGCGTCCTGGATGCGCTGGTGGAGGTCGGAAAGGGTTTTGCCCTTGGCTTCCGGTGCGGCGGGAACGAATCGCAACTCGTACTCCGCGTAGAAATCGGAAAGGGCGGTTTGGAGCACGCGTGGTGCCGGGGTGTCGCGGATGCCGGGAGTCCGGTCGGCCGCTTCAAGCAGCAGTTCATGGACCTTTCGCCATGGGGCGTCGTAACCGATGGTCACCGAAGTCGAGAGCTCGCACAGCTCCGTTTCCGCGGTGTGACGACGGGTGAAGTTGCGCGTTTCCTTGGAGATCAGAACGGCGTTCGGAATCGAGACATACTCCCGCTTGGGGGTGAGGATCTTGGTGGAAAGGAGATCGATATCGACCACGGTGCCCTCGATGTCCCCGATCGCGACATACTCGCCGGAGCGCACGGCGCGCGAGTAGAGCACGATGAAGCCGCTCATGAGCTGGTTGACGAAGCCGCTCGATCCGATCGAAACCATGAGTCCCAGGAGCACGCCGATTCCCTTGAAGGCGGGACTGTCCGAGCCAGGGATGTAGGGGTAGGCGATGATCACCCCGGCGATCCAGATGACGAGCCCGGCGATGCGGCGGGTGGCCCGCGCGGTGTCCTTGCCGAGCACCTCATTGTCGTCGTCCGACCGCTCGTAGCTTGCCAGCACCTGGTCGACGAGCCGGACCGTGCCACGGGTGGCGAAGAAGATGAGCACCACGACCGCGAGGCCGGGAAGGGCGGCGAGGAACCCGGAAAGTAGCGTCTGGAAGAGCGAGGAGAGGTGGCTTCCCAGCGTGTCCGACCACGGTGCGGTGTAGGGAAAGAGGCCGAGGACGTGGGTGATCCACAGATAGCCGGCGGCGAGACCCAGCAGGGTGACCATGAGCCCGACGCCCCGCCGGATCAACTGCAGCAGCACCGGTCGCAGGTCGAGGTCGCGCCGCTTGAGCTTGCGCAGCCGGGCCGCCTGCCGGGTGAAGATGCGGAGCAGCAACAGGGCCACGAGGAGGAGAAGGAACAGGAAGAGAGCCAGGGCGGACGCCGCGGCGCCGGCAAATGCGGCGCCGCGCAGGATCACCCCGACGCTGCGCTGGTCGAGCCATGCCTGCCGGAGGCCCTCCAACCGTCCGAGGACTTCCGCCGTGTGCTCTTCGAAATCGACCTCGGCGGTCGGGTCCAAGTCGGCGGGGACGAGGACGAACAGCCGGTGGCCGTCGATCTCGAACGCGGTGGCCTCAAAATCGCCGGCCGCGACCGTTTCCCTCGTGACCTTCTTGTAGAGCGCGAAGTCCGGCAGGCCGCGCATCCGGTTCAGCGTCGCCTCACGGCGCTCGGCCGGAGTCAGGCCTGCGAGGTCCGTGCGGAAGGTGGCGATCTCGCGGTTCCAGAATTCGAGCGTAACGGCATCGGACACCGCACCATCGCTCTCGGGCGGACCGGCAGGCCGGGAGTCCTGTGCGGCCAGCGCGGAGGCAAAGGTCAACAGCAGCAGGCCGACGAGATATCTCATGTTGCGTTCCTTGCCAGACGGCGAATCCGGCGGCAAGCAGTTGTGACGCGGTTCGACAGGTGGAAAAGGCCGGGGAATCAGAAGCTCGCCGCCACCCGGACCCCGGCGATGAGCCTGACGCCCGGGCTGGTGGCGAGGTCTTCCCCGATGAGGAGCTGCACGTCCGGTGCCACCTCGAAGTGCTCGCCCCACTGCCGACGGTAGAAGCCCTCGACGACGAGTTGGAAGGGACGGCCGTCGCCGGAACCCCGCCCTGCGCCGACGGCGAGCCCGGCAAAGTCGTCCCCGCCGCAGGGACGCCCGAGGCCGGCCGACAGGAAATAGTCGAGCGGTGCCGCACCGCCATCGGCCCATGCGAGGGTTGAGAAGAAGCGGGTGCCATCGGCATCGAGCGACCGTTCGTAAGTGAGTTGCACGCCCTGGCCCTCGGGTTGGCCGGCGTCCTCGACCGAGTCGCTGTGCCAGCCGAGCAGTTGCAGTCGCTGAGGAAGCTCGTCGGCCCCTTTGAAGTCATACGCGAACTGGAGGGCGTGGAAGAGATCGCCCGAGCTGAACTTGAAGTCGACCTGATCACCCTGTTGGGTGCCCTGCACGGTGGTCGCGCCGAGGCCGATGCTCAGGCCGTTGTCGAAGCGCTTGACCGCGGTTAGTCCCGCGCCGAAGCGGGGGAAGGCCACGGCGGGATTGGAGGCGAAGGCCTGGTTGAGAAAGTAATGCTTCGCGCTGGCGAGCTGGTGGCCGCCGAACTGCGAGTCGATCGACATCTGCCCATAGCGGATCTCGAGGCCGGCGCGCTCGAACTCATGGCGGAGGAAGAAGTCGGGGACCTCGAAGCCGCTGTCGCTGAAACCGTCGATGACACCCCAGATCGCGCCGACGTCATCGGAAAGCTCCGAGGCGGCGGTGCCGCCCAGCGCATGACGGTGGCGCAGCCGGAAGCGGAGTTCGGTCGGGTTGTCGGTCCACCGTTGGCCGGGTTTCCACAACCCCTGGATGCTCAGCTCCCCCGATGCACCAAAGGGCACGCCGTCACCACCGATCGCGGCGAGGCTGGCGGAGTAGTAACCGGCGGTCCAACTGAATCCGGCATGCTCGTCGATCCGGCGCCGGGCCTCGCCCCAGCGTTCCAGCAGATCCGGGGAGCCGCCGGGCGCGTTCGCATTGCGCACTTCACGGGCGATGTCCTCGGGATCGGCCGTTGCCATTTCGACGGCGCAGGCCGGGGACGGCAGCAAGGCCAGCAGCGGAATCAGCGTTCGGGCCGGCATGGTGGACATCATCCCGGCTGGGCCACCGCCTCGCGAGAACAAAAGCGGCCGGCGGCGGAACCGGTCAGGGACTCTCAAGATGCCGGAAGGTGCGGCGGATCACCTCGTCGTTGGAAAGGATCGAGACGTGGTCCTCGTCGAAGCCGACCACATCGACCGCGTCGTCCACCGCGTGCTCGTCCGTCTGGCTGGCGACGCTCACGGTCCCGTCGTTTTCCTTTGGCAGGGTCAGGGATCGCTTCGAGCGATGGCCGTAGATCAGAAGATGATCGACCTTGCCCCGCAGGTCGCGACGGAAGACGTCCTTCTGGAACTCGCTGCCGGGCACCCTGTCGTGCCACGAGGGAATCA
>CALGOH010000270.1 GCA_937957985.1 uncultured Verrucomicrobiae bacterium
TCCGAGGATGTCGCAGATGATCAGCCCGAAGAACATCCACGGGCGGCGGCGGCCCCAGCGCGATCGGGTGTTGTCCGACATATGGCCGACGAGCGGATCCGAGATGGCGTCGAACAAGCGCGGCACGGCGCAGGCGAGGCTGACGAGTGTCGAGCTGAAGCCGAGGGCGTTGATGTAAATGATGCTCACGTTGCTCGCCGCGCCATAAGTAATGGATGCGTCGGCGAATCCTCCCAGCCCCCACAGAAACCGCTTGCCCGTTGGAACATCCACATGCGGATGCTCCATTTCCTCCTCGGTCTCGGGTTGGATGATGGGTTCCATTCGGGCTTTCGGCGGATGACTCAACTGTTGAGGAAGCGATCGGTGAGTTTCCGGTGCCACTCGACGTCCTTCCAGTTGGCGAATTGCGGCTGCACGTAGTTGTGCGGCGTCCAGCCCCACATTTCGAAATCGATGGCGTCCTCGACCGACCATGCCGCCCAGTCGAGCAGCCAGCCCCAGTCGAGGTCGGGGTGATCGAAGTAGAACCACGAGGCCCAGGACTCGGTGGTCGTCAGCGGAGCGCCGCGTTGCTTCGCCCATGCGGCGAATTGCCCGAGCTTGTGCCGCTGCCGCGCGCGCGACATCGGCGCCATCGCCGCGCGGGCCGCGCCACAGCGGCGCGAGAACTCGGCATACCAGGCGTCGTTCTTGAACAAGCCGTCCTTGATGAAGTCCGAGAACCGCGTCCGCTCGTCCCAGCGCGGGTCGGCATCGGCATAGAAATGCACGTCGAGGCAATCGAGTTCGACCGGGATGTCGAGCCAGCGCAGGTCGCCGTGGATTGAACAAGTGAAGCGAAGCTCCGGGAACTCGCGGCGCAGCAGGCGCAACGCGGCGTTCAGCTCGGCGGCGACAAATTGGATTTGCGCAGCGGAGAGTTCCGGCACGTCCCAATCCGCACCGGTCTCCGCCTTCAGCCGCTCGCGAAAGCCGGGAAAGAAAAACGGCACCTCGTTGGCGAGATCGACATAGACAAGACGCTCGAAGCCGAAGCGGCTTTTCCACTCGCCCAGCATGGCGATCCACATTTCGGCGCCTTCCTGATGATTGCGCGGCAGGCGCAGCACCGGCGGTCCCGGCTGACCGAGAGCCGGCGGCACGTTGCAGAACCACCAGGCGCTGAGCGTGTAGTGAAGGAACGGCCGCGCGAGCAACTTCTCCATGAACTCGATGATCCATTCGCCCACCGGTCCCCTGACGCCGGAGTTCCAGCACCACGGCATCATCGGCATGTGCGGGTCCGGCCATTCGAGCACCTTGCCCGGATCGGACAAATCGATCCACTGAGGCATCGGGTCGAGCCGGACGGTGTTGTAGCCGCGCTCGATGGTTTCATCCAACACCCGGTCGAAATCCTCGAAACTCCCGCCCGGTCCGTGACGCAAAACGAAGGCCTGATCCCACATCGCCATCGTCAGCCGCCGCGGATCGAGATGCACCCGCATGTCGTAACGGTCGGCGACTCCCGCCGCGGACGAAGCGCGGTCGGTGGCTTGTTGGTTGGGAAAATCCATGGTTGGAACAACCGGCGGTCGGTCACGGAGCGATCGGCGGCTCGCTGTAGAATTGCGGGACATCCAGATCGGCGCCCTCGATTTCGTCGCGACGACTGCTTTCCAATTGGGGATTCTGCTCCATGGGCTGGACGCTCAGCTCGACCTTCGCACCGGCTTCGCGGTCGGCGATCGGCAGGCGCTTGCCATCCATGATCATCCAGTGCGCCACCATAATGGTCGGCTTGTCCCATTCGCCTTCCAGGACCTCATCGACCTTGTATTCGGCGAAGCTCAGACTGCGAGTGTACGGGCGGATGTCCTCCAATGAAGACGTCTTCGCTTGGCGGAGAAGCGTGCCCTTGAAGCGGATGGTGGTGGCCGGTTGGTGCCCGGCGCGCAGAGCGGAGCTGGCGGCGGCCTCGGCGGCCGCCTCCTCGGCCGTGAGCGCGCGCGGGAAGATGGCGATCTCCCTCATCCGCCCATACCACGGCTGCTCGCCGGCCCAAGCGGAGCCCATGATGATTTCGCGGTCACCCCATCTGGCCGCGTCCGCGGGCGTGTCACCGGACGCCTGCTGTTCGCCATCCAGATAAGCCGCCCATGTCCGAGGGTCACAGGAGATCAGGACATGGTTCGCCTCGCCGATCTTCGGCGCGAACAGGCGGATCGGTTCAGCGTCCGCCACGGAAAACGAAAGCCCATCCCTGTCCTGCAGCAGCGTGAAGTCGCGATCTTCGCCATTGGCGAAGGCGAGCGCCACACCCGGTTCCTTCGGCTCGGCCAGCGCGGGCATGAGGACGGCCTCAATGGTGAACTCGCCGCTCTCGCTCACTTTGGCGCCAACCCATGTGCCGGCTCCCGTGGCGACAAAGGAACCGCCGGCGCAGATCATTTCATGGAAGCGACCGGGCAGCGCGGTCCCGCGCATCATGGAGCTGAATGCCATCAGCGAGCGGCCTTTGGCATCGAACGCCACCACGGGGCTGAGATTGTTGGCATCGCGTTGCGCGAAGACCGCGCCATCGGCGGTTGGCCATTCGTGGACTTGGGCATCCCAGGCGTGTACCGGGGCGGTCGCGACCGCCAGCGCGGTCATCGCCGCGAGGAAACAGGGCTTGGCTTTCATGGCTTCGATTCTTCTCAGGTTTCTATACCGACCGCAGGGCGGCTTCGGGGACATCATTGATCCGACTCCACCCATACGTGGGATTGCCAACACTTCGGGCCACCCTCCTCCGAAACGGCGACCCATTCTTCGATCCCGTTGAAGTCCTCGTCGAAACGGCCGACCCAGATGCGGGCATCGTTCCCCGAAGGTCCCATCAGCGACATGTAGCGCGGATGGGTGGCCCAGCGGGTGAGCCAGATACCCTTGCCCTTGTCGCCCACCCCCGGCATTCCCGTCACATCGATCGCACGACGGTTGGTGCCGTCCACGTCCGACATGTGAATGGCCCGATGTTTACCCTCCAAACGAAACATCCGGTAGGAGTTGTCGGGTGCCAGCGAGGGGAAGCATCCGTCGCCGATCGTTTTGAACTGGCTCTTGTCCTGGTCGATCTTGCCGTCGTCGGTGTAAGCGAGTTTCAACTGGCCGATGTTCCCCCAGGTCGGCTCGAAGCAGGCGTGGGTGCCGTCCTCGGAGAACATCAGATAGAGATGGCTGGACGTGCGGTCCCAGAACAGCTCGCGCTCCTCGGGCTTGTCGGTGGGAAATCGATAGATCGGCCCCGCCGGCTGGTTCCACGGCTCGTTGTTCGCACCCACATCGTTGACGTAAACCCACGTCCGCTTGGTCTCCGGGTCGGTCCAGACCGCGAGCACATGATTGCACGGCCCCGGTCCGACGAGTTCGATGGCCTTCTTGGTGTCGGTGTCATAGGCGACAACCTTGCGTTCCTTGGCCTCGCCGACGGCGATCACGATCATGCGGCCGTTCGATGACCAGAGGGGCGCCGTGCCGCCGAAATCCAGCTTGTGGATCTTCCCCTCGTCGGTATCGAAATACCGGAGTTTCTTGTCATTTTCCGCGCCCTGGTTCCAGGCAACCTTGGCGCGTCGGCCGCCGGTCAATTCGAGCAACTCCTTCCGCGTATCGGCGGCGGCATCGGGGGAAGGAACGAGGAACAGCAGGCCAGCGACGGCCGCAGCGAAGTTTTTGGCGTGTGATGTGGTTTTCATGGTTTGTTTGTTGGGAGTTTCATTCCTTGACGACCGGCAGCTTCCGCCAACCTTGGCTTTCGGTGAATTCGCGGGCGGTGAAGCACCAGACGACGATCTTCTTGTTGGAGAAATAGTCGGGCTTCGCGCGACCCGCCCGGTAGAGGTTGATGCGCGCGGGAGTGGCGCCCGATCCACGCACCGCCCGGAGGTCCACGGCGAAGCCCAACTCGTAGGCGAGCTGGTCGGGCAGGCCGCAACCGACGGCGTGCATGTCGCCGCCGGCGTGGAAGACCAGGTTGTGGCTGTCGCCCAGAAGAATCACCGGGCTGGCGGGGTCGGCCTGGACGATCCCGCCGCTCGGGGTGGTGATTTTGCGGAGCTTCAGCGTCTCCTGCTCCGGGCGGTCCGACGGGTCGAGCGCCGACCACAGGTCGCCGGAGATCGGCGTGGAAACCATGTCGGCCCTGAATTCCGTGCGCTCGATGCCGGCATGCCAATCCATCTTGCGGATGATTTCGGCGATGCGTGTCGCGGCGAAGTCGCACGCCACGCCCGACCAGTGGGTGTCCTGGCGGCAGAACATCGGGCCGTCATCCGTCATCCGATGGGCGAGGAAGTCGTCGGTGAGGTCAAGCACCTTGACTCCCTTCTCGCGCAGCAGTTGATAAAACTCCTGGTGCGCGGGATCGGGCCGCGGTGGAGCCTCGCCTTCGGCGGGCGCTTTCACCACCTCGCAGATTTTGTCCGGGTAGATGACCGCCTTCGGAGGAACGGGCACGAGCAGAAGCTCGATTCCGAGCGCGTCCAACTGAGTCTTGAAATCGAGGATCGCGGGCAGCGGATCCGCATCCTTGGCCGGCGCCTTGCTCGCCTTCGCCGCCGCTTCGCCCCAGAAGGGGCCGACGCCCAGATGCCTCAGCTCGTTGGCAAGAAACAGCCAGCCATCCGCGCCCACGACCGCCATGGAATTCCCCGCGGCGGCGGCTTTTTCCGCGCAGGTTTCGCGGAACACCGCGGCGACATCCTCCTTCGCCGATACGGCGGAGGCGGACAGAGAAAGAACGAGGACGGCGAGGGCTTTCGTGGCTTGGGTCTTCATGCTGGTTCTCATACAATCGGGTTATCGGGATCATTCCGCCCAGGCGGGCTCGGCGAGCATGGCGTCCTCGTCGTCGAGTTCGCTGCGGTTGATCGCCTCGTATTCGCCGGCGACGTCGGCCCACGGGCGGAGCCGCAGCCGGACCGTCTCGCCCGGCCGGTAGCGGGCGGCGGCGGTGAGGACGTTTTCGCGCATGCTCCAGGCGAAGACGATGGCTTCCTGGCCGTCGGCGGCGGGATCGTCGTCGGATTCAAGGTCGGTGAGACGCAGCATGAGGATATGATCCTTATAGGGCACCGAGCCCGGCCGCGGGGCGGGCGAGGCTGCGCGCACGATGCCCTTAACCTCGACCGTTTTGCCTTCGGGCGGGACGTACATGCCCACGTCGCGCCTCTCGCCCAGGTCCATCGACAACATCTTCCAATCACCGGTGGCCAGCTCGCGCGAGGCGAATTCCCAGACGACGAGCTTCTTTCCCTCCAAGCGGTCGCGACCGCGCCTGAGTTCGTTGGCGAGGATTCCGCGGGTGGCGTGAGAGCCGGCGTCGTTGCGGGTGATCGCATCCACCGGCAGACCGAGCGCCAGGCTCAGATGCTCGACGAAGCCGGCGGATTCGCCCCAGCCCATCGGTTCGAGCGAGTAGATATTGGCGAAGCTGTCTCCGAGGAAGAGCACTTCGGCCGTGTCCGAAGGACGCCAGAAGGCATTGCCCTGGAGAACCTGCCGCAGTTGCACCTTCTCCGGCGGGAACACCCCCTGTCCGGCCGGCAGCTTGAGCATCATCGCCACGTCGCCCAAAGCTTCCACGGTCTTTCCCACCGTCGTGTAAAGCCCCGCCCGGGCGTCCGACAGCGGCGCGGCCTCCCGCGCGAAGGCGGCCAGCCGCGCGGCGGTCGCTTCCATCGTTTCGGGCCTCCAGTGGGTGTCGGTCTTGAGATAAAGCGGCTGTCCGGGCCGGCTGGCCTTTTCCTCCGCCATGAAATCGGCGGGATCAAAGACGGGCACCCCGGCATCCGCCAGACGGCGTTTGAATTCGCCATACGACGGGTTCTGCACCACCTCGGAACTTCCTTCGTAGCGTGTCGAGTAGTACTCGGGATGAATCGACGGCTTCACCGGGGCCGGCATCACGATCAACCGGATGTCGCGTTTGGCGAGCTGGTCGCGGAAACCGACGATCGCCTTCACGGGATCCGGCTGCGGCGGGGCCTTCAACTCGCTGCCACCGGAGGCCCGCCGTTGCAGGACCACCGGATCGAGAAACCCGCGTCCCGTCAGCGAATCGATGTCGCGCCGGTAAAACAGCCAGCCGTCGCGGCCGCAGTAGGCGTCCTCGTTGCCGCCGCGCAACCAGCCGGTGATGACCGTTTGCATCCGCGGGATGAGCCACTGGACCGTCTCGTCGCGGTCCTTCAGTTCGGTCTCGTAGGCGCCGATATCACGCAGCAGCCGGTCGTTGTATGCCTTCACGGCGGCGAAGCGGCTGGTGTCGCCCTCCGGCTGGACGATGGCCTCGATTTCGGCAGGCTTCGGCCAGGGGAACTTGAAGACGTCGCACCACTGGGGGACGGCCGGGAGTTCGCGCACGGTCTGCATCGCCGGCACGGCCAGGATCGTGGCGATGAAGGACCATGCCAGCGCCCGCCTGACCCCCGGGCTCGCCTCCGTGTGGCCGATCTCGATCTTGGCGATCTCCTCGCGGGATCGCTTCAGACGTTCGACTCGGGCATGATGCGGATGCGACATCTCAAAAAATGAAGTAGATGAAGGGGTTGAAGGCCTGGGTTTCCATCATCGCCAGGGAAAGCAGCAGGATCCCCACGCAGTAGGCCGCCTTGGGCCAGCGGATCTCGCGGGTGAAATCCCAGGTCTGCGGGCAGGCCCAGGCGACGAAGCCGGCGATCAGGAAACTGATGACATAATAGGGCTGATAGATGAGCCCCGCGAGAAGGTCGCTTCCATCCTGTCGCGCGCCGAAGCCCAGCATCGTCTTGCAGTAATTCAGCGCCGACGGCAGGTCCGCTGCGCGGAAGAACACCCAGGTGAACAGAATGATCACGAAGGTGATCGCCAGCTTGACCGGCCCGGGAAGGCGACGGTACACGCTGTCCTTCCCCTGGACCCGCTCGATGGCGAGCATGCCGCCGTGGATGCCGCCCCAGATGACGAAGTTCCACGACGCGCCGTGCCACAGGCCGCCAAGCAACATGGTGATGCCGAGGTTGATGTAGGTGCGCACCTCGCCCCGGCGGTTGCCGCCCAGCGGGATGTAGAGGTTGTCGCGCAACCAGGTGGAAAGCGACAGATGCCAGCGCCGCCAGAACTCGGTGATCGACCGACTCTTGTAGGGCGAGTCGAAATTCTTGGCGAAGACAAAGCCGAGCATCAGCCCGAGGCCGATGGCCATGTCCGAGTAGGCGCTGAAGTCGAAGTAAATCTGGAAGGCATACGCGCAGACGCCATACCAGGCGTCGAGCGTCTTTGCGGAGCCCGCGTCGAACAAGGTGTCGGCAATCTTGCCGCAAGGATTGGCGAGGATGATCTTCTTGCCCATGCCCAGCGAGAAAAACGCCACCCCGCGCGCGAACTTCTCGAGCGTGTGGGAGCGCTTGAGGAACTGGTCCGCCACGTCCTGGAAACGGACGATCGGCCCGGCGACGAGCTGCGGAAACATGGCGATGTAGCACATGAAGTCGAGGATCGAGCGGATCGCCCGGGCGTCGCCCCGATAGACGTCGATGGCATAACTCATCGACTGGAAGGTATAAAAGCTGATGCCCAGCGGCAGGGTGATCCTCAGCACCGTGTGCCAGCGGGCGGCATCCCAACCGGCGGCGCTCATCATCTCGTTCCAGGTGTCGAGGCCGAAGTTGAAGTATTTATAGAAGCACAGCGGCGCCAGATTCGCGATGATGGACACGATCAGCGCGACCTTCTGGCTGCGCGTCCGCCGCCCGCCGGGCTCGAGCAGCGGCACCTCCGACCGCCTTGGGCCGCTCCACAGCCCCGTCATGTAGCCCCCGGCGATCCAGACCACCAGGGTCTGGAACATCATGAGCAGCACGAACCACGGATTCGCCCATCCGTAGAACACATAGCTCATCAGTGTGAGGGAGACGTGCTTGCCGCGAAGAGGCAGCAGATAATAGACCAGCAGCGCGATCGGCAGGAAGTAGAAGATGAAAAGATGGGAACTGAAGACCATGAATGGCGGATGAAGAGGCGTTTTGAAACGGGCGCGATCGCGAGGTGCCGGCGGTCGTCGAAGCTCGGGCGATGCAGGCCTTTTCAGCCCCGCATCCTCCCGCGGTTTCCCGGGGGAAAGTCCCCAATGCCCGGCGCAATGGGAACCCGTTTCCGCATGTAATAAAAGATTACAAGTTGCCGCCGCCTCAGCCGCCGATCAGATCCGGCCCGACGCCACCGCGAGAGCCGGCGCTTCGCACCGCCGTCCAAGCCCCGATCTACTTCGCAAACCCTTGGAGGCCAAGCCAGTGCAGGCAATCCGCGGCCCACGGCAACGGCGGCGTGCCGGGGGGAGGATCGGGCGAGCCGTAAAGCCCGATCCCGTGGATGCCCTTTTGATAGACGTGGAGATCGAAGGGCACGCCGACCTTGCGCAGCGCCGTGGCGAAATCGAGTGAGTTCTCGACCTTTACGGCCGGGTCTTCCCAAGTATGCCAGATGAAACAGGGCGGCGTGTCCGCCTTCACCTGCTTCTCGGCCGACAGCCCGGTCACCGTTTCCGGCGAGGGATGCTCGCCGAGCAGCCACTTCCGCGACCCTTCGTGGGTGTTCGCTCCCATGGTGATGACCGGGTAGCAGAGAATACCGAGGTCCGGCCGGGAACTGAAGCGCTCGATCGGATCGGCCGCGTCAGGATCTCCGCGGTCGAAATGCGTCAGCAAGGTCGCGGCCAAGTGGCCGCCGGCGCTCGATCCCATGATGCCGACGCGGTGCGGATCGATTTTCCACTCGCGGGCCTTGGCACGGGTGAGACGCAGCGCCCGCTCGGCGTCGTGGAGCGGCGCGGGATGGCGGTAGCCATCGGTGCCGAGGCGGTATTTGAGAACG
>CALGOH010000271.1 GCA_937957985.1 uncultured Verrucomicrobiae bacterium
ACAGGACGATCCGCCTCTACGGCGGCTTCGCCGGCACCGAGACAGACCGCGACGACCGCGCCCCCGCGGTGAATGTCACGGTGCTTTCCGGCGATCTTGACCAGAATGACACGGTCAACCCGGTCGGGATCGCGCTCGATCCGGCCGACCTCACGGGAAACAACGCCTACACGGTGTGCAAGGTCCAGGTGCCGGTGAACGGAGCCTACAACACCGAGCCGGTGCTGCTGACCGGGTTCACCATCACCGGGGGACTGGGGGGCTCGTCCGGCGGTGGCCTCAACGTCGGAGGGGGCGCCTGCGACACCGACCTGGTCAGCTGCCGCATCCGTGGCAATTCGTCGGCCTTCGGCGGCGGCCTGCTCGCCAACCTGAACAGCCGCGAGCTGCGGGTGGAGAACGTGATTGTGCGCGACAACCACGCGACCACCGACGGCGGTGGCATGAACCTGACCTCCGGGGTGAGCGATCCGGCGCTGGCGAACATCCGGCTGACCGGTGTCACCTTCCTGGGCAACACCAGCGATGACGATGGCGGGGCGATCGCCCACATCGGAGCCCTGGAGCTGGGCGATTGCACCCTCAATGAGAACTCGGCGGTCGACGGCGGCGGTGCGCTTTCCTCAGGCTTCGGTGCGCGGGTGCGGATCGAAGGTTGCACTTTCAATACGAACACCGCGGCCGTCGGCGGCGCGCTCGAGCTGCGCTCGGACTCGGAGGTGACGGGCAGTTTCTTCGATGGGAACACTGCCGGCCATGGGGGAGTGATCTGGGCGGAAAACGGCCTGGTGGTCGACGACTGCAGCTTCACCGGCAACGAGGGGACCGCGGGCGGGATCGGTGGTGGGGCCATCACGGTGACCTCGGCGACGATCACCCGCAGCAGCTTCGTTTCGAACCTCTCGGCCAGCTCGGGCGGCGCGCTGCGGCTCGTCACCGGCAGCAGCCGCATCGAGAACTGCCTCTTCGAGGGCAACGATGGAAGCAGCGGGGGCGCGGCGCATGTGGTCTTCGCTTCGGTCGACTTCGTCAACTGCGCCTTCGGCGGCAACACGGCCGGCAACGGCGGGGCGGTCCGCTTCGACAACGTGACCACGAGCTCGCTGGTCAACTGCTCGTTCCAAGGCAACAGCAGCCTGCTTGGAGGGGCGGTGAGCGTCGCCTCGAGCAGCGTCGACCTCGCCAACACCGTCGCCTGGTCCAACGCCGAGAACGGCAGCACCACGGCATTGCGGGCCTCGGTCCATGAGGGCACCGGATCGACCGTCACCTACACCCACTGCCTGCTCGAGAACCTCAACCCCGCCGGCACCGGCAACCTTGACGGCACCAACCCGGCCAACGATCCGGACTTCACGACGACCACCAACCCGCTGAGCGCGCCGGCCACGGGGGCCGACCTGCGGCTGCAGGCGGGCTCGCCGGCGATCGACCAGGGATTGAACTCGGAGAATGACAGCACGCTGGAACTCGACGGTCTCTTTCGCTTTGCCGGAACGGCGATCGACCTCGGCGCATACGAGTTCGGCTCCGGGACGGTGGCGACCTTTGCCAGCCTCTACCCGGCGCTCTCACCCGAGGACGACGAGAACGGCAACGGCCTGAGCAACTACCTCGACTACGCGCTTGGCACCGATCCGACCGGTCCGTTCGACCCTTCGGGGAGGGTCCTGCTGCAGGGCAACACGCTGACCTTGCCGTCGCGTGCCGGGGCTGGTGACGTGTTCGTCACCTGGCAGAAATCCAGCACGCTTCAAGCGGGCTCCTGGAGCGGGATGGTCGAGGGCGTCGACTACACGGTCACCTCCGTGAACACCGTGGGCGTCCAGACCATCACCGTGATCGAGCTGATCGCGCCGACCCCGCCGATCTTCTTCCGGCAGTCATTCTCGACGACCCCCTGATCGCGCCGACGCCTTGTCGTCCGCATCCTTCCCGTGCATGGTGCATGCCATGAGATGGGCAGTCTGTTCGATGGTGGTGATTGCGGCGGGGTGGGCAAGTGGGCAGCAGAGCGTGACCTCCTTCACGCTGATCGATGCGGGCACGGACGCCCCGGTCGCCGGGCACGATCCGATCGTGGAAGGTGCCACGATCGACACCAGCGCGACCGGCACGGCCCTGAACATCCGGGCCAATACCGATCCGGCGACCGTCGGCAGCGTGGTTTTTTCGCTGACCGGGGCGACGACCAAGAACCAGACCGAAAGCGCCGCTCCCTACGCGCTCTTCGGCGACTCGAGCGGCAACTACAATGCCGGTGCCCTGTCCAACGGCTCCCACACACTGACCGCCACGCCCTACACGGCATCGGGAGGCGGCGGCACGGCGGGCACGCCGCTCACGCTCAACTTCACCATCAGCGCCGGTCCTCCGCCGGCCTTCAGCGTGGATGCCGGGTCCGACCTCAGCCTGCGCCTGCCGGCGAACTCGGCGATGCTGCGCGGCAGCGTCGATGATGGCGTGATCCAGACCGCCACCTGGACCCAGGTGAGCGGGCCGTCGACGGCGACACTTTCCGGGGAAACCACCGTGGACCTGACGGTCTCGGACCTGGTGGAAGGAAGCTACACCTTCGAGTTCGCGGCGACGGCGGTCGGTGGGGGCAGCGACAGCGACCAGGCGAGCGTCACCGTGCTGCCGGCCGGCGCGACCACGGTGGCCGTGTCGGGTGAGTTGAAGAAATGGCACCGCGTGACTCTCGACTGTCCGGGTCCGGCCACCAGCGAGACCGCCGAGCCGAATCCCTTCGCCGACTACCGGCTCGATGCGACCTTCACCCATCCCGCCAGCGGGAAATCGTATGTCGTGCCCGGCTTCTACGCCGCCGACGGCGAGGCGGCGGAAAGCTCGGCGGACGCCGGCAACCGGTGGCAGGTACGCTTCCGGCCCGACGAGGAGGGGACGTGGAACTACCTGCTGTCCTTCCGCACCGGCGACGATGTCGCGATCGATCCCGACGGCGGCGCTTCGGCGGGATTTTTCGATGGCGAAAGCGGCAGCTTCGAGGTTGGGCCGACCGACAAGGCCGCACCCGACCTTCGGGCGAAGGGCCGACTGGAGTATGTGGAGGCCCACCACCTGCGCTTCGCGGAGACCGGCGAGTGGTTCATGAAGTGCGGCACCGACGCCCCGGAGAACCTGCTCGCCTACGAGGATTTCGACGCCACGCCGAACACCGGCAACCGCCGCAAGTCGTGGTCGCCCCACGCCGCTGACTACGATGCCTCCCGTATGTCCGGCTTCACCTGGCAGGGAGGGAAGGGGAGCGAACTGCTGGGCGCCATCGACTACCTCGCCTCCGAGGGGCTCAACGCCTTTTCCTTCCTCACCTTCAACATCGACGGCGACGACGACAACGTCTTCCCGCACCGGCTCGTCACGGACGTCGCCGCCTATCAGTCCGTCTCCGACAACCAGCGCTGGAACGCCGGGGTGGTGCACAAGGACCGCTTCGACGTCTCGAAGCTCGACCAGTGGGACCGCATCATGAGCTTCGGCGGCACCCGCGGGATGTTCCTTCACTTCAAGACGCAGGAGACCGAGAACAACAACCGCATGGATGGCGGCGCGCTCGGCCGCGAGCGCATCCTCTACTACCGCGAGCTCATCGCCCGCTTCGGCCACCATCTCGCGCTCAACTGGAACATCGGCGAGGAGAACACCAACACGCCGGCCCAGCGCATCGACTTCGCCCGGTGGTTCGACGACCACGACCCGTATCGCCATCCGGTCGTCATTCACACCTACCCGCCGCAGAAGAACACCGTTTACACCCCGCTGCTCGGCAGTGCGTCAAAGTATGCCGGAGCCTCGCTGCAGACCAACAATGCGGATTTCAGTCAGGTGTTCTCCGATACGAAGACATGGGTCGAGAACTCGGCGAGCGCCGGGAAGAAGTGGGTGGTCGCCTGCGACGAGCCCGGCGATGCCCAGCATGCCCTGCGGCCTGACAACGACGCCGGCAACAGCCACCTCGACGGGCGTCGGAACGCGTTGTGGGGCCACGCCCTGGCCGGGGGCGCCGGGGTCGAATGGTATTTCGGTTACAAGCACGCCCACTCGGACCTGACCTGCCAGGACTTCCGCTCACGCGACCAGTTCTGGGACGTCTGCCGCCACTTTCTCGAGTTCTGGAAGACCAGCGGCGCGCCCTTCTGGGCGATGTCGAATGCCAACACGCTGGTCTCCGGCGCCGGCAACAATGCCAACCGCTGCCTCGCGTCGCCCGGCAGCCACTACGTGGTCCAGCTCTACAGCGGCGACGCGGGAGGTACGATCACGCTCGACCTGACGAACGCGGCCGGCGACTTCCAGGTACGCTGGTTCGACCCGCGCAACGGCGGCGCGCTGCAGCAGGGATCGGTGACGATGGTGAGCGGCGGCGGCGTGGTCAGCCTCGGCACGGCACCGGATTCACCGAATGAAGACTGGATCGTCCATGTCTCGCCCGCACCCGGCACCTGCCGCGTCCTGTTCCTTCGCGGTGCCGACCGCTCCGGCGGTTTCCTCGAGGCCGGCAGCGACGCCGAGCGCACCGAGCAGCTTGCCGACATCTTCAATGCCTCGACCAGCGGCGGAAACCACGGCTGGAGCACCTTCCGCACGACGCTCGAGGGCGCGGGCTACGTCGTGCATCAGATCACCGAGACGGCGGAGAATGCCAGCGGTCCGTCGGACGGCATCGCGGTCGACCTGCAGACCCTCGACCTGGATTCATGGAATTTGCTCATCTTCGGGTCGAACAACGCCACCTACACCACGGCCTCGGTGGATGCCCTGGAGGATTGGATTCGCGAGCGCGGCGGGAGCGCCCTCTTCATCTCCGATGCCAACTTCGGCGGCTCGTGGCCGGATGCGCCGGACTCGGATCAACCCTTTCTCAGCCGCTTCGGTTTGGTGGTGAACCAGGACCAGGGGACCTACTCGCTCGTCCGGGCCACTGGAGACTTTTCCGCGCCGACCCACCCGGTGCTCGCCGGAGTGGACCAGTTCGACGGGGAAGGGGTGTCGCCCTTCGTGCTGAATCAGCTCCCGGTGCCGCCCGGCACGACGATCACCAAGCTGGCCGACGCCAAGGGCACCACGCGCAACAACGACGCTGCCGGGCAGGGAAGTTCGCGTCCGGTGACGGCGGACGACGCCAGCCTCGTCGCGGTCGAGGCCAGGTATGGCCGTGTCGTCGGGCACTTCGACCGCAACACCTTCTTCAACCTCAACGGCGCCGGCACCAACATCACCCGCTTCGACAACGAGCAACTCGCCTTGAACCTGATCGGCTGGCTGACCCAGAAGCTCGATCCGCTCACTCCCTTCGGCGGGTGGCAGCAGACCTTTTTCGCGGACCTCCCCGACGGGCGTGACAATCCGCGGGCGGACTTCGAGTTTGACGAGGACGGTGACCGGTTGGCGAACGGTGTCGAGTACGCGCTGGGCAGCCACCCGCGGCGGTTCAGCTCCGGACCGGTGGCTAGCGAAGGCGAATTTCAGTTTCTCGTCGCGTCTCCCTTTCCGGTGGACGTGCAATTGGTGATCCGGACTTCGGACCGACTCAGCGGATGGGCGGCGCTGGCCAGTCGCTCGCCGGGCGGGTCGTGGACCGGCCCCGTGAGCGAAACGCCCGAGGGGGGGAGGACCCGTATCAAGGTGGCGTTTCCCTCCGATCCGGTTCGTTTCTACCGGTTGATGGCGATGATCCCCTGAGTGCTCACTCCGTTGCCCCATCTGAACGAATCAGATGGACCTGGATGGATATCCGGTTCACAGCCCTGTCCCTGATGAAGCGTCGAAACCTGGTCATTGCGACCCTGTTGATAGTCCTCGCATTGGTCCTCGCGGTGCGGGAATGGGGAGACCCGGAGACGGGAGTTGCGCATGTCGACGTGGATGAAACCCGGTCTCAGAAATCGTCTGGCGAGGGGCATTCCGATCCCCTTGGCGGGCACCCTTCAGCCAGGTCCGCGGAGCGTGCGGAATCCGACGCCGGGCTTCGAGACGATGCCGTGGGGAGACGCGAGCTTCCGGGTGTCGCGGTTCGCATGCCGTTGGATTCCGGTTCCGGAGAGGCGGGCATGTTCGGTGTTAGAATTGATGGAGCGATCAAAGCCGGCGAAACCCTCGTGATGGGTGGAAACGCAGGGCCAGACGGGGGTCATGAATTCACCTTCGTGACACCGACCACCGTGCGACTTGAAGATGGAAGCGAAGGCGTCCGGTTGGACATGCGGGTGCTTCGGGGAGGAGGCCGGCTCATCGAGGAGAGCGGCCTGAAGAGCCTCAGCGGAAATGCCGGAAGCGGCATCCAGGTGGCAGAGGCGTGGAGTCAGGAACGGGTTCGCCGGATCATGGATCGGTTCGATGTGGCCGTATTTAGCGGGCCTTCGGTGGTAGCGACCGCGGGGGAGAGTTTCACGCTACGCGTTGGCGAGGGGGAGGGTTCAAGCTATTCACTGGGCGGAACGGTGTCGCCCGACGGTGACGGGGGATTCGCCATTCGGTCGGACCTGGAGCGATCGACCGTTTCGGCTCCCGAGGATTAGTCGGACTTGTTCCGGTCGAGCCGTTCACCACTTCTCGAAAGGCTGCTTCGGATCCGGATTCACCGCCGGCGGCAGGGCGTCGGTGTCCTTGCGCAAGGCGTCCAACTTCGTCTTCAGTTCGGCCAGCTTCTCCGGGTTCTTGGCGGCGAGATTGGTCTGCTCGCCGGGATCGTCGGCGAGGTTGTAGAGTTCGGGAGATTTCTTCCAGTAGAAGTCGATCAGCTTCCAGTCGCCGTCGCGCACGGCGGAGAAGGGAATGCCCCCCTGGTTGCCCCAGTGCGGGTAGTGCCAGAAGAGCGGAGCGCGCTCGTGGGCGGCCTCGGGATCCTTCAGCAGGCCGGCGAAGCTGGTGCCGTCGAGCGTCTGCGCGGGCAGCGGGTCGAGTCCGCAGGCTTCGAGGATCGTGGGGAAGAAGTCGGTCGAGATCACCGGCTCGTCGCAGGTGGCTCCGGCCTTTCCGTTCCCGGGCCAGCGGACGAGCAGCGGTTCGCGGACGCCGCCCTCGTAGGCCCAGCCCTTGCCGGCGCGGTAAGGGAGGTTGCTGGTGGGCGAGCCCTCGGAGGTCGAGAGGCCGCCGTTGTCGGAGAAGAAGAACACGATCGTGTCGTCAGCCACGCCGTTCTTCTCCAGGGAATCGAGCACTTTGCCCACGGCGGCGTCCATCGCCTCGACCATCCCGGCATAAACGGCATGCTGCTGGACGGTGCGGTTCTTGCGCGGGGGTTCGGGCTCGAACTTCGCCTCGAGGTCGAGCTTCTCGGCCTTGGCCTTGTATTTCTCGACCAGTTTTTCCGGTGCCATCAGCGGCGTGTGGACGGAGTAGAAGGGGAGATAAACGAAGAACTTTCCGTCCTTGTGCTCGGTGATGAACCTGGCGACCTCGGTGGCGAGTCGGTCGGGAAGGTGCTCGCCTTTCGGGCCGTTCGGCAGGTGGGGGTTATCGTAGGGGGAGAAATACTTGTCTCCGGAGTAGGGGCCTCCGCCGCGGCCGCCGGCGATGTTGATGTCGAAGCCGTGGTCCGTGGGAAAGGAACCCTCGGGTCCGAGGTGCCACTTCCCGGCGTGCAGGGTCGCGTAGCCGGCGGCCTTGAGGGCCTCGGCGAGCGTCGTATGCTCCGCGTCAAGTCGTTCGAGGTAGGGGGCGGGGAGCACCGGACGGTTCTTGAACTGCTTGAAGTCGCCGTGCTTCGCGGGGTCGTAGTTCTCCGGGATCTCCTGGAAGCCGTTGGGACCGCCGAAGTAGTCGGTGTTGCGGGTGCGGGCCGGGTATTGGCCGGTGAGGACCGACGAGCGGGTGGGCGAGCACACCGGGCAGGCGGCGTAGCCGGCGGTGAAGCGCACTGACTCCTTGGCCAGCGCGTTCAGGTTGGGGGTATCGTAGAAGGTCTCGGGATTATTGAAGCCGACATCCATGTAGCCGAGGTCGTCGGCCATGATGAAAACCACGTTGGTCGCCGTGGCGGGGAGGACGAGCGCGGCGAGTGCGGCCAGGACTTTCATGCACAAAGAACGGCACGAGCAACGGCCGACTTGCAAGCGAATCGGTTGTCTACTTCAGCCGCTCGTTGACCTTGCGCATGACTTCGAAGGCGTCGGCGACGTAGAGGACATCGGCCTTGCCCTGCGCCCACCCGCAGGCGGCGTTGGTGTTGATCGCCCGGCGCTCGTTGATGAAGCGCCAGCCGACGGCGTGGGGTTCCTCGCCGTGGCAACAGGTCGCGAGGCCCTTGGCGTGCCTCGGGCTGGAGCCGGTCTGGCCGATCTGGTGGAGGTGGGTGAGGAAGGGCAACACGGCCTGGCCTTCGGAGGCGAGATCGACCATCGACTTCGAGCTGCCGAGCGAGGCGCGGTTGGTTTCGACGAAGTCGAGGATGAGTTCCGAGGCGACGTCGGCGTGGACTTCGCCGTCGGCCTGCTTCTTGGTCCAACCGGCCCCGGCCACCAACAGGATATCGGCGTCAGGCCGGATGGTCTGGGCGCCGGAGGTGCCGGCTTCAATGCCGAGTGACGTGGTGCGGGTGTCGGTCGCCGCTTCGAGCGGGGTGGCCTCGACGGCACCTTCCTCGCACGCGGCGAAGCTGCCGGGCGCGATGGACAGCACCCACGGGCGGGTGGTGCGCTCGATGGTCCCGATCATGCGCTGGCGGTAGAACCAGCGGGCGACCTTGAGGCTACCGCCCTCGGCCGTGATGCCGGTGACCTGGGTATCGACCGCGCCACCGAGGCGCTGCGCGAGTCCGGCGGCGATGCGGCTGAAGCGCGATCCGGCGGCCGCGACCACGATGCCGGCCTCTGCGGCCTTTGCGATCTGCTCGGCGGCCGCAGCGTCGGTCTTGTAGCGGGGCGTGGAAAAGGCCTCGCCGGTGACGGTCCGGACCGACGCGGGCGACGTGCCGCCGATCTGGGTGAGCGCGGTTTCGGCCGCGCCACCGATGATGCCGGCGACGAGTTCGCCGCCGAGTCCGTCGGCGATGGTGCGAGCGGCGGTGAGGGCTTCGAGCGCGGATTTTGCAAACGCGCCGCTGTCGTCGGTGAATCCGATCCAGAGTACTTTGGTGTCCATGTCAGAAGAGGGGTTCGGGTTCAGGCCTTCAGCCAGGCGGCGATTTCGTCGGCGATTGCGTCGGCGTCCATGTCGGTTTCCACCCGGGTCTCGCGCCGTTGTTTGGGCGACTCGACCGATTCGTAGCTCAGGCCGTCACCGGCCAGGGCGGCGGGCTTGGCCTGCTGCAGGGCGGGCATGATCGCGCGCATGTTCTGCATGCCGATCTGCGGGTTGTTGGGTGGCTCGGGTAGTTCGCCGGTGGCCCAGCCAAGGACCGCGGGAGCGCCGGCACAGCACGACTTCTGCCAGGCGCCGCCCTCGATGCGTTCGAGGATCTCGAGGCCACCGGAGTCGTCGACCGTCAGCTTGTCGACCCCCTGGAACTGCTCGTCGATGCCGAGGATCTCCCCGATCATCTGCAGCACCGCACCGGTGCCGCGGGAGGCCGACTGCCAGCCGCCGAAAAGCAGGAGCTGGGAGGTGTCGAGCCCGGGAATGCCCTGGATCGCCCCGGCCAGCGCGCTGGCGGTTTCTCCCGCGTCGGCGAATCCGCTCGACGGGCCATCGACCACCACCAGCTCGAAAGGTGCCTTCTGGGCGAGGCCCATCATCACCTGCTGCAGCTTGGCCTTCGGGCTCATGCTCACCAGCCAGACCTTGCTGCCGGGGTGACGCTGGGCCAGGTCGGCCGCCTCGAACAGCGCGTGCCAGGCCCACGGGTCGAGCACCGAGGGCAGCATCATCTCATTCTTGAGCGCGGGTCCGGCCGGGCCCGTGACGGGCTCGAGGGACTGCAGGGGATCGGGGACGATGCCGCCGCAGACGACGATCTGATAGGTGGTGGACATGGCTTTGACGGTGGGAGTTCGAAGGGGCTGTTAGTTTTCGGCGGAGTGGAAGCCTCCGGTCGAGGCCTGGAAGTTGACATTGCCGCGCTCGGGATTGGCCGGGTCGGTGTGGGAGCAGTTCCACAGGCAGGCGCCGCAGTGGACGCACTTCTCGCGCTCGAAGAGGGGGGTGCCGCCTTCCGGATTCATCGTGATGGCCTGGCCCGAGCAGGCCTCGATGCAGATGCGCTCCTCGCAGGTTTCGCAGATCGTCGTGTCGTGGAAGGTCACGTGGTCGGCATAGCCGGGCGGCGCCTGGACCTTGCCGCCGATCAGCAGTGCGTCCTGCTGGGAAACCAGCAGCTTGCCGTCGAGCGGGATCTCCGGCCAGCCGACCTTGTCCATCAGGGCGTCGTGAAGACCGGCGCCCTTCGCTTCGCAGGCCTTGCGGATCTCGGCGATCTCCTCGGCGCTGACCCTGCCGCGGTAGTAGTCCTCAAGCGTCGGGACATGCTCGGATGGCTTCTTGATTTCTCCGCCGAGGTGGAGGCGGCCACCGGTCATGCCGGCCAGGGCGGTGCCGATGATTCCGCGGACGAAGCCCTTCTGGAATCCGTTGCGGGCGTTCTCGGCCTTGAGCGATTCCTGCTCGAGCCAGCTTTCGCGGCGGCGGCGGACGTAGGTGGCGTCGAGGTTTTCCCTGGTGAAGGGCTTGCCGGCCTTGAGCAGCTCGAGCACCGCCTCGCCAAGCTGGCTGCCGGTGGCCCAGGCCTCGTCGACGCCGGAATTCCGGAGCACGTTGGTGCCGCCCGAGCCCTCGCCGATGCGGGCGTAGCCGTCGCCGACCAGGTGGGGTTCGCCCTTGCGGCCGGATTCGGCGATCGATTTCGCACCCCAGCTGCGCAGCGAGCCGCCCTCGACGTGCTGCCAGATCCACGGGTGCATGAGCCAGTGCTGGAGGTAGCGGTAAGCGGTGCGGGTGGGTGTCTCGAACCACGAGGGAACGAAGATGCCGCAGCTCGCGACCCGGTCGGGAAAGACGTAGAAGAAGCCGAAGATCTCCGGCTCGGGATAGCCCATCGTGTGAAGGACCGTGCCGGGTTCGAGCTCGCAGGACTCCGGCAGGTCGATGACGAACTTCATCCCGACCGCCCAATCGCGCGAGTGGTGGCCCTCGGGCATGCCGAAGTGCTCGTCGAGCTGCCGGCCGACCGCGCCGAAGGGGCCGTCGCCGACGACGGTCAGGGCCGCCTCGATGTCCATCCCGGGCATGAAGCCGGCGGCGGGCTGGCCCTTGGCATCGACGCCCTGGTCGATCAGGCGGACGCCCTTGACCTGGTCGTCGTCGATCAGCGCCTCGCGGACCGGGGTACCGGGCCAGACCTGGATCGTGCCGTCGGCGGTCACGCGCTGGCCGACCCACTGGCAGAACTGGCCGATGGAGAAGACCATGCCGGGCTCCTTGCGCAGGAAGGGCGGGATCCAGGGGAGGGTGAAGGCGTGCTTCTTCGTGAAGGGTTTGATCAGGGTGTCGGCGACCTTGAGCAGGCCGGAGCGGCGCGAGGCGCCGATGGGATCGAGCAGGTAGGCGACCTTTTCGGAGGTGACCTCCGCCGCCAGCGGGATCTCGGCCAGGTCGAGATCCGGGATGCTTTCGCGGATCGCCCGGCCTTCGGTGACCACGCCCGAGACGCCGAAGCCGAGGTCGTCGGCCCGCTCGTAGCAGATCACCTGCGGCGGCATGCCGGGCATGACCTTGCTTTCGGCCACCGGCGTCCCGTCGGGGTACATCAAGCCCTGCTGGAGCGTGTGAAGGAATCCGCCGGTGGCCGGGCCGAAGCCGACGCAGGCGATGTCGACCGGCATCTTCTGGCGTTCGATCTCAGGCATGGCGGAGTCCGGGGTGATCATGGCGTCGGGCGGAATGGGGTTGTCTTGATTCGCTCGTTACGGGTTACCGGGGCGACAAATTCTTCTCAGCCGGGATTGCCGGATCATGCTCCCGACAGAGATCTTGGCGTCTGTCTGGAATTTGGTCGGACAAGCCGAGTCCGACCGGCCCGAAGGGTCGGCAGAACAAAGCCCCGGGCCATCGGCCCGGGGTCGAGGTTGTCGTGGATCCGGCGGCCTGAAAGGTCGCGAGAACCGGCTTGATCGTCCCGCGGTTCTCGCGACCTTTCAGGCCGCCGGATTTGCTCCCGCCAAATTCCGGGGCGCTGCCCCGGGCTTTGTTCTCATGACCCTTCGGGCCATGGAGTGAGCCTCTGGGGACCGAGCCCGGGTCGAGCTTGACGGAAGGGGCGCGCATGTCAGGCGGGGTAATCGAGGGCCTCGGGGATCATGATGTGAGTCAGTGCATCGGCCGCCCGCGAGCGAGCCAGCTCGGTGCCGGCCAGCGAGCGATCGACCGCATCGCGGAGTTGGGCAAACTCCTTGGCATCGGCCTCGTCGGCGGCATCCTGGAAGCCATGGACGAGGTTGGCGCAGATGCGGGAAACCTCGCTCGCCGCCCGCGCCGCCTGGACCTTGCAGAGGTCGGCGTAGAAGGATGCATAGCCGTCGATGGACTCGGCGAGGACTGGGTTGTCGGGCCCCTTCGCCTTCAGCTCGATCGAGTCCTGCACCAGGCTGCGGGCCGCGAGCAGCCAGCAGATCGCGTCGGCCAGCGGGAAGGTGACCGCCTGGCGCTTGCCGTGGTAGAGCTTCTTGCCGTCGGGGTCGTTGTGTCCTTGGAGGAAGTCGGCGGTCCACGACCAGAGCTTGAAGCCGGCCGCGAGGGTGATCGCACCGAAGCCGTCGCCGCTCTGGCTTTCCAACTGCCGGATCCACAGGTTGACCTCGTGGCGGAAGATCGGGCTGGTCATGCCGAGCGTGAGGTGGCGGCGCTGGACCGCTTCCGGTCCCTCGTAGGTCGCCTCGAGCTGGGCATCCATCCACTTCTGCGGCAGGAATCCCGGGCAGTCCTCGGTGGTGCCGTAGCCGCCCATCAGGGCGACGGCCTCGCGCATCATGGTCGCGCCGTGGCCGGTGTTCCACAGCTTCACCGCCGGGTTCATGATGTTGGCCCGCGCGTCGCCGAGGGCGAACTTCACCATGATGTCGGCGTCGAGCTCGGCGTAGCGGTCCGTATCGCGCTCGGACTCCGGGGTGTGGAGCAGGTGGAGGTACTCGATCGCCGCGGGTGTCTTCTGGCGCAGCGCCCTTACAGGCTTGCGGCCCGTCAGCCCCTGCTCCGCGCAGATCCGGTCCTTTTCGCGCTCGACCGGGTCGAAAATGTCGGCCTGGCGGGCGGCCTCGAAGCCGACCGACGCGGCGGCCTCGCCGGTGGCCCAGACATCGATCAGGCGGTGGGTGACGTCCTCGTTCACCTGCAGGCCGAGGTCATGGCGCGGGCTGCCCTCGCCCGACTCGCCGCCGTGGAAACGGAAGCGCTGGTAGCGGATCACCGGCTCGACCGCCGACAGCAGCTTGGCGGCGGTCATCAGGCCGACCGGGATGCGGGTGCGGTGGAAGACCGAGGCGATGACCTCGCTGTGGTTGAATTTCGGAACGATCACGCCGTCGACCACGTCGTAGCCGCCGATGATGCGGCTGGCCGGGATCTGCTGGCTGAAGACCGGGTCGCGGGTCGAGGAAAGCTGGTGGACGAGCTTCAGCGTCGGCGCGCCGCGGTCGAAGGTGCCGGGATCGGTCTCCTCGAGGATCACCATGAAGGTGCCCTTGATCCGCTCGTCGGCGGAGTCGACCGCCGCGGTCACGAAGTTGGCGAAGTCCATGTTGGTGATGAAGCGGCCGCGCTTGTCGATCTGCAGCACGGGCTCGCCGCCCTCCGGCCAATCGGCGATCTTCGCCTTGCCGCCGAGCACGCCGGTATCGACCCCGACGAAGGGCAGGGGTTCGGTCAGCGCGAAGGCGCCGCGCCACGGCACCCGGTCCTCGCCGGGCTGGGGTGGCAGCGCCTTGCCCATGTAATAGTCGCGCTGCTCGTCGGTGCCCTTCTCGTGAATGGGCGCGAGCGCGAGGTTGCCGGCGAGCGAACCGGTGGCGGCCCCGGCATCGACCCATGACAGTTCGAAGGCCACCAGCGCCATGGCCATGTTCTTGGGCCCTTCGATGAAGCCGCCCTTGTCGATGTCCATGTAGAGCGAGGTCAGGCCCGACTCGTCGAAGGCGGTCAGCAGCTTCGCCTTCTCGTCGTTCCACTCGTGGGTGTTGCGCAGGCCGTCGGCGACCAGTCGGGCGACGGTGCCGCGGGCGACGCCGCGGGCGCTCTGCACGGCCATCTGCAGGTCGAAGCGGTCGGAGAAGCGCCACATGATCTGGCGGACATCATCTCCGGGAAGGGTGGGCAACGGGGCGTCTGACATGGCGGGGATCCTGACTGGGTTCGGGTTCGGAGCGGCGTCGCGGAGGGCGGGGTTTCCGGCATCGCATGGTGGGAACCGCCTCCGGCGCTGCCGGAAAGGATGGCGGGGCGTCCGGACGAGTTCTTCGCGTCGATTCCCAAATGCTCCCCGCTCGTTGTGCTGGCGGCAGGACCGGAAACCGCCGTGAATTGCCTTGAAAGGCATTGCTTGCCCGGGTCGTTGGCCTCCGGTGGAGGAGTTTGCGATTCTCGCTTTCCATCACCGCCCTTCCTCTCTTCATTCCTTCCCCATGAACCCATCGATTGCGTTGCGTCCCAACATCGGCCTCGGCGTCGTGCCGACCCACCTCCGTTTCATCGGCTGCCTGGTCCCGGACGAGGCCGGTCGCTATCCCCGCGACGAATCCGGCGAAATCAGGATCGTCGCCGGCATGCGCGAGCTGGTCGAGGCTTCCCGCGTCCCGTTCAACTGCGTCCAGATCTCGGTGTTTCCCGGCTGCGACGACGGTGATGTGGACGAGATGATCGAGAAACTGCGCGCCCTCGGGCTGGACGTCGACCTGATCATGATGCTCGGCGGGGTCGATCCCAAGGACCCGGCCGACGAGGACGGGGTGGTCGAACAGCTTCTGCCTTCGGTGAAGGCGGCGATGAAACACGGGATCGGCACGATTTCCTCGACCTCGATCGACGTCTGGATGGCGCCGGAAGGGACCGGGCTCTCGGGCGAGGCTTACGAGGCGGCCATCGCGCAGAACGTGAAGGTCCACCTGCGCATCATCGAGGAGGCCGGCGTGATCGGCTCCAGCGTGAAGAGCTGGCACATCGAGTTCCTGCGCCCGGGCGAGTTCCGGACCTTCACCAACATCAACCGGGGCCGCGAGCTGGTGAAGGCTGCCAACGAAAGACTCGGGACCAAGTTCTTCAAGCTGATCGTCGATGCCGCCCACTGCGGCAATTCGGGGCTCACCATTGACGAGAACATCGCCACGATCCGGCAGCTCGGGGCCGACGGCGAACTCGGCGCCTTCCACGCCACGCCGCCGACGACCCGCGGCTGCCTGAGCACCGACGACGGCTGGATCGGAGCCCTGCTTGCCGCCGCCGCGGGCACCGGTCAGCTCGAAAAGGTCTACGTCGAGATGTTCCACCACGAGGACGACGCACTCCAGCCGCTGCGCGATCTCGAGCCGGGCTTCGGGCTCGATACCCGCGACGGGCGGAGCTACACCGAAACGATGGCCGACGGCCTGTCGGACATCGCCCGCCGTCTCAACAACATGCTCCTGCGCGGCATCCTGCGCGGCTGATCTTCGATGCACGACGTCCACGGCGAGCCGTCGCACCAGCTTGCGACCCCCGAACTTGACCTCCACGTGACCGCGCGGGGCGGCCAGATGGCGCCGGTCGTCTTCCATCTGCCGGGCGGCGATGTCTCGCCCTACTCGCTTTCGCCTTGGCAGCCGGGCGAGTTCCCCGATCAGCCGGCGTTGCTCTCGGTGCTCCGCGGCGACTTTTTCTGCCTGCCCTTCGGTCCGCAGGAGGACGGCCCGCCCCATGGCGATCCTGCCAACGCGGAGTGGGCCCTTGTGGCTTCCTGCGATCGCTCGCTGACGCTTCAACAGCAGGCCGCGGATTCCGGCGCCTCCGTCGAGAAGATCCTCTCGGTGCGTGCCGGACAGACCGCGATCTACTGCGAGAACCGTATTTCAGGACTCGAGGGGGACTGGAGCTACGGCAACCACCCGATCCTGGACGCCTCCGCGGCCCGCGCCGGCTCGGTGCGGCTGAGCGTGTCGCCCTTCCGCTGGGCCTCGGTGTTCCCCGGGGTGTTTTCAGATCCCGAACGGGGCGAACGCCAGGTGCTGCTCGGCGGGGCGCATTTCGACGACCTGTCGTCGGTGCCGACCGGCGACGGTGGTTCGGCCGACCTTACCCGCTGGCCCTGTGGCTGGCGTGCCGACGATCTGGTGATGATGGTCGCCGAGGAGTCCACGGCCGACCGGCCCTTCGCCTGGTCGGCGGCGGTGTTCGACGGCTATGTGTGGTTCTCGCTGAAAAACCCCGTCGACTTTCCGGCGACGCTTTTCTGGCTCTCCGATGGCGGTCGCGATGGCGAGCCGTGGAACGGCCGTCACACCGGCCGCATCGGCATCGAGGAGGTCTGCTCGCATTTCTGCAACGGCGTCGGGATGTCCCGCGAGGATCTGCTCGCAGAGGACGGCATCCCGACGACCCGCCGTTTCACCGCGGACGAAACCGTGTCCCTGCGCATCGTCCAGGCGGTGGCCGAAGTTCCGTCGAACTTCGGCAAGGTCACCGGAATCGTCCCCGCCGGCGACGGCCGGGTCCGCGTCGTCGGCGAGAATGGCGAAGTCGAATGCGCCCTCGACTGGTCGTTCGTTCTCTGAATCCTCTTTTCACCCATCCGAAATCCGAACTCCAAACTCCTGAAGAAATGAAACTGCACAATGCCATGTGGCCCGGCCTGGTCGGGAAGGAACCCGACACCGATCATCCGCCGATCTCGCTCGATCACATGCTCGAGCTCACCACCGCCGCCGAAGTCGGCGGACGCAAGTACGACGGGGTCGATCTCTTCCTCTTCCACCCCCACACCGATCCGGATGCGTCCGACGCCGACATTCTCAAGATGGCGGACGACATCGCCGCCAAGGGTCTCAAAGTCGGCTCGTTGGTCGCGCCGGTCTGGCCGGGCACCGTCGGCGGTCCCGCCTTCGGCAGCGAGGAGGATCGGAAGAACTTCGTGCTCGCGGTCGAGAAGGCCTGCCGCATCGCCAAGCTGCTCGACGACCATGGCGTGCGCGGGTCCGGCGTGATCCGCGTCGACACCGCCGGCGGCACCGAGGACTTCTCGAAGGACCCGGCCGGCAACACCAAGCTGGTCGCCCGGACCTTTCAGGAAGCCGGCAAGGTGGCCGAGCAGCATGGCCAGCGCATCGCCGCCGAGGGCGAGATCTGCTGGGGCGGCCTGCATTCGTGGAAGGCCGCGCTCGACACGCTCGAGGCGACCGCCATGCCCGGTGTTGTCGGTTTCCAGGCCGACCTGGCCCACACCTACCTCTACCTCATGGGCTACAACGCGCCCGAGGCCGCGCTGGTCCAGGAAGGCTACACCGACGAGGAGTTCTGGGCCGCCTACAAGACGATGACCGACGCGCTGCGTCCGTGGACGATCGACTTCCACGTCGCGCAAAACGACGGCACCGTCCATGGCACCGGCAGCCACGACAAGACCGGCCGCCACTGCCCGGCGGACGACCCGAACGGCAAGCTGGACATCGCCAAGTGCTCGACCTACTGGCTCCAGGGAGCCGCCGAGCGCGGCATCAAGCACGTCTGCTGGGACGGCTGCATGTTCGACAACAGCGTGCTCGAGGATCCCGCCACCTGGAACGCCATCCTCAAGGCGATGATCGACGTCGATAAGGCGCTTTGACCTGACGGACCGCGGACTTCGGTCCGCATCTTCACCCAACCCATCTCCCATGGCCGCCTCCACTTCCATCCTCGCCGAGAAACTGCACGAGTACCCCCGACACGATGTCATCGATGGGGGATCGGACTCGATCCTCGATGACTGCCTCAATCAGAACGACGGAGTGCTGCAGCTTCTGCATCGCTATGCCGGCCGGACATTCTGCACGCCGGGGAAGCGCCTTCGCCTGGATGCGAAGTCCTACTACCCGGACTACATGGGAGGGACGGGTCTCGATGAAGTCTGGATGTGCTGCACCGTGCCCATCGTCACGGGCGTCATCGACACCCGCACCGGGAAGGCACCCTTTCGGGAAGGGGAAGCACATGTCCTCACGCCGGACGGACAGGTGATCTCGCTTCAGGATCTGATCGAGGCCGATCCGGAAGCGGTCATGGGACAGAAGCTCACGGCCTTTTCGGAATCCCTGTTCGGTCGGGTCACCTGGCCGATCGTGTCCAAGAAGTTCGACAACCTGAACCCCATTCCCCACCACCTTCACTGGGCGAAGTGGGAGGTTTACGACATCAATTCCTTCGACAATCCCGGAGTCAGTCCGTCGCATTACCACACCACGGCGATGGGCCTGTATCCGTTCGTGACGAAGGACCAGTTCCTTGCCTGCATGAAGCGTTGGGGGCAGGGCGAGTACAACGGCGTGCGCCACTTGTCGCCACACACGATGATGAAGCTCGATGACGGCTTCGTGATGCCGAACGGGGTGCTGCACTCGCCGACGGACCTTTGCACGCACGAGTTGCACGTGACGATGGACGAGCATTTCCTGGCCGAGGACCTGACGCTCGATGGACGGATCGGGGCGGCCGATGCGTTCTACGCCTGCCGGGAGCAGGACTATCCGAAGGACCGGCACGAGGACTGGGAATACCTGGTGGACACCTTCGACTTCGAGGCGAACCAGGATCCGGACTTCGTGCTGAAGAATTCGCGCCCGGCCATCACCGCCGAGGAGTTCGCCGGCGACGGAGTGGACGCAAAGTGGATCGTTTACGGTGAGATCCTCGGCGACCAGAAGTGCTCGATCCTCCGTCTCACCTTGGCGCCCGGAGCCAGGACGAGTTTCCGCCCGGAGAGCCCTGCCCTGTTCCACACGAACCGCGGCCGCGGCCGGGTCGGGAAACTCGAAGTCCGCTATCATCAGGACATGAGGCTCGGTGAGATCTATCCCGAGATCGGATTCATCACCCAGGCCGCACTGAACCGCGGCGGGGTGGAAATCGAGAACATGGGAACCGAGCCGCTCGTCCTGACCTTCGACTTCCCGCAGAACGCGCATTCCCGAACACCTGGTGTTGCCGTCGCAGGGTAGGGGAATTGTCGGGCCGAGGCCCCGTTGGGATCACGCTGGTTGATTACAGCCCCGGAGGGGCGTCGGCGAGTGGCCACGGGGCTCGCCCCGTGGATGTGGGAACCAAGGACACCCCAAGCCCCGCAAGGGGCGCAGGCGAAGCCAAGGGTTCCCAAAAGAGCCACGCTTTGCCTGCGTCCCTCCGGGACTTGGAGCCGGACCGCGTCGGTGCTTTCCCGCCCTTGATCCAGACGAGCCAGCCCGCAAAGGCTGATGGTCAATATTGAACCGGATTCAAGAGCTGAAGGCCTGAAACATGCTGCGTGAATGCCTCTTCCGCTTCCCTGTATGGGTCGGGCCTTCAGCCCTCGCGGTCTCTTTCGGACTGGGACCCCCGGGCTTCACCCGGGGCTGGTATCTGCCGGGCCGTCGGCCCTCTGGCCTTCCACCGTCGCAACATCCTGCCCGCCACTTGCGGTTGCACCCGCTTTTGGGTTGCCTCGGGACCGGTGTTTCGGATGGAGTCGAAACCAGCAAGCGCGAGCCGCTCCAATCCAAAAGGGGCACCGACTTCAGTCGAAATCCATCATCCATCATCAACCATCCCCAGAATCATGGCTAGCAAACCAATCCGCATCGGCCTCGTCGGCTACGGCTTCATGGGCCGCACCCACTCGAACGCCTACTCGCAACTCGCCCATTTCTTCGACACCGACCACTATCCGGTCCGCCAGGCCGTCTGCGGCCGCAACGAGGAGAAGGTGAAGGCCTTCGCCGAGAAGTGGGGCTTCGAGTCGTATGAAACCGACTGGCGCGAGCTGGTGAAGCGCGACGACATCGATGCGATCGACATCTGCACGCCGAACGACTCGCACGCCGAGATCGCGCTCGAGTGCGTGAAGCACGGCAAGATGATCCTCTGCGAGAAGCCGCTCGCGCTGAACGGCGAGCAGGGCGAGGCGATGGTCAAGGCCGTCGAGGAAAGCAAGCTGCCCAACCTCGTCTGGTACAACTACCGGTTCCTGCCGGCGGTCACCCACGCCAAGAACATCGTCGACGGCGGCGAGCTCGGCCGGGTGTTCCATTACCGCGCGAACTTCCTCCAGGACTGGACGATCTCGGAAGACCTGCCGCAGGGCGGCGAGGCGCTGTGGCGCCTGGATGCCGCGGCCGCCGGCTCCGGGGTCACCGGCGACCTGCTGGCCCACTGCATCGACACCGCCCGCTGGCTCAACGGCGACATCGTGTCGGTGTCGGCGATGACCGAGACCTTCATCAAGGAGCGGGTCCACACGGCGACCGGCGAGAAGCAGGAGGTCACCATCGACGACGCCTGCGCCTTCCTTGCCCGCTTCGAGAACGGCTCGCTGGCGATCTTCGAGTCGACCCGCTATGCCCGCGGTCACAAGGCCCTGTACACCTTCGAGATCAACGGCGAGCACAAGTCGCTGTTCTGGGACCTGCACGACCTCAACCGCCTCGAGTACTTCGACCACGGCGTTCCCGGCGACCGCCGCGGCTGGAGCAGCATCCACTGCTCCGACGGCGACCAGCCCTACGCGGGCAACTGGTGGGTCCCCGGCCTGTGCCTCGGCTACGAGCACAGCTTCACCCACGAACTCTACGAGTTCTTCAAGGACCTCGACGACCCGCAGCCCGAGAAGCGCTACCCGGACTTCCGCAACGCGCTCGGCACCCAGTACGTCTGCGACGCCGTCCTCGAGTCGGCCAGGACCAAGCAGTGGGTCGAGGTCAAGAAGGCCTGATCCCTCCCGATCGGACCGCGGACTTTCCTGGCCACCGTAGCCTTGGCGAAGGAGGCAGTCCGCATCAAGGCACCGGGGCGGATGGCCCCGGTGCCCTTTTCATG
>CALGOH010000272.1 GCA_937957985.1 uncultured Verrucomicrobiae bacterium
ATACGCGATGCCGCTGGTGGCGCGATCGTTTCAATCCGCGCCCCCCGCGTGGGGGGCGACGATCACGCCGTCGAATTTCCCTGCCATCACCGTGTTTCAATCCGCGCCCCCCGCGTGGGGGGCGACACGCTGCGGCCTTTGCCGTGCCTGTGGGCAGTGTGTTTCAATCCGCGCCCCCCGCGTGGGGGGCGACTTCACCACCTCGCCGCTCAGGTCGTTGAGCACCTCGTTTCAATCCGCGCCCCCCGCGTGGGGGGCGACTGCGGCAGGTTGAAGCTCATCAGGATCAATGACAAGCAACGACGATTCCGCGAACCCCTTCCTGGCAAGGTTGCCGAGGGGTGCTGAAGGGTTTCTGGTGCTGTCAAAGAGCCTGACAATGAGGCAGTGAGAGCGATCGCGAACCTCCCAGAGAATCTTTGGGTGATGCGCCTTCGCGCGGCCTTTCAGAGGATGAGTGGACCATCCACATCGTAGCCCTGCTTTGAGCCATGATGCTCGACCTTGTGGTGCCAGTTCGAGCCCAAATGATAGAAGCGCACCGAGTCCGTTTCGGGGTCAATTAGATCGAGCAGGATGCCCTTCAGGCAGGTGAACTGGGCGGGGTCGATCTTGCATTCGAAGACCGAGTTCTGCACCCGCTGTCCGTAGTCGAGGCAGGCCTTGGCGACACGTCGCAGCCGTGACCTCCCCTTCGGCGTCGTGGTGGAAACATCGTAGGTGACGAGGACGTACATGGGTGAAGGTTGAAAATCTGAAATTTGAAATCTGAAGTGGTCCGCGTCAGCGGGCCACGAAGGGCGGGTAGGCGTCGAGGTCGCCACGGAGATATCGGGCGAGAAGCCGCGCCTGGAGGTGAGGGAGCAGGCCGAGGGTGGTCTTCTCGTCGAGGAAGGGATGGATGATCTCGGTCTGCTTCCGCTCCTGCCACGCCTGAAGGACGAGTTTGCGTGACGCTTCCTTGAGCAGCACCGCACCGTTCTCTTTTGTATCGAAGTCACCGCTCTGGAGTTGCTTCCGGTTGAAGAGCGACAGGGCGAGCCGGTCGGCGAAGTAGGCGCGGAATTCCTCCATCAGGTCGAGGGCGAGCGAGGGACGGCCGGGGCGGTCGCGGTGGAGGAAGCCGCACTGAGGATCGAGGCCACAGCTTTCCAGGGCGCTACGGCAGTCGTGGGTGAGAAGGCTGTAGAGGAAGGACAGCAGCGCGTTGACGGGATCGAGCGGCGGTCGGCGGGTGCGACCGCTGATGCGGATGGCGGGGTCGTTGTTCGTCAAGAGTCGGGGGAATGCGGCGAAGTAGAAGGTGGCGCATTCGCCCTCGATGCCGCGCAGGGAGTCCAGGGTGGTGGCGCGGGGGACGGCGCGAAGGCGGTGGGCGAGCTTGTCGGCGGCGGCGAGCAGTTCGGCGGAGCGACCTGCTTCCTTCTCGCCGTGGTCGCGCGCGGCGCGGAGGAGGACGGTCCGGGTGTTGGCGATCTTGGCGGCGATGATGTTGGCGGCGATCGCGACGGAGGCGGGTTCGTGGTCGGCGCGGCGGTATTGCTCGCGGCGCAGGAGGATGTTGCCCGTGGTGAAGCCGTTGGCGCTGGCGAGGAACTTGCCGTGGGGATTGTGCAGGCTGAGGGCCACGCCGGCCTCGGCGCATGCGGACATGAGCGAGGCGGACAGGGTGGTGTCCCAGGCGAGGGTGACGATGCCGTCGAGGTTGTGAAGCGGCACTCGCAGGCGGGATTCGCCTTCGTGGCGGATCTCCACGGCGGCCCCGTCCTTGCGGAGGTAGGCACCTTCGAGCGTGACGAAGAGGGTGTTGAGATGCCGGCGCATTTGGATTTCAAATTTGAGATTTGAGATTTCAGATCGGACTGGCGGGTCCATTGCGGCGTTCCCAGGCGAGACGGGCGGGGTGGTCGGCGGGAAGCTGCGAGACGATGCCGCGTTCGGCTTCGAGCAGGCTCTTGTGGCCCTGTTCGCGAACCTGACGCTTGTCCCAGTCGCCGCGGGTCTTCTCGTTGAGATGGCGCTGCCCCCTGATGTCGGAGTTCTGCAAGGAATCCGCCCAGGCCCGCAACTGCCGCGAGCAGCTCTCGGCGAGAGATTTGAGATCCGAAATTTCAGATTTGAAAGCGCGCAGCTTGGGGCGTCGCTCGAAGTAGCAGAGCATCGAGCGGGTTTCGCCGGCGGAGCCGCGGGCGATGTAGAGGAAGGCCAGGAGTTCGTTGGTCGTGCCGCGCTCGAATCCCTCGGCGATGTTGTTCGAGACGGAGAGCGAGCAGCGGTCGAGCTGGTCTCGCTTGGAGAAGGTGATGTGGGCCTTGGCGGCGGTGAGGAAATCCTCGCAGCCCTCGGCCAGGCGGATCGCGGTCTGCCACACGGGCAGGTCTTCAAAGCGTTCGTAGGTCATGGAGATTTGAAATTTCAGATTTCAGATTTCAGATTTTCGATCTGGGATTTCACGTAGGCGGCGGCGGAGCGGCGCGGGGCTCGGGGCTTGCACAGGTCGATGAGGGAACAGGCGTCGCATTTCCGCACGTCGTATTCGGCGGAGGGGGTGTGGCGGGAGTCGATGAGTTGGTGCAGTTGTTGCGCGAGTTCGGTGCAGAGGGCGCGCAGTGTCGTGTCGAGGGCCACCTCGAAGCGCCGGTGGGTCTTGCCGTAGAAGAGGAGGCCGAGGGGGATCTCGATCCCGAGCATTTCCTCGAGCGCCATGGCCTGGGCGCAGACCTGCACCTCGTCGGCGCGGTGCGCCTTGGGCTTGCCGCGCTTGTATTCGATGGGGAGCACCGTGCCATCGGCATGGAACTCGACGACGTCGCACTGGCCGGAGAGTCCGAGCCTTTTCGAAGCGACCGGCAGGCCGCGGGTGATGCGGACGCCGGGACGCGATTCGTCGGGACCGTCGTGGGCGTTCGCATGCATGCGGCGGCCCTCGGCGGTGAAGCGGTTCTCGGCCCAGGCCTGCTCCAGGTGGATGAGCGCGCACTGGCGCGGACAGTAGAGGAAATGCTGGAGCGCGGAGAGGGGAAGGAGGTCGTCATCGGGGTTCATGGGCACGCGGGAGATTGACTGCATGCACTCGGCGGGTAATATGCATGCATGGCGCAGGTGACGGTCAGGAGTGTGGACGAGGCGTGGGTGGCGAAGGCGAAGGCCGTCGCGGCCCAGCGCGGCGTGTCGATGAATGCCGTGCTGGTGGAGGCGCTGGGCCGGGGGCTGGGCGTGGAGCGCAAGACGAACGGCCTCGAGCGCTTCGCCGGCACATGTCCCGACGGGTTCGGTCCGGAGTTTGATGAGGCGATGAAGGAGTGCTCGAGGATCGATCCCGAGGGCTGGTGATGAGGATTTCGCTGGATACGAACGCCTACTCGGACCTGAAGCGGGGCACGCGGTGGGTCCGGGAAGTGGCGACCGCTTCGGAGGTGCGGATTTGTGCCACGGTGCTTGGCGAGCTGCGGTTCGGATTCGGGATCGGGAAGGGGAAGGCGAAGAACCTGCGCGAGCTGCAGGAGTTCTTGGACGATCCGGTGGTGTCGCAGGCGGTGATCGGCGACTCCACCGCCATCCTTTACGGCGATCTGAAGCGCTACCTGCGGGCGAAGGGCACGCCGATTCCGGAGAATGACATCTGGATCGCCGCCTCCTGCGTGGAGGATGGAGCGGTGTTGTTGACGAGTGACCGGCATTTCGAACGCTTGCCGCAGGTCAGCGTGATCTGGCCGGAGGAGTGAGGTCATGGGGTGGGGGGCGGCTCGCGGGGCATCAGTCGGGACTGTCGGGATCGGGTGGCCAGCCGTGCGGGTCGGTTCCGTAAACTTCCTGATAGGCGAGCACGACCGCCGGCGGAGCGCGATCGAGAGCCCGCCGCTTGGCCTCGGCGAGGTCGCGCGCCATCGCCTCCCGTTGTTTCCGATCCTCCTCGTCCTCCCGCCTGCGCTTTTCCTCCTCGGCGAAGGCCTCCGAGGGATCGTAATCGGCCGGATTGGTAGGTTCCTTGCGGAAACGAACCACGTGGATCCGGGGGAAGGCATACTTCCACTCGTAGCCGAGTTGCCGGATCCGGCGGAAGATCAGGCGATAGACCGGGCGCAGGTCCGTGCGATGGCCGATGAGCGAAGTGCCCATGTAGAAGCGCATGTGGTCCCCGTCCCGCCAGTTTCCATCCACCGCGCGGTCTTCGAGGAAATCATCGATCAGACCCGAGACCATGCGGAAGCTGCCGAAATGGACGGCGTCGCCGTTCCGGTCGATGAGATCGTGGTTGTTCGAGAGAATGTCCCAGAGGCAGTCGCCGAGGAGTTCGGTGAATTCCTGCCCGTCGGTCGAGTTGAAGACCGGCCCGGGCTTCTCGCTGGCGAGGAATTCCTCGAAGGTCGGGACCGGTTCCTCTTCGGGGTCGGGGAGACCCTCGCGGCGTCGGCTGATCTCGTGGATGGGACTTTTCAGCCAGCGAAGGTGTTCCTCGTAGCGCTGCTCGTCGGTCGGGTGGAAGGCCAGCCGCAGGGGCGAGGCCTGCCAGCCCTCCGGACAAAGCTCCGCAAGCAGGCCCGGATCCCTGAGTCCGCCTGGAAAGAGACGGGACAGGAAATCCAGCGCCTGCTTGTCGGTGAGGGTGGGCATGGGTCAGATGCGGCGGATGAGGGTGACTCCGTTGCCGAGATTTTTCTCTTCTCCGGGCTTCACGACTTCGTCGAGGGGCTTGCCGTCGAATGTAATGCGGCTGGCGTAGTCGGCGAATTTGCGCGGCGGCTTGCCGTCTTCGGTGGGGCGCTCCTCGAAGGATTCGATGCGGAGGCGGTCAAAGAGGGAGTGGCTCGGAGCGTTTCCCAGAGGCTTTTCGTGTTTGAACACGAGCAAGCCACGGGTGGCCATCGTTCCGGCCGGTCGAGCAGCGGAGGCATCGAACTCAAACGCTTTCTCCAGCGCCTGAAGCAGGACTTCGAGGTCGGAGTCCGCGCCGTCATCAGTGAAACCGGTCTGGCGGGCGAGGAAGGGATTGATGGTGCCATGGGTGCGGTAGAGCGCATAGGGGATTGTGAATTTCCTGCCCATGGTGCGGTTGTCTCCAGCCTGCTTCTCCGCCTCGGCGGCGGTGGTGACGGCCATGCGGGTGACCGCGTGTTCGCTGGTGACGACCGGATCGATTGAGCGAGCGAATGCGAGTTGGACCGGACCGCGAACCTGGCCACAGTTGACGTCGGTGGTCATGACGGCTCCGAACGTGCGAATGTCGAAGAAGTTCGAGCACATCCACTTTTTTACATTCTCGGCATCCTCGACGGCCTTAGGGAGCTTTCGTTTCGCCGGCTTAAGGTCGTAGGCCTTGTAGGCCCGCTCGTGCTGGTCGTTGAGAACGGCCTTTTCCCTTACATAAATGTCAAAGGCGCGATCCTTGGTTTCACTGTCGTTGCGCTGGTCACCCGGATGGGTCATCTGGATGAAGTTCCGGATTTTTCTCTTGAGACAGACATCGGTGACGAGTCCTTGTCCGGTTTCAGTGTCGAGGCGTGGGAGGTTTCCTGCATCGGGATCGCCGTTGGGATTGGCGTCGGCGGCGTCGAAGAGGTAGATGAAGTCGTATCGGTGGTTCATGGTATTTTGGAGGGATGGATTAGATAAGTTCAGGTTGGGGAAGCTTCTCCGGGTCGGGTTCTTCTGAATCGGGATCGTCTTTCTTCGTCCAGAGATCCTTGCGCTTGTGGTAGTAGCCGATCGCGAAAAGACCCTGATCGCGGAGATTCAGGTGGGCGGGGAACTCGTCCATCGGTTCGGGCTCGCCGAGAACCGACTGAACCTCCCGTTCGCGGTAGATCTGGTAGCCCTTGTTGCCGGAGGAGGCTTTGGACAAGTGGTGTCCGTAGGTGCGCATGAGCCGCGGGAAGACACTGGCGGGCGTGGCCGAGGCGCTGCTGTAGAAGCGGTCGCGGATGCCGGCATTGATGTCGCCCAGAGCGTCCTGCTGAGTCTTCTCCAGCAGTGCGAAGAGGGCGCCGAGTCGATAGGCAGGGTCCGGTTTGTCGGGATCGTAGGTCATGGGGATGTTGTGGTTGTGGTTCGGCAGGCGGAGGAGCCAGGCCTTGAGAATGGCGGCGCGGAAGTAGTTGACCTCCCGGTCGGAGCGGATGCGGCTTATGACGGCTCTGGCAAGAGCCTCGGGATAGGGGGCACCTTCGAGGATGCTTCGCATGAGGGCTCCTGATAGAGTGGGGGGGATGTCTTTGGACTCGCGCGCCGTTTGGCGAAGCAGCATCCATATCGCGGGAAACTCCGGATCCGGGTGTTTGCTGTCCGGTCCCCACTGCGGAACGATATCAAGATCTCGATGATGCTGAGCAAGTTTCTCAAGAAGGCCGCCTACTGAATCGCGATGCCAGAAGCGGATGCCGATGCGGCCTCCTGCCTGGCCAGTAAGTCCGAGAATGTAGAAGGATTTTTTCTCTTCGGATTGGAACTCGGGGGTCGGTTTGCCACCCTGTTTGAGAGACCGGAGGCTGTCCTTGAGAGAGGCGAGAAGTGTCGTCGCTTGGGATTGCGAGCCTGATTCATCTTCCTCCGGGGCATCTTCCCCACCACTCCAGAGACTCTTCAGGACGGATTCCAAAGCGGTTTCCTTTTCCGTCCAGAGGACCGCCGTGGCATCACCGATCCGTATCCGGTGTTTTGATGAGGAAAGCAGCGCGTTGAGGGATTTGCAGTAGCGGGTCGCGGCTTCCTTGGAAACCGGTGCGTTCTCGCCCTGGTCTCGAGCAAATGACTCCGATGCCGGGAAGTTGAAGGAGACGATGGTGGCAGCCGTTTGCGCTCCCGGAATTCCGCCTCCAAGTGGAGGTGTGTGGGTCAGGCTGGCGGGTGCATGAACCTGTGTAATGAGGCATTCGAGTTGCTGGTCCGAGTCGGCCTCTGCCTGCTCCTGTTGGCGGACCAGCCATGCCTCGAAGGACGGATCTTCATGCACGAATGAAGTGGAGCCGCGCATTTGAAAGACCCCGGAATTGGCAAGGATCTTCGGGTCACCTTCGAATTTCGCCGGATCCCAACTTCGAAAGAAATTGCAGACGGCCGAGAAGGGGCCGGATGTGATCTCGCTCTCAAGCGAGAGGTGAAGGTCTCGCGATGCCTCGAAGCGCTTGCGCGTATTTTCAGGCTTTGGGTCTTCTTCCTTGATGCCAAGGAGGTAGGTTGAAGTGTCCCGCAGAAGGAATGGGAGGATTTTATTAGTATGATTTTTGGGTCCGGGGACGCGCAGTGGAACTCCCCGACGCTGGTTCCCGGTTCCTTGGCGATAGTCGATGATCTCGGCTTGTCCGTCCGGTTTGAGCCGAATGACAAACGAGATGGGGACGATTGAGAACCCCTCTGGAGCGACGTCATACTCGTCATCTGCTTCGAGGCGCTCGTAGAGGTCATGGAGGGCGTGGAGGATCATGGATGTGAATGTTGGGGTTGATGACCGGAACGGTCATGCCACGGTGGACCGGGCGAGGCATTTGCGGACATCGAGGATGCCGCAGTCGTCGAGGCGGGCACGGAAGAATCGGGGCTCGGCCCTGATCCGTCGGCCTTGGTTGGATTCGATGAAGCTGCCCTTCTTTTCGCTGGTCTCGACGTAGTCGAGGTCATGGAGGATCCAGCCAAGGTCGGCGGGGAGGTCGTCGGCGGGGATCTGCGTCGGTGGGAAATCGTGATCGGGTTCGACCCACTCGCAGCGGGCGGGGAACTCGCGAGTGCCGAGGTATGGGTGGTGGAAGTGGCCGCCGGATCGGGCGCGACGTTCGAACTGGGAGAGGTGCTTGCCGTGGCACTCCCGCTCGGAAAGCTCGGGACCGCCGCGCTCGAAGCGACGGTCGAGCACCTTCAACGAGGCGACGATGCCGTAGCGGACGTCGCGGAGAATGAGGCCGGCCCGTTGTTGGCGGGCGGATTCCACGTCGATGCCGAGCCTCGTGGAACTGCCCTTCATGGCGCGTTTGGCCAGGGCGGCAGAAGCCTTGTCAGCGACTTCGTTGCGGCGGACAGAGGTGAAGCGGATCGGCTCGAGGACATGAATGCGCTCAATGATCCAGCGGATTTGGGGTTTCCAGTAGATGGCCTCGAAGACACCGCGGGCGGCGGAAGGGGTGATGATGTCGTAGGAGACGCGTTCGACCTTCATTTCGGGGCGCGTGAAGCAGGCGAAATCACCGGAGACGAGCAGCTTGACGGGTGGAGAAGACATGGTGGGTGGCTATTTGCGCGGTTTCTTCGGAAAGTAGCGGACGCGGGGAAGTCCTTCGAAGTCGGCGTCCTGGGTCCAGAGAGTGGATCTGGTGGCCAGGGTGACGGCGTAGATCAGCGAGTCGGCGAGGGGTAGTCCGTGCTTGGCGTGGAGGTCGGCGGCAGCGATGGAGAGGGGCTCGTCGAGCGCCACGACTTGGGCGGAGCACAGCGACCGGGTGACCTCGTCGGCTTTCGCGACCCCGCGTTCGCGGAGGGCGACCTTGCGAACCTCGGTGATCACGATGGAGGGCACGATCAGGTCGGGAAGCTTCAGGAGGATTGGTTTGAAATGAGGGGTGTTGGGTCCGTCATCGAGGCATTCGATCCATGCGGACGAGTCGAGGATGTCGTTGGCCATCGGGGCAGGTGTTCAGAGTTCGCGGTCCGATTCGCGCTCGAATTCCAAGGGCTTGTCGCCTTTCAGTAAGCCGATGAGTTGCTCCGGGGGGAGAACGGGCCGGAGTTCGATGTGGTCACCCTTGGTGGAGACTTCCAGTTTCTGGCCCGGTTGAAGGTTCAGGGCGCGGCGCACATCCTTCGGGATGACGATCTGGAATTTGGAGGATAGAGAAGAAGTGGTCATATAAAGTAGAATCGTAAAACGAAAACAGTTTCGCAAGTCGTAATTCATTTCAGACGACGAATGCGCCAGGTCGAGCCAGGTGGTCCGGCAGAAGGAGTCCGAGCTTTGGGTGGTAGTCGTTTTCCGGATGGACAAGAATCGGGAATCGGCCGTCGCAGCACGGGCGAATGAGATCCTCCGCGATCATCGCGGCGTGGATGTTCTTTGGAATCTGGACGGTGTGGCTTTGGAGGGCGCGGTGGGCCTGGCGCGGAGCCGGGTAGCCGAGCTGGTCCGCGCTGCGGATGCGGTCGAGGAGGTCGAGAATTTCCGCGGAGCGGCTTTCGTCGCGCTGGTCCCAGCAACCGCGAACCGGAGGAACGATGACCGGGGCTTGGTTGTCGGGGATGAGGCGGAAGCGCTCGGCGGCGGATTGGAAATCGAATGCGAAGGGGAAGCCTGGGTTGTCCTCGGCGATCCGGAAGCACTTCAGAATGTCGTGGCGGTCCCATCCTTGGCCGCCTGATCCTCCAAGCAGGAAAAAATACTGGAGGAAGTAGCTCTCGATGGCTTCGGGGAGCAGGAGGTCCGACGGGGAGTGGTCGGGTAGAACGGCCTGGGTCGCGGCGATCGCCTGGCTGAGGAAGGCGGGGGGCTTCTGATCAGAGGGAGAGAAGAAGCGGACGAGGCCACCGGCGGGACCGAGGTGATTGTGGCGGTTGCATCGGCCGGCGGCCTGGGCGAGCGAGTCGAGGCCAGTCTGCGCGCGATAGACGGCGGGGAAGTCGAGATCGACGCCTGCCTCAACGACCGTGGTCGCAATGAGGCGACAGGGTTCGCCGCTTTGTTCGCGGCGTTTGATTTCGGCGAGAATCAGGCGGCGGTGGGCGGGACAGAGTTGCGCGGAGAGGTGGAGGTTGGCGGGATCCTCCACACCGAGCTTTTCGAGAACCCTGGCGGCGTGGGGTTTGCTGTTGAGGATGCAGAGGATGCGTTGGTGACCGGATAGTTGGCTGACCAATTCATCGTCGCCGAGCGATCCCGCATTCTCGACCCGGACCCGTTGCAGACTGGCGAAGAGGTTTGAGATATCGCTGACGATCTCCCGGGCCGGACGCAGCGCGATTTTGTTGAACGATTTGGCGAAGTCGCCGGGTTGATCGGCGGAGAGTTTCCCGACGGCAGGCTGGGTGGCGGTGCAGAGAACGACGGTCACCCCGTAGTGCGCGACGAGACGCTTGAGAATGTCCAGGCAGGGAGCGAGAAGGTTGGGCGGGAGGTTCTGGAACTCGTCGAGGATGATGACCGATCGCGCGATCCGATGGAGCTTCCGGCAGCGTGAGGTGCGATTGGCATAGAGTGATTCGTAGAGCTGGACCGACGTGGTGACGATCAGCGGTGCGTCCCAGTTCTCGGCGCTGAGTTTCCAGAGGGGCTCCTCATGATCGGAGGAGATGTCCGTTTCGAAATTGGAATGATGTTCGAGAACGGGGTCTCGTCCTATTTTCGCGGCCAGTCCCGCGAAGGTGGTTCGGTATTCGCTGGCGTTCTGTTCGATGATCGAGGTGTAGGGCGCAACGTAGATGATCCGGCGTAGGTCGTGCTCCAAGGAATGACGGAGGGCGAAAGAGAGCGACGCGAGGGTCTTCCCGCCGCCGGTTGGGACCGTCAGCGAGAAGAATCCCGGTTTGTCACCTGCCTTGTCGATGCAATCGATGTGGACACGGTGTCGCAATCGCGCGATGGCGGAGTCGGGATCGCCGAACTGGTGGTATCGTTCTTGGAGGGTCCCCTCCATCTGGAGCAGGATGTCTTTCGGCCAGTTGCAACGCCGCTGATGACGCTCTGAATTCATGAAGGCCTCAGTGGCAAGGAAGTCTGCATCTACCAGCGCCGAGAAGAGGAACCGGGTGTGAAGTGCGAGGGACTTGGGCTCTTTTGATGGAGGAGCGGCCAAGGAGGTCGTGACTTGAAACACCGAGGGACGTTCTAGCGTGGAGAGGTAATCGAGGCCATTCAGGCGGGCGAGGATGCCTGAATCACCTCGAACGTAGTCGGCCAGCCCGGCGTGGTGACCTGCGATCGGATAGGCGAGGAGGGTGGTGTGGAGTTGGCTTGCGGAGAGTTGGGCGCCAGCGGTGGAGTGATTGGCACGTTCGCGTTCGCCTCGAAGTCGCTGCTGGAACTCCTCAGAGAATTTCCCGAGATCGTGCCAGAGGCCGGCGAGGTAGGCCCATTGGCGGGCGGCGTCGCGGTCGGGGCCGGATGGGAACATGTCGGCGGCGAACGTGGCGGCGTGCCAGGCGACCTTGTTGAGGTGGCCGTGGTAGGGCTCCATGCGCTCGCAGTGTTGGCACGGCTCGCCGTTGCGGCCGGGGCAGGCTTTGGTGGGTTCGTCAGGATTCGCCTCGCCGAAAGGGGTGAAAAGCTGTTCCCACCGGGTTGGATCGCCGGGATGATCAGGATGGGTGTGGGCGTAGGCGGGCATGGGGGGTCGATGGCGAAGCCAACTGCTAGACTGTTCAAAGATCCATCAAGATTCCAAGGGGAAATCGCGTCACTTGCGGGGCTTGGGCTTGTCCCACAGGACGTGGAGGCTGAGGGGCAGGTGGAGGTCGAGGTCCGGGGCGAGCCAGGCGACTTCGGCGCGCAGGGGGGCTCCCTGGCGGAGGAGGCGGGAGACGATGTGGTTGCTCTCGCGGGGGAGATAGCCGATGTGGCGGCCGTTGAGGTGGACGCGGACGGCGTATCGGTCGTGGGGGTTGAAGGGCTCGGCGACGAGATCGAGGGGGTCGCCGGGCTTGAGGATGGCCAGCGCGGCGGGGTCGGCGTGGTGGACGGCGCCGCGCAGGGGCGAGGTCTGGAGACGGTAGGCGTCGGCCGGGACCGGGAGCGGGTCGTGGGAGAGGTGACGGAGGGCGATCATGGTGGAGGCGCGTCGGAAGCGCGGTGATGAGTAAAAAGTAGAAAGTAAAAAGTGACTTTGAAGCGGGGGCGGGTGAGGTGGCGGAGTGTCTGACCTCCCCTTGCGGACTGCGCGGCGACCGTCGGGGGGAGAAGGTGCCGCGCAGCCCTTTCTCGGGGGAGATGGTTAAGGTTTGCTAATCAATTTTGGGTCGTGTAGCTTTGGTGGATCGAGAAAGACGATGGGCATGCTGGTGGACCGGGAGCGAGATTGCCAGTCTAAAAAGACGAACCATTTGGAATAGACGATGGGAAACGAGACGAGTGTGGAGAACTGGGCGGCGCGGGAGCGGCTGTTGCTGGTCGAGCGTGCGGCGTGGTGGCGGGGGTGGATCGGACGCGGGGATCTGGTCGCGATGTTCGGGATTTCGCCGGCGCAGGCGTCGAGCGATCTGCAGAAGTACCAGGAGCTGAATCCGGGGGCGCTGGTCTATCAGTTGAGTCGGAAGCGGTATGAGGGGAGTCCCGGGATGATCTGCGCGCTTCATGAACCCCGGCTGGAGGAGGGGATGGCGATGTTTCTCGGAGCGCGGACGGGTGCGGTGGAGTTGCCTGCCGGCATTGACCGGGTGGCGGTGGCGTTGCCGCCGCAGCGCGCCGTGAAGCCGACGGTGGCCCGCGCGCTGGTGAGAGCGGTGTGCGGGGAACTGACGGTGCGGGTGCGTTACCACAGTGTACGGAGCGGCACGGCGGGATGGCGGGAGCTGGTGCCACGGGCCTTCGGTCACGACGGGCTGCGCTGGCACGCGCGGGCCTGGTGTGTGGAAAGCGGCGGGTGGCGGGATTTCGTGCTCGGGCGGATGTCGGATGCGAAGGAGCCGGAGCCGATGGCCGGGGAGCCACCGCGGGACGAGGAGTGGGAGGCTTTTGAAACGCTGCGCCTGAGGGTGAATCCGGAGCTATCTGAGGACCGGCGGGAGGCGCTGGCGATGGACTACGGGATCGGGAAGAGCGGCGTGCTCAAGGTGCGCTGCCGGCGGGCGATGAGGCAGTACGTGGAGGCGATGCTGCGGGTGCCGGTGGAAGGTGAGGGCTTGCCGGGGCATTTCGTGAGGGAGTGAATGGCGGTGCCGCCGCAGGCTCCCCCCATGGCCATCAGACCCGCCGGACCTTGCCGGAGGCGGTGAGGGGGATCTCGGAAACCATTTGGTAGCGGAGCGGAACCTTGTAGGCGGAGATGTGCTCGCGGCAGTATTTCTGCAAGGCGACGGGCTTCGGCGGATCATCCGGATCGGCGGGGACGATCTCGGCAACCGGGATCTGGCCCGTCTGTGGATGGTCGAGGCCGACGACGCGGCTGGCTTTCACCTGCGGATGGAGGTTGAGCACCGCTTCGACCTCCTCGGGGAAGACCTTCATGCCGGCGACGTTGATGACCGATTTCAGGCGTCCGACCAGCGTGAGGTCGCCGTCGGCATCGCGGACGACGAGGTCGCCGCTGGCGAAGAAGCCGTCTTTCAGCGGATCGGGATTCCACGGCACGAGATAGGCGTCGAGCAGGCCCGGGCCGCGGACGTGGAACTCACCCGGATGGCCGTCGGGGACGCAGGTGCCGGTTTCATCGCGGAGCTCGACCTCGTAGGCGGGCAGCGGCCGGCCAAGCGCGCCGGGTTTTTCGAGCGGGGCGTCGAGGTTGAGGACGGAGAGCCCGACCTCGATGATGCCGAGGCCCTGGATGAGGGGTTGGTTGAAGCGCCGGTGGAAGGCGAGGGCGGTGGCCTCGGGGAGTTTGGCGGCGGTGGCGACGGCGAGGCGCAGGCTGGGCCAGGCGAAGTCGCCGGGGTCGGCGGCGAGCTGGGCGAAGTGGAAGGGCGAGCCGTAGATGATGGTGGCTTCGTGGGTCTCGGCGCAGGCGAGGATGTCCTCGCGGGTGGGTGAGGATTCCAGCAGCGTGAGGGCGCCGGCGTGCAGGTAGAGGACGATCGAGACGGCGAAATGGTGCGCCATGGGCAGCATCCAGAGGATGCGGTCGTCGGGGCCGATGCGCATGCCCTCGTTGGCGGCGGTGATGCGGGCGAGCAGGCTTTCGTGGGAAAGGACGACGCCCTTGCTGCTGCCGGTGGTGCCGGAGGAAAAGCGGATGAAGGCGGGGTTGAGGGATTGGAAGGCGTCCTCGGGGAAGGGTGGGGGCAAGTTCCCCTCCTTCGCCGAGGCTACGGCGGGCAGGCAAGTGAGAAGTTCCAAGTGCCAAGGAGGAGTGCCGCCTGCGGCGGGCGGGGATGATGTGCGGCGGGCCGCCGCTGCCACGGCCCCTCCTTCGCCAAGGCTACGGCGGGCAGGCTGCCCCGGGCCGGGGCAGCCACGGAGTATGAGATCGAGGGCGGTGGTGCGGGTGATTTCGTCGCGCTCTTCCTCCGTGAGTTCCTCTGCGAGGGGGACCAGGCAGGCGTCGGCGAGGAGGATGCCCATGGCGAGGATGATGTAGTCGAGGCCGTTGGGGCAGTGGAGGCCGACGCGCGGGCGGCGCCCGAGCGGCGCGGCGGCGTCGCGGATGGCGTCCGCCACCGGGCGGGCTCCGGTGAACAGCTCGCCGTAGGTGACGAGCCGCCGCCCGTCGTGGATGGCCGGGCGGTCAGCCGGATGAAGCCGTGCGATTTCCTCGATGAGGTTCATGACGCTTCGCGGGAGATCGGGGGATTGGGAGATCGGGGACCGAGAAGGTCGGCCTTTAGGGTGGCGGCAAGCAGTTCGAGTTCATCGGGGGAGAGGGAGCCTTCGCGCCACGAAAGGGTGCAGGTGAGGCGGTCCGACCGTTCGCTGAAGAAGATGCCGAGTCCGGGAGGAGCGGAGACGGTCGGGACGTGGAAGCCGTCGAGGATCCGGTCGCCGAAAAGCTGGTCGGTGCCATTGGCGAAGCGGCCGGTGTGGGAGTGGAAGAGCGTGCAGATTTCTCCCTTCAGATAGAATCCGGCGGGCTTGAGGTAAAGGCGCGAGGGGCACCGCGCCATGAGTTTCATCAGGGCGTCCATGGCGCGCGGGAGCCCGCGGCGGAGGAAGCCGGCGTACTTCCGGTGAAGCGCTTTGGTGGTCTGGCCGAGGTCGCCGAAGTCGCCGGGTTCGAGCATCAGCGACCAGGCGGTCATGTGGTTGAGGAAAAGCGGTCGCTTCGAGGGGTTGGCGGTGCGCTGGACGGGCAGGGAGAGGAGGACGGGGACGTCCTCGTCGGGATGCCGCCCGGAGAGGACGGCGCGTGTGGCGCGGGCGGCGACGGTGGCGAAGTACGGCAGCATTAGTAGTTCGCCGGCGTTGCCGGCCATCCGTTCCCGGATAGCGGCGGTTTCCGCGGGGGTGAAGCGGATGAGCTCGAATCGCGGCGGACCGGCGGTCCGACCCTTGGGGTGGGGCGAGCGGACCCGCCATGCGGGAAACGATCGCATTTCCTCGACCATCGGCTTGGCGGTCCGCCACAGCTCCGCCGGCGAACCTTCCGTCTTCGCGGTCTCGCCCCAGTCGTCGCGGCGGTTGTCGCCGGGGTCGTCGAGCTCGGCGAGCAGCTTGTCGATGCCGATGGCGTCGAAGAGCGCGTGCGGCCAGACGAGGACGAGCGCCCAGCGGTCCGGGGCGATCGGAAGGGCGTGGAGTTCGAGGTTCGGTCCGTGGGCGTGGATGTCGATCCGCGGGTGGTCCAGCAGGCTGGTGACGAGCGATTCGACGGTACCCTCCGGGTGGATTTCGACCGGGACCGGGCTTGGTTCTCCCGGGTGCCAGCGGGCGACGAAATCGCGGCCGCGCCTGAGCCGGGCGTTGAGCAGCGGGTGCCGGGCGGAAAGCCGCCCGGCGGTCGCGCGGAGGCGGTCGGGATCGGGTGCGCCGGAAAGTTCCACCACCGTGACGGACAAGTGCGCGCCCTGCCCGCTGCGCCGCATGTGCGACTCGAGGGCGAGCAGAAAGGCGTCGCTGATGGTGGCGGGAATCAAGGGCGCTGCTGGGTTCTTGTCATTGGCTCTTCTTGGACCGGATGAGCGCGGCGATGCTGGAGGGCGTGCGGAAGTTCTCCCGGGAGAGGTCGGCGGGTTCGATGGTGACGGCGAACTCGTCCTCGATCGCGAGTTGGAGCTGCATGATGGCCATGGAGTCGAGGCCGATCTCGAAGAGGTTGGTGTCGGCGGTGACGGGCTCGTCGTGATCGAGGACGGCTTCGCTGAGGATGTCGATGATGGCTTGTTCCATGGGATTCAGAGTCGCGTGGCGGCGGATTTGCCCGACTCTAGGCCGCGCTCGTAGCACCGCGGTGCGAGTCGGTTGGTGAAAATGCCGGGAAAGGGCGTGGTGGTCTCGTGTTCGACGAGGCGTTTGCCGCGGACGCGGCAGAGGTCGGCGCGCAGGCGGTGGAGTTCGTTGCAGGCGGTGTGGTGGGCGATGCCGATCACGTTGGCCACCGTCTCCCAGTTGACGTTGGGCCCGCTGCCCTCCTCGTGGCGGATGCGGTGGATGAGGATGGTGTCGATGTCGGGATCGTCGATGAGGTGCTCGAAAGGCAGCTCGGCCGCGATGCCGCCGTCGAGGTAGCGGCGGTCGCCGACGTCCTGGATGGTGAAGAGCGCGGGCACGGCGCAGGAGGCCATGACGAGTTCGGCGAGCGGGCCGGAGCGGCGGATCTCGCAGGACGAGCTGGCGGTATCGGTGACGGCGATGTCGAGCGGGAGGTCGGCGAGGTCGAGGTCCCCGAAGAGCTTCCGCAGGTGGGCGATCGTGCGTTTTCCGGTGAAGAGGCCCGAGGACCAGAAGGAGGTGAGCACGCCGGGCAGCCGCCAGAGCACGCCGAGGTCGGCGAAGGACAGCCGGAGGTGGTGGCAGAGGGCCTCGCGGCGGAGGTCGGGTCCCCTCAGGCCGGAGGCATGGAGGGCGCCGGCGAGCGCTCCGGCCGAGGCGCCGGCGATGCGGTGGGGTGTGACGCCGGCCTCGGCCAGCCCGTTGAGGAAGCCGGCGTGGGCGTAGACGCCGAGCAGCGACGAGCCGAGGACGACCGCGGTGCGGCCGGGGTTCGGGGAGTCGTCGGGGTGGTCGGGCATCAGGCGGCGGGCGGAGTCTCAAGTTTCAGGTTTTCAGTTGCAAGAGTTGGGGTGAGATTCGGGCCGCATGGCGGAGGCAACGGTGAACTACAAGCTCGGCAGCGAGAAGCTGATCAAGGTGCTCGACGGCGCGTCCGGGCATCTGCGCGGCCTGCTGGAGAAGCAGGGCCGTGCGGAGGGAGCGCTGCGGATCGCGGTGATCGGTGGCGGATGCAGCGGGCGGCAGTACAAGATGGACCTGGTGGATGGTCCCCGCGACCGCGACATCCTCGTGGAAAGCAACGCCGTGAAGGTGGTGATCGACCCGAAGAGCGCGCTCTTCGTGAGCGGTAGCGAGCTGGACTACTCCGACGACCTGCAGCAGGGCGGTTTCAAGGTCAGCAATCCGAACGCGGTGGTCACCTGTTCGTGCGGCGAGAGTTTCGCGGCGTGATGGATGCGTTTGCGGAGTTGGGGCTGGAGCGGCGGTTGGTGCTGGACGAGGAGGCGCTTGACGAGGCGTTTGCCGCGGCGGGGAAGCGGACGCATCCGGATGCGGGCGGGACGCGCGAGGCCTTCGAGCGGGTGGCGAAGGCGAAGGAGACGCTGGCGCGGCCGGTCTTGCGGCTGCGGCACTGGCTCGAGATCGAGGGCGTGCCCGGCGACCTTCGCGGGCCGGTTTCTGCGGGAATGATGGACGTCTTCTCCGAGCTGGGTGGCCTGCTCCAGCGGGTGGATGAGCTTTTGCGCGAGCGGGAAAGGGCGTCGAGCGCGCTGGCGAGGGCGATGCTCGAAGGCCGGACGCAGGCGGCGCGGGAGGAACTGGAGGCGATGCAGGACAAGCTGCAGGCGATGGCTGGCGAAGCGGTCGCGGCGTTTCCGGAGGTCGAGCGCGGGGCGCGGGACGGCTGGGAGCTGGCGCGGGAGATGGGCTTCGTGGAGAAGTGGCGGAGCGAGGTGAGGGAGCGATTCGCGGAGCTTTGGTGACGGGGCTGCGGACGTTTCCGGTCCCGCGCCCCACGGCATCGCCGTGGGGATCGACTCGCAAAGCATCGCTTTGCGCCACCCCGGGGGTTGCGTTCGTGCGGGAGGCGGAGGAACGTCGCGGCACATGGATGAGGTGATTGTCGGCATCGACCTGGGGACGACGCATTCGGCGGTGGGCGTGGTGGATTCGGGATTTCCGATCCTGCTCGCCGACGAGGACGGCCGGCGGGTGATTCCCAGCGCGGTGTGGTATGGCGACGGGGTGGTCGAGGTGGGCGAGAAGGCGCTGCGGCGGAGGGGGGTGGATCCGGTGGTGACGAGCGTGAAGCGGCTGATGGGCCGGCGACCGGGGGAGGTCGGGGATTTTCCGCTGCCGCTGGAGGAAGCCGACGGGCTGAGGGTGCTCGGGCGACGGCCCGAGGAGGTGAGCGCGGAGATTCTGCGGGAGCTGAAACGGATCGCCGAATGGCGGCTCGAAACTGAGGTGGGCAAGGCGGTGATCACCGTGCCGGCGTATTTCAACGACGCCCAGCGCTCGGCGACGAAGCGGGCCGGGGAGCTGGCCGGGCTCGAGGTGGTGAGGATCATCAACGAGCCGACCGCCGCGGCGCTGGCCTACGGGCTCGACAAGCTGGGAGAGAAGACGCGCGTCGCGGTGTATGACCTCGGCGGCGGCACCTTCGATCTGTCGTTGCTCGAGATGCGCGATGGCGTCTTCGAGGTGCTCGCGACCCGGGGCGACACGCGCCTCGGCGGCGACGATCTCGACATGGCGCTGGCGCGGTGGTGTGCGGAGCGGGTCGGCGTCGGCCCGGGGGACTTGCGGATGCTCAAGGAGGCGGAGCGGGTGAAGCGTGTCCTTTCGGAGGAGCAGGGAGCGGTCTTCCGGGTGCCGTTTCTGGAGGGAGGAAAGAGCGTCGAGGTCGTGGTCGGGCGCGGGGATTTCGAGCGGATCGCCGCCCCGTATCTGGAGCGGACGATCGGCTGCTGCCGGCAGGCGATGCACGATGCGGAGCTGTCGCCGGAGGATCTGGACGCGGTGGTGCTGGTGGGCGGCAGCACGCGGATTCCGGCGGTGAGGCGGATGGTGGCGGAGTTTTTCGGACGGGAACCGGATCTTTCGCAGCATCCGGACGAGGCGATCGCGCTCGGCGCGGCGATCCAGGCCGGCGTGATGAGCGGGGCGGTGCGCAAGATGGTGCTGCTCGACGTGACGCCGCTGAGTCTCGGCGTCGAAACCTTCGGCGGCCTGATGAACGTGCTCATCCCGCGCAACACGACGATTCCCACGAAGGCCGGCGAGATGTTCACCAATGCGGCGGCGGGCCAGCGCTCGATGCGGATCCGGGTGTTGCAGGGTGAGCGGGAGATGGCGCGAGACAACTGGCAGCTCGGCGAGTTCGAGGTGGAGTTCGAGGCGGCGGAGAAGGGCCGGGCGCGCGTGGGCGTGCAGTTCCGCATCGACGAGAACGGGATTCTCGAAGTCCTGGCGCGGGACACCGCGACGGGGCGGGACACGGTGATCGAGATCCGCGATTCGGCCGTGGACGTGGCCGACGAGAAGGTCGAGGCGATGGTGAGCGAGTCGGTTGAGCATGCCTTCGATGACATGGCCGAGCGGGTGTTCACCGAGGCGCGGCTGAAGGCCGAGGAACTGCTTCCCGCCGTCGATGCCGTGCTTTCCCAGGGAGGCGAGATGGTGCCGGAGGACGAGGTGTCGGCGATCCGGGAGGCCCGGGAGGACGTGGTCGCGGCGCTGGAGGCGGGCGAGGCGAATCGCCTGAAGGCCGCGGCCGAGGCGCTGGACAAGGCGACCGAGGCGGTGGCCGCGCGGATGGTCGAGCGGGCGATGGAGGAGGCCCTGGCCCGGAGGCTGGGGAGTTGACTCGGACCGGTGCCGATGGTCGGTTTCCAGCAGCTCGAAAGGGCGCATCGATGAGTGATCAGGAAAAGCCGGCCGCGGAATCCCGCGGGATCGAAGTGCGGGTGATCGGGGGTGGCGCGCCGGCCGGATGGGAGCCGGTGGAGGAGGAGGTCGTGCGGTTGGTGAAATCCGGTGTCGCCGGGGCGCGGACGGTCGAGGAGATGAAGTCATCCGCAGGGGAGGTAAACCCGGTCCGCGGGTCCGGAACGAAGTGGACGCTTGGAAAATGGACGCTGATCATGGCGGGCGGTGTCGGCCTGCTGGTCGTCGGAGCGGTGGTGGCGCTGGAGCGGTTGCGGGAGAAGGATTCCCGCCGCCCGGCTCCTTTCGACGGAGTCGAGGTTGCCTACGCGGTCGGTGAGGATCCGGACGATCCATTTCTCAAGCGGGCCGACGCCTATCTCGATCAGGCGCGGGAAGAACTGGCGAAGCTGGCGGCGGCCGACCCGTCCGAAGTGGCATCGATGACCCGGCGCGGCGCCGAGCTGCGGCCGCTGCTGGAGGAGCAATGGAAACCGCTGGCGCTCGACGAGGCACGGATCGACCGGCTGTCCCTCGAAATCCGGGAAGATGATTCCGGCCGCGAGTCGGTGCTGCTGACCGGCAGGGACGACCCGGGCGACGATCTTCGCCTGGTCTTCGTGCCGGAGAATGGCGAACTGGTTTTCGACTGGGCGGCAAGCGTCGGAGCGAATCGGCCGGACCTCGGGGAATTCCGCGAGTCCGCGACGGGGGAAGAGGCGGATTTCCGGGTCGAGGCGAGGGTGGATCACTACCACGGATCCCGTTTTCCCGAGGAGCAGTTCCGGTGCTTCAGGTTGGCCGACGTCTTTTCCGACGAGGTGGCATGGGCCTACGCGCCCCGTGGGAGCGAGGTGGCGGAGGCGGTGGCCTCGGCGCTGGGGGTCGGCAGTGAGATCGTCGGACAGGAGGAAGAGACGCGCCTGATCCTGCGCCTGCGGAACACCGGGCGGGCGGACCGCGGTCAATTCGAGTTGATCCGATTGGTGGCAGCGGATTGGATTCGCTGGGAGGACGAGTGATGGTTGACGAAGGCGGATGGTTTCACTGTGGTCGCTGCGGGCATCTGTTCCGGGGCGTCGTCGGGCAGGCGTGTCCCCGCTGCGGCGGCCATCCGGTCGTGGAGGAGAAGGAGATCGCGTTCCTCGAGACGGCGAGCCAGTTCCGGTCGGAGAGCGTTGCGGGTCCTCCGGTCCCGGACGCGGAAAAGCGGTCGGGATCGAAAAAGCGCCGGAAGAAGAAGCCCGGCGGCCTGTTGTGGTTCGTGATCGGGTGGATGGTCTTCCTCGCCTTGCTCGCGGGATTGGCGAACGTGCTGCGGAAGAACAGTCGATCAAGCGAAGCTGGCCAGGGGAGCGTGACCGAGGCGGCGGAGGACCAACGCATCATCAACGAGGCCTACGAGGACTGCACGCTCGAGGTCCGCGAATTTCTGAAGGTCACCACCCCGGAACAGCGTGCGCAGGCGGTGCATGACCCGACCGGGACGCTCCGGAAGATGGTGAGATCCGGCGGGATCGCGCTGCGGGTCGATGAGGACGAGGCATGGGCCTGGGAGCGCTTCACACCGCTCATGATCGCGGGTGAGAGGGCGTTTGAAGGCGTGATCCGCTTCAAGGACGGTCGCCGGGCGGAATTCGTCTTCCTGCCGGATGGCGAGGGTGGATGGGGCATCGACTGGCCGCACCTCGTCCGCTACTCGGAGCACCCGTGGCCGTTGTTCGTTTCCGGAAGCGGCCCGGCCAGCGGTGAATTCCGTCTGCTGGCGAGGCGGCGTGCCGGGCCGAGCGGCCAGATCGGCGACGTGACCAGCATCGTGTTCTTCGCGCCCCGGCCGTGGGAACCGCGGGAGCTTGGAGCGCGATCGCCCCAGATCGAGATCGCCCGGGGATCGCGGATGGCGAGGATGCTCGAAGAGGCGTTCGAGAACCGCGAGGAGGGGCGGGGCGTCTTCGGCAGTCGTCTCGCCGAGGAGGATCCGGTCTCGATGATCCGCGTGCGGGTGAAACTGCGCCGGAGCGAGGCGGAAGAAGGTGGGGATCCCGGGATCGAGGTCGAGGAACTGGTCGCCTGCCACTGGATGTCGGTGGACGACCCGGGAGTCGAGGCGGGCGACGAGTAGTCGTCAGCCGAGGAGACCGCGGCGCATCGCGGCTTCCGGATCGGTGTCGGGAAACCAGAAGCGGAAGGCGGCGACGCCCTGGTGGAGGAGCATCAGGTGACCGTTGGCGTGGCGGGCGCCAACCTTCGAGGCGGCCTCCAGGAGGGCGGTCGGCTTGTAGATCGTGTCGAACACCGCGTGGTTCTCGTGGAGGCAGCCGGGTGGCAGCGGGGAGGGGTCTTCCTCGCGAAGTCCGAGCGAGGTGGTGTTGACCAGCAGCCTGCAACCCGCGGCGAGGCTGGTGAGCAGGGTGGTGTCGTCGGTGCCGATCGCCGCGAGGTCGATCCTGGGATGGCGTTCGCGAAGGGTGCGGACAAGCGCTTCGGCCTTGGCGATCGTGCGATTGGCGAGAATCAGGCGCGAAACGCCGCGACGCGCGCAGTGGGCGGCGATGGCGCCTCCCGCCCCGCCGCCGGCTCCGACGATGAGGACGGAAAGCCCCGCGAGATCGAGGTCGAGCGCTTCCTTCACCGCGTGCTCGAATCCGTATCCGTCGGTATTCGTGCCGCGGGTGGCGTCGTCATCGAAGCGCACCGTGTTCACCGCCCCGAGGTCGCGGGCGATGTCGTCGATCTGGTCGCAGGCCTCAAGGGCGTCGAACTTGTGGGGGACGGTGACGTTGCAGCCGGTGAAGCCGAGCTCCCGCATCCGGTCGAAGGCCTCGGCGACCCGGCCCGGCCCGACTTCCAGCGCGACGTAGCGGGCGTCGATGCCGGCTTCGTCGAGCGCCGGCTGATGCATGCGCGGCGAGAGCGAGTGGTTGACCGGATGGCCGATCACCGCGAGCCGTGCCGGCTTCGGGCCGGCGGTGGCGGATTCCAGGGTTTCGAGAGTGAGGACGGACATGACGGGCTGGCGTGCTAGAGTCCGCGTTCCGTCAGCGGGTTTATCCAGATCAGGCCGGGGAAACGGGCGAAATCGCTGTCAGCCGAGTGAACGACGGCACCGTAGCGCAGCGCGGCGGCGGCGATCTGGGCGTCGGTCGTCAGGTTGCCGGCCGTGCCGACGGACTGGAGCAAGTTCATGGATGCCTCCAGGTCGGCGGGTGTGGATTCGAGCACCCGCAGGGTCGGCATGCGCAGCCAGCGGCGGACCCTGGCGCTGGCCTCTCCGACCGGGAGCGGGTGCTTGAAGAGTTTGTGACTGGTGATCAGTCGGATGAACCCGAACGCGACGACCGGGCAGAGTCCGACAAATTCGCCGCCGTTGAGGAGTGCCTCCCACCAATCCTTGGCGGCCTTGTGAAAGGGACTGCCTGCGTCGTGGGCGTAGACCAGCAGATTGGCATCGGGAACGATCATGGGCGGAGTTGCGCCTGGAGGTCGCTGCTGATGCGTTGAAACCTCTCCGCGTCCAGGTCGTCCGCGAAATCCGTGAGACGGCTGGGATCAATGCCATCCCGCAAGCCGAGGTCTGTCGCTTCAACCTGATAGAGTTTCGGATCTTCGGGTGCCGCCTCGGCCATTCCCCGTCGAACGGCCTCGTTGAGCGCCGCTTTGAACGAGGTGCGATGACGGTGCATGAAGTCCTTGAGCAATTGCTCGACGTCGGGGTCGATCGTGACCGTGGTTCTCATGAAAGCATCATGACAGCAGTCAGTATGCTGTCAAGGTGCCTAAAGCGGATCAAGGGTTCACAGGATCTCAACGAACTTCCGCAGGCGCTTCACGGAGGCGTCCTTGCCGAGGATCGCGAGAATGTCGCCGAGGTCGGGGCCGCCGCCCTTGCCGCTGAGCGCGACGCGGGTGGGAAACATGAGCTGGCCGGGCTTGGCGCCGTGGGCCGCGGCGGTGGCGCCGATGGCTTCCTTGGCGGCGTCCGCGGACCAGTCGCCGAGGGCTTCGAAGGCGTCGGCGAGGGCCGTGAGCAGTTCCTTCGCGGCGTCGTTCTTGCGCACCTTGGCGAGCGGGTCGTCGTCGATGGTGATCTCGTCGGTGAGCAGGAAGCCGAGGGCGTCGGGCACCTCGGTGAGAAGTCGGACCTTCTCCCGCACCGCGGCGGCGGCGGCGGGGTAGCGGTCGCCCGTCGGCAGGCCGGCCTGCTCGACGAAGGGCCTGGCGGCCTCGGCGAAGTCCCGTGGAGACAGGCGCAGCAGGTGCTGCTGGTTGAGCCACGCGCACTTCTCCGAGTCGAAACGTCCCGGAGCGCGGTTGATGTTCTCAAGCGAGAAGCGCTCGATGAGTTCCTCCATCGAGAAGACCTCCTCGTCGGTCTTCGGGTTCCAGCCGAGCAGGGCGATGAAATTGGTCACCGCCGGCGCGATGAAGCCGTGCTTCGGATAGTCGCCGATGATCGCGCCCTCGTCGCGCTTCGACATCTTCGAGCCGTCGGCGTTGAGGGTCAGCGGCATGTGGGCGTACTGCGGCGGCTCGACGCCGAAGGCCTCGAAGAGCTGGAGGTGCTTGGGCGTGTTCATCAGGTGATCCTCGCCGCGGATCACGTGCGAGATCTTCATTTCCAGGTCGTCGACGACATTGACGAAATGGAACACGTAGGAGCCGTCGGACCGGCGCACGACCATGTCCGGGTTGTTGTCGAGGTTGCGGTAGTCGATGGTGACCTCGCCGCAGACGAGGTCGGTCATGGTCACCGGCCTGCGCTCGAAGCGGAAGCGCCAGGCGCCGTCGTCCCGGTAGACGCGGTCGTTTTCGCGCAGCACCTCGAACCACTTGTCGTAGAGGTCGGTGCGTTCGGACTGGTTGTAGGGGCCGAAGTCGCCGCCCTTTCCCTCGCCCTCGTCCCAGTCGAGGCCGAGCCAGCGCATGCCGTCGAAGATCGCGGCACGCGCCTCCTCGGTGTTGCGGGCCTGGTCGGTGTCCTCGACCCGCAGGACGAAGGCGCCGCCGTGCTTGCGGGCGAAGAGGAAGTTGAAGAGCGCCGTGCGGGCACCGCCGACGTGGAGGTAGCCGGTGGGCGAGGGCGCGAAGCGGGTGCGGACTTGCATGCCGGAAGTTCCAAGGCCGCGGAGCGAAGTTCCAAGTGCAAAGTTCGGGCTTTTGGATTGGTTCCGGCCGAATCGGAGGCATGCTTGCCGGTGCGTGGTGCGGATCGGAAATCGTGGCAGCGTGGTGATCGGCGCGTCCCTGGCGCTGGCCGCGGCCGGGCTGTTGCTGGTGGATGGCGCGCTGATGGCGATCGGCCTGGCCGGGGCGGTGCTGCTGGCCCTGGCCCGGATCTCGGGATGGTGGAATCTCCGGCGGCTCGAAGCCGCGGTGGAGGCGCCTAACGTCGCGCAGGCGGGCGACACCGTCCGGCTGTCGATGGCGGTGCGGAACCGCCGACAGTTCATCGACGCGTTCCGGCTGCGGGTGACGGTCGGCGGAGCAGGCGGGTTCGAGGCGAAGGCGGTGCTGCCGTGGATCGCGGCGCAGTCGGAGGCGGCCGGCGAGGTGCGTATTGAACTGCCCGGACGAGGGGTGTCCGACGTTCTCAACCTGACGCTGGCCTCGGACTTCCCGTGGGGACTTTTCCAACAGCAGCGGGTTTTTGGCATCAGTCATCCGATGCGGGTCCTGCCGAAGCCGGTGGTCCCGGTCGAGATGCTGGCGGGCGCGGGGGCCCTCGGGTCGGGTGAGCGTCGGCGGCCGGGTGCGCGGGAGGCGGTTGGGGAATTGCGCGGGCTGCGCGACTACCGGGCGGGTGATCGCGTGAAGACGGTGGCCTGGGCGCCGAGCCTCAAGTCGGCGGCTCAGGGCGGATCGTTGCTGGTGCGCGAACTCGACCCGCCGGGCTTCCGGCCGCAGCGGGTGGTCCTGCTTTTCCACTCCTATGGCTCCGACCGGGCGCTGATCCGTCCGGACCGCTTCGAGCGGGCGCTTTCGCTGGCGTGGGGTGCGGTGCGCCGTCTGCGCGCCCGGCGGGTGCCGGTGACATGGATGGCGGACTTCGAGGAATGGATGCCGCGCGAGATCGCCGGCCGCGATTCCCTGGGCGATCTCGGCGACGCGCTCGCCCGGGCGGTGAGGGCGCCGGGAACCGAGGCCCACGAGGTGGAGGCGAGGTTGGAGGAACTGGACGGAGAAGTCGTCGTGGTTTCGGACATGCCCCCGGCGTCGTGGAGGGGGCTGGTCGAGGGTCGGGACGGGATCAGGATGGTGGACGTGACGGCCTATGAGCGGGGCCGGGAAATGAAAGGAGGCCGGCGTGCGTAGCTTCGTCGTACTGCTTTCCGTCGCCGCCGCCTACGTGCTGCTGCGGGGCTACCCGGAGGCGTGGCCGCCGGTGGTGCGGGCCTGCGTGGCGGTGGTCTGCCTGTTCGCCGGGTTCGGTTGCTGGGCGGTGGCGAAACGCTCCGACCTCCCGATGCTTCCGAGCAAGCGCCGGGTCCGCCTGATCGATTCGGTCGCGCTGGGTGCGATCGTGATCGCCGTCGAGATCGGCTTTCTCGGATTTTTCCATGTCGCGCCCGAGCCGCTCGAGGAGGCGGCGGCGAAGGTCGAGGAATGGCTGCGACCGGGTGCCGCCGAGAAGCGGCGCCTGGAGGAACAGCGCGAGGCGGCGAGCCGTGGCGGCAACTGGTTGTGGAACCACGAGAACGAACGCCAGCTGCCGCGGCGGACCAACTTCAAGCCGGGCAACCGCCCGGAGGTTTTCCTGCGTCCGGGCGCCGGTGGCGGACGTTTGCTGGAATCGAGGATCTACCTCCAGGCCTTCGCCATGGGCGAGTACCGCGACGGCGTCTGGTCTTCCGGCGGAGACGGCGACCGGAGGCTCGTGGCCGACAACGACGGCTGGATCCGCATCGCCGATCCGCCGCCGGGCGAGTCAATCGGCTATCGCGTGTACCTCGGTCGCGAGCCGCACGGGCAGAATCCGCTGGTCGCCGTGCAGGGTCCGGTGGCGGTGCGCTTGCCGGAAGTCCGACGGCGTGCCCCGGGGCACCTGCTGCTGCCGGAAACCGACGACGGCGGCTACGAGTATGAGGCGATTTCCCGCCCGATGGCGCTGGAGGATGTCGATCCGGCGGCGATCGCCGCCGGAGACGTTCCGGATCGCTACCTCGCCCTTCCCGAGGGCTCGCTGGGTTCCCGGATCGGTCGTTTCACGGAAGTGGTGAGCGGCGAGGGAACGGTGGTCGAGAAGCTGCGGCGGATCCGCAACCACCTGCGCACGACGCTGGACTATTCGCTGGTCACGGAGAATCCGGAGAACCGGGATCCGATGGAGAACTTCCTCTTCGAGGAGCAGCGCGGCCACTGCGAGTTCTTTGCCACCGCCGGGGCCCTGATGGCCAGGGCGATCGATGTGCCGTCGCGGATCTGCTACGGATGGACCGGTGGAATCTACCACGAGGCCGGCAACCTGATCGTCTTCAGGGCGCGCGAGGCCCATGCCTGGACCGAGGTGCTCCTCGAGGACGAGGGCTGGGTGGTGCTCGACCCCACGCCGCCCTCGGCCCTCGTGCGGGGGCGCCCCGAACTGGCCGCGCCCGACGAACCGCTGCCCGGCCTCGACGAGATCGCGCCGGAGCCGGAGGTGGCCGATATGGATCGTCCGCTGCCCTGGATCCTCGGCTTTGCCGCGCTGCTGGCGATGCCGCTCCTGCTGCGGTGGCCGATGCGCCGGACCCGGCAGGATGCAGGATTGCCGGCGGGCCGGGGGAGCACGGCGTCCTATGTCGGACTGTTCATCGCGGGCTGCACGCGCCGGGGCGTCCGCTGGTATCCGGGCCGCACGCTGCGCGCGATGTCGGAGGCGCTGGCCGAGCCGCCGGACTTCGCCGAGACCCTGCTCGGCTACCACTACGGCGTGCGCTACGAGGGCCGGGCGCGCGACCGCGGCGAGGAACGCCGGCTCGGCTCGCTGATTCGCGAGTGGGACGCTCAGCGGCGTGAATGAGAGCTGCCGTTGCGGCGGTACTGCTCGTCGCGGAGCTGGCGGAGATACTCGAGGTAGCGGCGTTTCGACTCGAAGTCGGTGCCGTCGGGAGTGAGCTGGGTACTGCTTCCACCGTACTTCTTCCAGGGCCCGTAGGGCACCTGCGCGTCCTCGACGAAACGCCAGTGGCACTTCTCGCCGGACTGCAGCCCGAGGTAGTCCCGGACGGAGGGCGAGATGTCGATCGCGGCTCCCTTGTTGTTGCGGTTCTTCGGCGGACTGTCGCCGAAGACGTAGCGCCAGTCGTCGGTGACCCAGGGTCCGCAGTCCTCCCACTGGGCGTAGCAACTGCGGCCGCCGTGGTAGATCTGGACCCAGCGGCCCTTGAGGACGGTCTTGCCCGGTTCCGGGTTCATCCGGGCGAACCACGGGATCACCTTGGGTGCCTCGGACTTGTGGCGGGTCCAGCCGGCCACGTCGTTGTAGGGAAGCTCGATGCGGACCACGTAAAGCGGCCGGCGCTCC
>CALGOH010000273.1 GCA_937957985.1 uncultured Verrucomicrobiae bacterium
CCTGTCGGTCGAAACAGGGCCTCCAACGCAATCCAGCGATGAACACTCCCGAGGAATCATGTGACGCATGTGGAAGCGCCCCGAAGCTCATCTTCTCCTGTTCCGGTGCCGCGGATGTGGGTCTGCTCGCCGACCAGGCAGCGCGCAAGCTCACCCGTGACGGGATTGGCAGGATGTTCTGCCTGGCGGGAATCGGCGGTCGGGTGCCGGGGATCCTGGCAATCACCCGCTCAGCCAAGAAGATCTTGGCCATCGATGGATGCCCTAGTGCCTGCGTGAAGCATTGCCTGGAAGAGGCGGGCTTCGACGATTTCGAGCACTTGCAGTTGGCCGACCTGGGGCTGTGCAAGGGGGAGAGCCCGATGAGCGAGGAAAGGCTGGCCGGCGTCTGCTCGAATGCCGCGACCCTGCTCGCGTCCTGACCACCGAGAGGGCAAACACCGGAACCACCCCCTTCATTTTCCGCATGAAATCGAAGTCATCTCCCGCCCGGCAGACACTCATCCGCCAGGCCGAAGTGTTCAAGGCCCTCGGTCACGTCGGTCGCATGGCCATCGTCCACGCGCTGCGGGAGGGCCCGGTGTGTGCCTGTGAACTGGCGGAGGCCGCCGGTTGTTCTCCCTCCACCACCTCGCGCCACCTATCGGTCCTGCGACAGGCAGGTGTCATCGAGGACGAGCGACGCGGTCAGCAGATCTTCTACCACCTCGCCTGCCCCTGCGTGCTCGATTTCGCGGCGTGCATCAACAGGGTCGATGCCGGGGCGGAGCACGTCACCCTGTGCGAGGCCTGCGCATCCTGAAACCCGCGACGCCTTTCCCATCCGCTGCGTCGTGCTCCTTTCTTCGCCATTTCGCCAAATAACAACACACCTGATCGGCGGGGGCCTGCCCCGCGATCCCACCCGCGAAGGACTCATGAAGGACCTCAAGAAGTTCGCCCTACTGGCTGGTGTCTTCCTCTTTGCCTACTACCTCCCCTTCGACCACCCGAAGGTGTCGAACGCGATCCTCGAGGCGTTCCGCCTGCTGCAGTGGTACGCCCTGCATCACACCCTGGCCTGCGTGGTGCCGGCCATGTTCATTGCCGGGGCGATCTCGACCTTCCTGTCCAAGGAGGCGGTGATCAAATATCTCGGGCCCGGCTCCAGGCCGGTGTTGGCCTACTCGGTCGCCTCGGTGGCGGGCATGGCTCTGGCGGTCTGCTCGTGCAGCGTGCTGCCGATGTTCGCGGGGATCTACACGATGGGCGCGGGACTAGGTCCGGCAAGCGCGTTCCTCTATGCCGGTCCGGCGATCAACGTGCTGGCGGTGTTCCTGTCCGCCCGCGTGCTCGGTCTCGACATCGGCGTGGCACGGACCCTCGGGGCGATCGTGTTCGCGGTCGTGATCGGGCTGTCGATGCGGCTGATCTTCCGCCGCGGCGAGAAGCGCCGCAACGACGTGCGGATCCAGACCGCTGACACCAGCAGCGTCCGCCCGCTCTGGAAGACGGCCCTGTTTTTCCTCGGCATGATCCTCTTCCTGGTTTTCTCCGACTGGTACAATACCAACGAGGCGACCGTGGTCATGAACGACGGCATCCGGATCGAGGCCAACATCCGCTACGACCGGCGTGACACGGTCGACATCCAGGAGTTCGACGCCGACGGTCGCCTCGGCTCGGAGATCCGGCGTCTCGACAAAGGGGACATTGCCGAAGTCCGGAGCAAACCGGGCTTCGTGATGACCGTCCACGGCATGAAGTGGCAACTGGCAGGCGCCATGGGCGTGCTCGTGCTGCTGATGGCCTGGCGGTGGTTCTCGCGGGACGAGCTCAAGGCGTGGATGAGTTCCACCTGGGAATACACGATGTTGATCGTTCCCCTGTTGTTTGCAGGGGTCTTCGTCACCGGCTTCGTCGGCGGGCTGATCCCCGAGCAGGCGGTCGCCGGGGTGGTCGGCGGCAACTCGCTGCTCGCGAACTTCATCGCCTCGTTCGTCGGGATGAACTGGTACTTCGCGACCCTGACCGAGATTCCGATCGTGGAGATGCTGACCCGGCTGGGCATGGGCAAGGGTCCGGCCCTGTCCCTGCTGCTCTCCGGTCCCGCCCTGTCGCTGCCCAGCATCCTGGTCATCTACAAGGTGATCGGTGCCCGCAAGACGCTCGTCTTTTGCACCCTGACGGTCGTGGCCTCCACCCTGGTGGGCTACGTCTTCGGGATGTTCGCCTGATTCTCCACACCACAACCAACCATGAAGAAACTCCACGTTCTCGGAACCGGTTGCGCCAAGTGCAACCAACTGATGGAAGTCACCACCAAGGCCAGCGAGGAACTGGCGCTCGACTGCGAGATCGAGAAGGTCACCGACTTGCTGCGCTTCGCCGATTTCGGTGTGATGGTCACCCCTGCACTCGTCATCGATGGCAAGGTCAAGGTCAGCGGCCGCGTGCCGCCGATCGAGGAAATGAAAAGGCTGCTTGGAGAGGAGGGGTCATGAAGGGCAAGCTCGTGATCCGCATCGTACTGCTCGCGCTGGTGGCCGCCGGCATCGGACGCTGGGCTTGGCAGGAATTCGGCGGGGATGAAGTGTCCGCCACCGCCGTCAGCCGTCCCGACGGCGTGAGCGTGCTCGCCCTGCACGGCGAAAAGCGCTGCCGTACCTGTATCCGCATCAGCGAGCTGGCCCGTGAAGAGATCGAACGGGCCTTCGCCGCCGAACTCGCCGATGGCCGCCTGCACTGGGAAAGCCTCAACTACGAACAGCCGGAACACCGCGACCTGGCGCAGCGCTACGAACTGGTGAGTGCCACCATCGTGCTGAGCCGCTGGAAAGATGGCGGGGAGACCGACTGGAAGAAGCTCGACGAAGTCTGGGACCTCGTGGGTGACGAGGCGGAATACCGCAAGTTCATCGACGAGAGTGTGGCCGCGATGCTCGAAACGCAGTGACTGCCGATGGTTCCATGCTGCTGCTGGCCGGCGTGGCCCTGTGGCTGGGCCTGCTCACGGCTGTGAGCCCGTGCCCGCTGGCGACCAATGTCGCGGCGATCAGCTACATGGCGCGCGACAGCCGTTCGGCGGCGCGCACGCTGGCGGCCGGGGTGCTGTATTCGCTCGGGCGGATGGCCGCCTACACCCTGGTCGGTGCGGTCATCGCCGGCGGGTTGCTCTCCGCGCCGGCGGTCGCCGGATTTCTCCAGCGCCACCTCGGCCAACTGATGGGACCCCTGCTCATCCTCACCGGCATGATCCTGCTCGGGCTGATCCCCGGGCTGCCGGGCATCGGCATGCGCGACGGACCGCTGACCCGCCGCCTCGCCCACGCCGGTCCGGCCGGTGCGGTGCTGCTCGGGTTTCTCTTCGCCCTCGCCTTCTGCCCGGTGTCGGCGGCCTTGTTTTTCGGCAGCCTGCTGCCGCTGGCGGTGAAGCATGAATCGATCTGGCTGCTGCCCGGCGTTTTCGGCCTCGGCTCGGCCGCACCGGTGGTCGTCTTCGTCGTGCTGCTCGCCTTCGCGCGCCAGGCTGCGGGGAAAAGCCTCGATCGCCTGAAGTCCGCCGACCGCTGGCTGCTGCCGCTTAGTGTTTGGTTGCTGGTGGGCGTCGGCGTGTGGATGACCGTGGCTCAGTGGTTCTAGCCTGCATTTCCCGCGAGAGGAACGCGGGTCAGGCGCATCGACAGGAATCTCGATTTCCCGACAGGGGTGTCAGACAGTGTCCGACCTCCTGTGCCTGGCCACCGGGAGCGTGAGCAGGGCGAAGAGGACGAGGGCGATCGCCTCGAGCCAGAGGATGTAGACCGGGTGGGGGCCGAGGTGATCGAGGAGACTCGGATTGGCGGGTTTGCGGGAGAGGAAGCCGAAGTTGGTTCCGAGCGCGGCGTTGGCGGCGAGGGCGACGACGAGATAGGCATTGAGCCAGGCGAAGGCCTTGAGCGGGCTTCTCCACCACGGGCGCTCGGCCCGCCAGCCGAGCACGACGGGCAGGTAGATCGCCGTGGCGATCACGGCGAAGTGATGGGAGAAGAAGGAGAGGAAGGCCGGGTGGGGCCACCCGATGTCGAGTGCGGGTGTGGCGACGCCCTGGATCGTGCCGGCGAGGCCCCAGAAGTAGGTCAGCAGGCAGAGCGTGCGGTTCTTGGTGATGAGGGCGAAGCCGGCGAGGAAGGCGGCGAGGTCGCAGAGGTGGAGCGGGACGACGTTGTCGATGTCCGACGCGCGCCGGACGTGGGACCATGCCCAGGAGGTGAAGACCGTCGCGGTGAGGCAGATGAAGGCGAGGACCGCGCGGGTGGCGAGTTCGGTGCGGCCTCCGCGGCGTCCGAGGGCGAGGCAGGCGGCGATGAAGGCCATGCCGACGGCCAGCGTGATCCCGTGCTGGGCGGTGAAGGGCGCGAAGGACGGGTCGGGCATCGGGCGCGAGGCTGAAGTTCCAAGGGAGAAGTTCCAAGTGCCAAGGTGGGAGGGTGGCGCAAAGCGATGCTTCGACCACTGCCAGGCCGGACCCGGCATCACCGTGTCCATCCCTCGCGGGGCATCGCTTCGCGCCACCCGTTCACGCTTGCAGGCCGGGGACGGGCCTCCGCATCCTGCCGGGGTGAAAGGCAGGCGTCAGGGACGTGAAGCGCGCGAGAACCGGCACGTGAAGGCGGAGATCGCGGTGGCTTCGCGTGACGAGGAGGAGCTGATGGCGATCGTGACGGAGGCCGGCGTGCCCTTCCTGCTGGTGCTCGACTGCGTGCAGGACCCGCACAATCTCGGCGCGATCCTGCGCACGGCCGACGGCGCGGGCGTGCATGCGGTAGTGGCTCCGAAGGACAAGCAGGTGGCGATCACCGAGACCGTGCGGCGGGTGTCGGTGGGAGCGGCCGATCACGTGCCCTTCGTGCAGGTGACGAACCTGGCGCGGACGATGGAGCGCCTGAAGGAGGCGGGTGTGTGGTTTGTCGGCACCTCGGACCGGGCGGAGAAGTCGCTCTACGAGCTGGATTTGAAGGGACCGCTGGCACTCGTCCTCGGGGCCGAGGAGAAGGGAATGCGCCGCCTGACCGAGGAGAACTGCGATTTCCTCGCGAAGATCCCGATGGCGGGAACGGTGGAGTGCCTCAACGTGTCGGTCTCCGCCGGTGTTTGTCTCTACGAGGCGGTGCGCCAGCGTTCATGAAGGAGCCGGTGCGCATCCTGTCCGACCTGCACCTCGGTCACGCGGCTTCGAGGATCGAAGAAGTCGGGGGACTGCGTCCGCTGATCGCAGGAGCGGGGACCGTCATTTTCAATGGCGACACCTGGCAGGAGCTGGCGATCGACTACCGCCCGCGGGCGGAGCGTCTGCTCGCGGACCTGCGGGATCTGTGTCGGGACGAGGGGGTGGAGGCGGTGTTTCTTTCGGGAAATCACGATCCGGGATGGCCGGGCAAGGGCTGGATCGAACTGGCCGGGGGGCGAATCGTGGTCACCCACGGCGACGCGGTGTTGTGGGCCGGTTCGCCATGGAGTCGCGAGGCGCTTTCGCGCGAGGCGGAGGTGCGACGCCTGTGGGAGGAGCACCGGGGAGCGGCGGATGATGCCGGCGAGCGTCTGGTGCTGGCACGGGCGGTGGCGCGCGCGCTGCGGGCGGTGTCGTATCCGAGGGGCCGCTCGCTGGTGCGGCGGGTGGTGGATGCGGTCAATCCGCCGCGCCGGGCCTGGGAAATCCTCAGCGTGTGGCTCCGCCATCCCGCGGCGACGGCGGATTTCGCGCGCCGCTATTTTCCGGATGCCGGGATCATCGTCGCCGGACATTTCCACTGGCCCGGTGCGTGGCGGAGGGGCGGACGGGTGGTGGTGAACACCGGCGCCTTCGTCGATCCGCATCCGGCGTGGTGGGCCGAGTGGTCCGACGGCCGGCTGCGCTGCGGCCGGGTGCTCGACGGACCGCCGTGGCGGATCGGAACGGTGAAGGGCGAGTGGACGGTCAGCCGAGCAGGAGCTGTCCGATGACAAGCCTCAGTGCCCCAGCATCCACTCGATGTGCGGCGTGTAGAGGTGCGGCTCGACAAGGAACGAATCGTGCCCCTTGTCGGAGTGAACCGTGATGTGGGTCGTGTCCACGCCGGCCGCGTGCAGATGGGCCACCAGCTCGGCCTGTTCCTCGGGGTAGAAGCAGAAGTCGGAATCGATGGAGAACACCAGCCACTTCTGGCCGGCGGCGCGGCAGCGATCGAGGAGCTCGCCGGGACTTTCGGCACCGCCTTCGACCAGCGGATTGTAGTGCGACCACATGTCGATGATCCGCAGGTAGGTGTTCGGGTCGAAGCGCTTCACGAACTTCTTCCCCTGCGCCAGCATGTAGCTCTGGAACTGGTCGCGCACGTCGTACCAGGCGAGCATTTCCTTCTCCGGCACCACCTCGCGGCGGGCGCGGCGCTCGAAGGCGTCGATGTGGACGAAGGTCTTGTGCGAGATCATCCGCGCCAGCGCCAGGCCGTAGGCGGGGCGGCCGTTGTCGTAGTAGTCGCCGCCGTTGAAATACGGGTCGTTCTCGATCGCGAGGATCTGCTCGAAGAGGATCAGGCGGTTGAGGACGGTCGTCTTGAAACCCGAAGCGATGGAAATCACGTGGCGCACGCGCTCGGGCAGCATCGTCGCGAGACTGAGCCCGACGAGCCCCCCGACCGAGGGTCCGACGACGGCGTGCAGCCTGTCGATGCCGAGGTGGTCGAGCAGACGGGCGAGGAAGTCGACCTGGTCGGCGGCGGTGACGTGCGGAAAGGACGAGCCGTAGGGTTTGCCGGTGCGCGGGTCGGTGGAAGAAGGCCCCGTCGAGCCGTAGCAGCCGCCGAGGTAGTTGGCGCAGATGACGAAGTACTTCCCGGTGTCGAGCGCCTTGCCGGAGGTGACCATGTCGCTCCACCAGCCGTCGTGGAGTTCCGGCTGCCAGAGGTCGCCGACGCCGGGGATCTCCGGATTGTGGCCGGAGGCGTGGTGGCTGCCGGACAGGGCGTGGAGGACGACGACGGCGTTCGAGCGGTCCGCGTTCAGCTCGCCCCAGGTCTCGTAGGCGATGGTGACTTCGGGCAGTTCTCCGCCTGAACGCAGCCGGAAGGGCTGGTCCTCGCGCAGGTGCAGGAACTGGGTGCTGACGGCATCGGCCACGGGAGGGCGTGTCTAGGGCCTCGCGGCGCGGGTGCCAAGTGTGGAAAGCGTGTGTCCGAAAGGTTGAAGGAAAGCCCGCCCCGACCTAGCCTTGGCGCATGGCCAAGGGCTTCAAGGAATGGCAGGTGGTGTGCGACGCGCTGGCGAGCGGCCGGCAGTCGATCATTCTCCGCAAGGGCGGCATCCACGAGGGACGCGAGGGCTTCTCGTTCGCAGCCGAATCGTTCTTCCTCTTTCCGACGCGGTTCCACAACCAGGACCAGTTCGTGCGCGAGGGCGAGGTCGATCCGCAGCCGGAGTGGGAGCCCGGTGAGGAGGTCGCGGTCACCCATCACTGCGACGCCCTGTGGGCGAAGACGCTGACCGACTGGGACAAGGTCGCCGCGCTCGAACCCTTCCACATCTGGACCGAGGACACCGTCCGCCAGCGCTTCGACTGGGAGGGCAAGGGGATGGCTTCCGGCAGCATCCACGTGGCGCTGGTCCGGGTGCGGCACCTGAGCGATCCCTGGGTGTTTCCCTACGAGAAGAAGTACGGTGGATGCCGGAGTTGGATCGACCTGCCCGAGCCGCCGCTGGAGTGGGACGCCAACTGCGGCTTCGCGATGGGCGACGACGCCTTCGCGACGCTCGACTCGAGGCTGCTCGACCTGATCGGCTGAGCGCCACGCCCGAGCCGCTCCGCCCCAAGGCATGAATCCTGGGACCGGCGCCGAAAGATGCCACGCATGCATCCGGAAGATGCATCACGGCGTGTCGGGCGACGATTCGGCGCGGGAAGGACGGCGCGGGGCGAGGCGTCGTCTGCCCAGACGAACCCATGCGCGGACCCTGCCAAGCCAGCGCCGCGACCATTCGAACTCGATCGCGAGAATGGCCAGCCCGGCCGGGATGACCACGAACGCGGGCCCGGGAAGGACGATCAGCAGGATGCCGATGACGAACACCGTGCCGCCAATGATCGCGACGACCACCCGCCTGGCGTGGCGCAGGGCGGGATGCACGGGGGCTTTGGCGGGCCGGTGGGACATGAGCTGCTTGATTCGGGTGAAACTCTCGGCCGGTTTCGCGTCCACGCAAGGGCAAGGGGGCGTTGGACCCGGCACCTATTTCTCCCAGTAGCGACGGCGTCCGTAGTAGTCGTAGAGGCGTTCCTCGTATTCGCGATTGACCGGGGCCGACGGGTCGAACTCCGGCGAGTCCTTGATCTCGTCCCTCGTGTAGTCGATCGCGGCCTTGCGTCCGGCCCAGTCGAAGTCCTCGATCCAGTCGATGTCGGTGATGACCTGTTTGCCGGGAAGCCATTTCCGGGTGTCGATCACCAAGTGCCGGATCCGCCAGGCGCGGGTGTCGACGATCAGGTCTTCGATGTTCCCGATGCCGCCGTCCGATGCCTCGATCGCGTAGCCGACGACTTCCCGGGACGAGCGGACGTGGCACTCGTCGATCTTCTCGATCTGGCGTTCGTGTTTGGAGAATTCCCCCTCGGACGGCTGGACCGAAGCTCCGGCGCCGGGATCGAATCCCATCCCGGCCATGCCGCCGGTGTGGAGGTCGGCCTGGAGCGTCTTCCAATAGGGCAGGTGCTGGTGGTAGCTGGCGTATTCCATTTCATAGCGCCTCGAGACGGGCGCGTCCTCATCGAGCAGGGGCCCGCTCTCGATTTTCTCCCTGGTAAGCGAGGTTTGGAACGAATCGACGCTTCCGCCCTCGCGGGGTGGATCGAGGTGCTCCGGGCTCACCAGGACCTTCTTTCCGTGAAGCCAGCCTCCTGTATCGGCCACGAGGTAGCGGATGCCCCATTGTCGGTCGTCGAAGAGGAAGTCCCGCACCTTTCCAAGGCGGGACCCCCCGCCCTCGATGGGATAGTTCATCAGGTTTCGGATGCTGCGTAACATGGTGTTTTCGGGGTTGATGGTTCAGGCGATGCGTTCCGGTCAGGTATCCTCGCCGCTGCCGCTCCCCGCCATGAACCGCTTCAGCAGCAGGCCGGTGGTGAGCGTCGTGACGATCGCCGTGATCACGACGGCGGAGAAGAGATTGGCAATGACCGGCGGGATCGGCTCGGGCTGGAGGAAAAGCCCCGCGTCGAGCGCGATGCCGGCGATGATGAGTTCGACCGCGCCGCGGGCGTTCATGCCGATGCCGATCGCGGCGGACTCGCGCATGGATGCCCCCCGCATCCTGGCGGGGACTCCGGCTCCGATCAGCTTGCCGATCGTCGCGGCGACGAGGATCGCCACGACGATCCACGGCGTTTCGACCACCGCCGAGAGGTCGAGGTGCATGCCGATCGAGGCGAAGAAGATGGGCGCGAGGAATCCGGTGTTCACGGCCTCGACCTTGTCGAGCACGGACTTGTAGGCCTTGGAAGACATCGTCTCGGGCCGGAAGAACAGGCCCGCGGCGAAGGCGCCGAGGATGAAGTGGAGTCCGAGCAGTTCCGCCAGGACCGCCAGCGCGAGCCCGGAGACCAGTACGAAGGTGAACTCAAGCTGCTCGAGCCGCAGTTTCCTTGCCTGCCGACCGAGCCAGCGGAGGCCGTATCGGCCGACGAGGTAGGCGATCCCGATGAACAGCAGGGAGGAGCCGCCTATCCTCAGGAAGTCCATGGCACCGGGCGTGGTGCCCGTTTCCAGCACCGCGGTGAACACGGCGAGCAGGACGAGGCTGAGAATGTCGTCGATGACGGCGGAGGCGACGATGGTCCTTCCGACGCGCGAGTCGAGCGCGTTGACATCCATCAGCGCCTTGACCGCGACCGGCACGGCGGTGATGGCGAGCGCGACGCCGAGGAACATCATCTGGCTGAAGCGCAGGTCGGACTCCGGCAGGATCCACCAGCCGAGGCCGATGCCGATGGCCAGCGGAACGAGCATGCCGCCGGTGGCGACGGCCGCGGATCGGTCGAGGTCCTTGAAGAGGTCGTTGGGCCGGAGTTCCAGCCCGGCGAGCAGCATGAGGAAGAAGGTCGCGAGTTCGACGATGGCGCTGAAGACCTCGTTGTGCTCGAGCCCGGACAGCACCGGGAAGCGGTCCGGCGCGTTGCCGGCCACCAGACCGAGGACGATCCCGGCGATGAGCTCGCCGACGAGCACGGGCTGTCCCAGGCGCACCGCCACCTCGCCGAACAGGCGGGCGACGACGAGGAACACCAGAAGTATGTAGAAAAGTTCCAAACCGTTCGAAGTCGTGAAGCTGTTATCTTCCCCGGGCCACAGCCGTGCCGCTCCACGGGGTCCAACAGGAAACAGGCTCTCGCATGGAAGCGGATGCAAACGGTTTCCGGCAAAAAATCCCCGCTTCCAATGGTTGGCCGGACATGCGGTGCCTGGCGGGCGAAGCGGGTGGTTGCGCGCGTCCCGCATCCGGCTCTAGGCTGGAAGCATCCATGCAAGCGCTATCCGCATTTCTTTCGACGTCCGCCCGTGTCCTCCTCGCGTCCTGTTGCATCTGGATCGGCGCCTGTCGCGAAAGTCCCCGCGACGCGGAGTCGGATCATTCCGAAACGACGGCCGCTCAGGAGGCGTCATCCGCTGTGGAGGAGGTCACCGCACTGCGGCGCGAGATCCAGGAGCGGGAGCAGACCGTCGAAGACCTGCAGGCGGCCGTCGACATGGAGCGCGCGAAGCTTGAGGAGGATCCCGATTATGACCAGTCGTTCCTTCTCGATGTGCTGGAGGAGCAGGAGGAACTCCGGGAGTCGATCAAAGCCGACATGAAACGTCTCGAGGCGATCTCGCGATCCGGCGGACAGGACTGACGGGCGTCCCGGAAGGCGGGTTTTTCTCTTGAGCCGGGTCCCCTTGCGGGTTCGGTTTGCGGGCGGAATGAGGATGACGAAGATGATGGGCGTGCTGGCGGGGTTGGTCGTGGCGACCGGAGCGACGGCCGGGGATGAGGTCCGGTTCACCAGCGTGCCGGACATTTTCAACTGGAACATCGGCTATCCCCAGGAGGGCTGGGAGGAGACGCTCGATTGGTTCTTCACGCGCCTCAGGGAGGAGGGCCCGGATTTCAACCTGAATGCCGGCGACATCATGGACGCGCGGTGGTGGGACGACGCGGAGCAGGTGAAGCGGAAGACCGAGGAGTACTGGGGCGGCTTCGTGAAGCGCTACAAGGATGCGGGAATCACGGTCTATGTGGCTCCGGGGGACCACGAATACGGCGACGACCAGGGCTTGAAGAAGGGCGATATCGCCCGTGCCTTCGGCGCACAGTTCACCGAACTGATGGGGATGCCGCGCAATGGTCCCGAAGGACACGAGGGCCGGGCCTTCTGGGTGCGCAGGGGGAACCTGCTGGTGATCACGCTCGATACCTTCGAGGACGAGGGCGGGAAGTTCGGCTACACGGTCGGGCCGGAGCAGGTCGCGTGGATGAAGGAGGTGCTTGATGATCACCATGATGCCGAGTTCGTGATCGCCCAGGGCCATCTGCCGATCGTCGGGCCGGTGCGCAGCCGGAATTCGAGCGCGAGCATGATGAAGGGCGGCACCGGTTCGGAGGTGTGGCAGGCGATGGTCGAAGGAGGCGTGGACGTGTACTTCTGCGGCGAGCACCACCGGATCACCACCCACAAACGCGACGGGATCTGGCAGGTCGTACACGGGGCGCTGTGGGGCACGCAGACCGACCTGAACTACCTGCGCGGTGTATCGAAGCCAGGCGAGCTGACGCTTGAGCTGCTGGAGTTCGACGTCGAGTACGAGGGTGGCTACATTCAGGACCATCCGCACCGGGGTGAGACCAACAGGCCGCGCGAGAAGGTCTCGCTGACCGGGGAGACAAAGGAGAACGGAGCCCGGGTGACCGGAAGGTTGGTGCTCAAGGCCGGATCCGATGGCTCGGTCGATGACGCCGTGGTCGAGGGCTGGTTCGAGAAGGGGCTGAAGAAGTAGGCCGCTTCCCTGCGGGGGCCAATTTCAAATGGGTCTCATACCGTCTTCGAGGTCGGGCACATTCATCCGGACGATTGGTCCCAACTCATCGAATTCGCCCGGTATCAGTTCGGGAAGGCATCGGCCGGCAGCTTGCATCCAGGTGTGGATGTTGTGCGGCATCATCAAGGTCTTCGACTTCATCCATGTTGAGAGCCCTTTGTCGCCCGTCCCGAGGCGCTCGGGCGTCCCCTTCACCGCCGGACGTAGCGGAAGCCTGGGAGGGGGCGGACGAGGCGTTTCATCTCGAGCTTGAGAAGGGTGGCGGTGACGGTGGGGGCCGGAAGCCCGGTGGATTCGATGAGGCGATCGATGCCGGACTCGGTGTCGCCGAGGGCGTCGAGCACGGCCTGCTCCTCGGGAGGGAGGTCGGGGCGGTCTTGCGGAACGGGTTCGGGGGCGGACTGAAGTCCGCGGTCCGTCCGGCGCTCCAGGCCGAGGCCGCCGAGGTCGTCGAGGATGTCGGCGGCGTCGGTGACGAGGGTGGCGCCGTCGCGGATGAGGCGGTGGCACCCGGCGGAGGTGGGCTTGTCGATGGGGCCGGGGACGGCGTAGACCGGCCGGCCGTACTCGGCGGCGAGGTTGGCGGTGATGAGGGAGCCGGACCAGGCGGGGGACTCGGTGACGAGCAGGGCGCGCGACCAGGAGGCGACGATGCGGTTGCGCTGGGGAAAGGTCTGCTTGTCGGGCGCGGTGTGCAGCGGGAACTCGGAGACGACCGCGCCGCGGCCGGCGGCGATCTTTTCGGCGAGGCCGAGGTTTTCGGCGGGAAAGATCTTGGCGAGGCCGGAGCCGATGACGGCGATGGTGCGCCCGTCGCGGGCGGCGAGGGCGGCCTCGTGGGCGGAGGTGTCGATGCCGCGGGCGAGGCCGGAGAGGATGGTGTGACCGGCGTCGGCGAGCTGGAATGCGAGCTTCTTGGTACTATTCTTTCCGTAGATGGAGGCACGGCGGGTGCCGACGACGCCGATGGCGTGGCGGTCGCGCGGCTCGACCGATCCCCAGACGTAGAGCAGGACCGGTGCGTCGTAGGCCTCCCGAAGCTGGGGAGGGAAGGCCTCGTCGTCCGGGGTGAGCAGGGAGAGTCCGCGCTCGGAGACCTCTCGCAGCTCGGCGGCGGGATCGACGTGGCTTTCCCAGCCGCGGAGGATTTCCGCGGTCTCGGCGCCGATGCCGTCGACGCGCATCAGGCGGTCCTTGGGGGCGGCGAGCACCGATTGGGCGTCGCCCAGGGCATCGAGCAGGCGGCGGATGCGCACCGGACCGATCTTCGGCAGCGAGTTGAGGGCGACGAGGGATTCCAGCATGGGGGTCGCGGGATTCTATCCGGGAGGGCAGGCGTGGCAATCATCCTGACGGCGTGACACGGCCCGCGTTTTTGCTAGAAAGCGCGAATCCCCTCCGATTTCCAACTGCGCGTGGCGGAAGCCGCGGGCCTGGCGGTCGCGGTCCATCTGGCCGTGTGGTTGTCGTGTGCCCGCGCGTTCCGCAAGGCGCGCCGCAAGCCGCGCGTCTCGCTGCATCTCTTCGCGGCGTCTCTGGGCGTGTGGATCGCGGGGCGGGTGTTCTTCGGGCGTGAGGAATGGGTGGGGCACGCCGGTGCGGTCCTGATCTTCAGCTCGGCCCTTTTCGCCTGGGTGCTGCTGGACCTGCTGCTTTTCACCGCGTGGTTCGGGCGCCGCGCGCACGTGCAGATTCCGATCATCCTGCGCCAGCTCGGTGCGGTGGTGGTGGTGCTGGTGGTGACCGCGGCGATCCTGAAATGGGGGTATGGTCTGGCGCTGACCGGACTGCTCGCCACTTCGGGCATCGCGGCGGTGATCCTCGGCTTCGCGATGCAGGATCTGCTTTCCAACGTGATCGCCGGTTTCAGCATCCACATGACCCGCGCCTACAAGGTGGGGGACTGGCTGCTGCTCGGCGAGAATGGCGACCGGGCCGAGGTCACGGAGATCAACTGGCGGTCGACGCGGCTGATCAACAACGACCAGGTTTCCTTCGAGCTTCCCAACAGCGAGGTCGTCAGGAACCGCATCGTCAACCTGAACCATCCCTCGCCCGAGCACGGGATCCGGCTGCAGGTGGGGCTCGACTATGACGTGCCGCCGGCGCTGGCCAAGGAAGCGCTGCTCGCCGCGGCGAGGGAGGCGCAGGGGGTGATCGAATCGCCGGCGCCGAACGTGTTCCTGCGGGAGTTCGGCGACTCGTCGATCACCTACGAGCTGCGGGTGTGGATGCGGCACGCGCGCCTCTACAACCAGACCTGCGACGAGATCCGCACGGCGATGTGGTATGAACTGCAGCGCCGGGACATCCGCATTCCCTTCCCGATCCGCACGCTGGAGAAGCGCACGCCGAACGTGCCGAGGTCGATCGCCGGGGCGCGCGGGCGGGCGGCGGAGATCGTCGGCAGCGGCAGCGTGCTCGATTGCCTGACGGCGGAGGAGGCGGCGGGACTGGTGGAGCACGGGAAGCTGTCGCTGTTCGGGAAACGCGAGGCCTTGGTGCGTCGAGGCGAGGAGGGGCTGTCGATGTTCGTGATTCTCGAGGGTTCGGTCGAGATCATCGGCAAGTCCGAGGACGGCCCGCGGGTGGTGCTGGCGAAGATGGGTCCGGGCGAATGCTTCGGCGAACGTTCCCTGCTCACCGGCGAGCCGCGCAACGCCACGGTGCGCGCCGAGGTCGACACGTTGGTGCTGGAGATCCGGAAGCAGGCGCGTTCGGCGCTGCTTTCCAAGAAGCCGGAGCTGGCCGACGGTCTGGAGGCGGCGGGCGT
>CALGOH010000274.1 GCA_937957985.1 uncultured Verrucomicrobiae bacterium
ATGCCCTTCTCGACGATGTCGTTCATCAGGTCGATCACCCGGTTCGAGTAGCCCCACTCGTTGTCGTACCAACTGACGAGCTTGAAGAACTTCTCGTTGAGTTCGATGCCGGAGCCGGCGTCGAAGATCGACGAGTGCGCGTCGTGGATGAAGTCGCTCGAGGCGACCTCGTCCTCGGTGTAGGCGAGGATGCCCTTGAGGTAGGTCTCGGAGGCCTTCTTCATCGCCTCGCAGATCTCCTTGTAGGAGGTCGCCTTCTCGGTCTTCACGGTGAGGTCGACCACCGAAACGGTCGGCGTCGGCACGCGGAAGGCCATGCCGGTGAGCTTGCCCTTCACCGCCGGGATCGCGAGGCCGACGGCCTTGGCGGCGCCGGTGCTCGACGGGATGATGTTGATCGCCGCGGTGCGGCCACCCTTCCAGTCCTTCTTCGAGGGACCGTCGACCACCTTCTGGGTCGCGGTGTAGGCGTGCACGGTGGTCATGAGGCCCTCGTCGACGCCGAAGCCCTCCTTTAGAAGGACATGGACGACCGGGGCGAGGCAGTTGGTGGTGCAGCTCGCATTGGAGATGATGTGGTGCTTGGCCGGGTCGTAGGCGTCGTCGTTCACGCCCTGGACGATCGTCGCGATGCCGTCGCCCTTGCCCGGAGCGGACAGGATCACCTTCTTGGCACCGGCGTCGAGGTGGCCCTGGGCCGCCTCTTCGGAGGTGAACAGGCCGGTGGACTCGATCACCACGTCAACCCCGAGGGCCTTCCAGGGCATGGCGGCGGGGCCTTCGCGGACGCCGAGCACCTTGATTTCGTGGCCGTTGACGACCAGCACGTCGTCTTCCGGAACGTCGACGGACGACTTCTTCGACTCGACCGTGCCGTTGAAGCGGCCCTGGGTGGAGTCGTACTTGAGGAGGTAGGCGAGGTTGTCGGCGGGAACGAGGTCGTTGACGGCGACGACGTTGAACTTCGTCCCGAGGTGTCCCTGCTCGACGAGGGCGCGGAAGACGAGACGTCCGATCCGGCCGAATCCATTGATGGCGATGGTGGTCATGATGCTTGGTGGTGGTGGCCGCATTGGCGGCGGTTTTCCGTCCGCATTCGACGCGGCACGGGAGCTGTGAAAACCGACGACCGCGGGCCGCCGGGGGCGGAATTATCCATCGACGGCGGAGGCCGTCAATGCCCGGCTGGGTCACCGCCGCGCGTCGCGCAGGCCTGGCACAGCCAGAACACCACGCCCGCCAGCAGGACTCCGGCGAGGCCCACGTGCAGCACCTGCACGGCGGCGTAGATGTGGATCCGGGACATGATCAGCCCGAGCACCATCTGCACCAGGACCATCGTCAGCACCACCCGGGCGGCAAGGCCCTCGCCGCCGCCGGTTGCCTTCCGCGCGAGAACAAACATCAGCAGGGTGAGCCCCAGGATGACCCATGAAAACGAGCGGTGGGCCAGATAGACGGTCGTCTGTTCGAGTTCGCCGATCGACTCCGAGCGCGGCTGACCCTGATGACTCTTCGCCATTTCGTCGGTCATCTCGCGGATCTGGGTGCCCATGATGCCCTCGACCACCACCAGTCCCAGCAGCACCGCGACCCCCGTCCCGATGCGGCGTCGCCACGTGCGATCGAGACCGAGCCGCCGCGGCCGGTCGGTCCCGCGCCACACCGTGAAGGCGAGCAGCGCGACCAGCAGCATGGCCAGCGCCATGTGGGTGGTCAGCACGCCGGGCTTGAGGCCGCTGTAGACGACCTTCGCACCCATCCACGCGTTGACCAGCACGAGCACCAGCGAGGCGAAGGCGCTGAACCAGACGATCCTCTGCCCGGGCGGCCGGCCGAAAGCCGCGATCATCGTCGCCAGCGAGAACAATCCCACCGGCAGCGCCAGGAGACGGTTGATGTACTCGGTCCAGACGTGGCGCGCGTTGAACGACTTGAGGATCGATTCGGGCGTGACCGTCGCCGGATCCCTGCCGAGCCGCTCCGCCTTCTCGCGGAACTTCTCGAAGTCCAGCTTCGAAAGGTCGACCTGCTCGACCTTCCACGGCGGAACGAGGCAGCCCCAGCACGTCGGCCAGTCGGGACAACCGAGCCCGGCGCCGGTCACGCGCACGATCGCCCCGGCGAACAGCAGGACCAGCACCGAAACGAGGGCGGCGGCGGCGAGTTTCTGAAAGCGGTTCATGCCGGTGCCCGAAGATGGGCGGATGGCCCGGCGGCGCGAGCGGAAAAACTACGACCTCCCGACCGCATCGGCGGTGTCTTCCGCGGTCAGATCCGCGTCATCGTCGTCCTTCGCCCCCTCGGCGAGGATCCGTTTCTCCTCCTTCGGCCGGTGCGTTTCCTTGCCGATCGCCACCGCGATCCAGCGGAATTCGTCGCTGTTGTCCAACAGCACCTTGACCATCATCGTCAACGGCACCGCCAGCAGCATCCCGATCGGACCCCAGACCCAGCCCCAGAAGATCACCGAGGCGAGAACGACGAGGGTCGAGAGGCCGAAGCGCCGCCCCATCAGCATCGGCTCGACGACGTTGCCGAGGAAGGTGTTGATCAGGAAATAACCGCCGCCGACCGCCACCGCTTCGGGCGTGCCCATGAGCAGCAGGGCGAGGATGGTCGGAGGCACGCCGGCGATGAACGATCCGACGACCGGGATGTAGTTGAGGGCGAAGGCGAGCGTGCCCCACAGCGGCCAGAAATCGAGCCCCGCCGCCCAGCACAGGGCGCCGGCCATGACGCCGGTGGCCAGGCTGACCCCGGTCTTGATGCCGAGGTAGCGCTGGGTGTCCTTGAGCGCGCTGAGCATGCGCTGGATGTTCGGCCCGCGGGCCTCGCAGATCGCATCCATGCGCCGCCCGAACATCCGTGCCTCGGTCAGCATGAAGATCGTGAGGATGATCACCACCAGCGAGGTCCCGAAGAATTTCACGACCCGGCCGACGACGTCCGTGCCGACGTTCCAGAATTGGGCGAAGCTGAGCTCCTCGAGTTGTCCGATCAGCACCTCCGCCGCCTTGCTGACCCGCTGGCCGTCGTCCGCCTCGCCCTCGGCACCATCCGCCGGCGAGGGTTCGACCGGCACGGCCTTCGGGGCGTTCTCCAGTTCTTCCTCGGAAGCCACGACGCCGCCCGGCAACGACCAGGCCCGCAGCTTGGTCTCCGCCTCTTCCAGCGACTCCACCGCCGACTCGCGCCTCTGTTCCATTTCGTCTGGAGGTCGCCGATCGCCGACAGCACCAGCAGCACGATCCCGGCGAGAAACGCGAAATCGACCAGCACCGTGAGAAGCACCGCCACCGCCCTCGGGACCCGGTGGTTGCGCAGCCAGTTGGTGATCGGAAAACTGATGGTCGCGATGAAGAACGACAGCAGCACCGGCACGAAGAATCCCTGGGCGGCCTTCAGACCGGCGACGACGACGACCAGCGACGCCAGCAGCAGGAGGACCTGCGGGGCGCGGGTGCGTCTGGGAGTCGTCTCTGACCGGTTCATCGGAGCGGCGGGATGATAGCCCACGCCGGACATGCGACAAAGAAATCCTTCCGCAAATCACGCGGTCCGCAGCGGACGCACCGCAGTCCATGCCCGCGCTCCGACCGCCCGCGTTTCGGGCACCTTGAAGAACTCATCGATACCGGGCCGATCCCTGAGGTCGGCCAGGGCCGGGGCGAGTTCCGGAAAGCGCCACGCGAAACCGGCCTCCTCCAGTCTCCTGGGTCGGACCCAGCGGCTCTTGAGCACCAGTTCGGGCTCGGTGCCCAGCAGGCGGGCTCCCAGGGCGATCGCGGGACCGGGCGCCGGAAGCCCGACCGGCATTGCCAGCATTTCCCGGAAGGCCCGCATCCACGCGCGGTTGGTCGGCGCCTCGGGGGCCGTCAGGTTGAAGACCCCGTCGGCGAGAGGATGGCCCTCCAACCACTCGATCGAGGCGATCAGGTCCTCCATGTGGATCCAGCTCACCCTTTGTCTCCCGTCACCCATCGCGCCTCCGAGTCCCCTCCGCACCAGTCCGCCGATCTTGTCGAAAACCGTCTCCCCCTCGTTCGCCAGCACCATTCCGATCCGCAGCATCAGCTTGCGGGTCGCCGGAGGCGCGGACGCCCCGAAAAACGCCTCCTCCCACGCCCGCGCCACCTCGCAGGAAAATCCCTCGCCGGGCTCGCCCGTCCATTCGTCCTGCGGACGGTCCTCCGCGTGACGGTACCAGGTGGCCGTGCCGGCATTCATCCACACCGCCGGCGGCACCCGGCATTCGCGGACCGCCCGGCCGATCAATTCGGTGGTCCGGACTCTCGAGCGCATGATCTCGCGTCGATTCTCCTCGTCGTAGCGGCAGTTCACGCTCCGCCCCGCCAGGTTGATCACCAGCGCCGCGCCCTCGAGCGACAGCGACCACGGCCCTAGGTTCTCGCCGTCCCACTCGAGAAACATCGCGCGGGCATCCACCCCGTCGCGACGCCTGGCCACCGCGACCACCTCCCTGCCCCTCCGGAGGAAGTGACGACTGAGGTAGCGGCCGAGGAATCCGTTCGCTCCAAAAATGACCACCGGACCCCGGGGAATTTCACTCTGATTCATTTTTTCTTTCAGGAAATATTGAAACAACCATTCAACAAAGATCTCCTTCTATCCCAGAAGCTTGGAGAGATCGGAAGAGCGTCGTGTAGGGAAAGAGTGTAGATCTCGGTGGTCGC
>CALGOH010000275.1 GCA_937957985.1 uncultured Verrucomicrobiae bacterium
CGTACTCGCGCATGAGCTTGCCCGAAGGCAAGGTGAGCGGACGTTGCAGGACAAGAAAAAGCAGACTGCCTCGTGGGGGCATCGTCCTCACGGGTCGCCAGTGGCGTATGTAGTTCCCCCTTTAGGGGGTTGCACCGTTGGAGGATTCGTTCTCCAGGTGGTCCAGAGCCTTCAGCGTGCCTGCGACGGTGCCGAAGGTGGGGGCGAACATCCAACCGACGAGCGGAATCATCATCAGCAGCAGGTATCCGGCGCCGAGGCCGGTGGACAGGCCGCGATGGCGGCGGACGAAGTCGTCGCTCTCTTTCACGCTGAGTCCGCGGTGCTCGAGGGGAAAGTCCATCAGGCCGTAGCCGAGGTATTTCGACTGCACGACGAACAGGCCGACCGCGGAGATCACCGATCCGATGCCGGGAAGGAAGTTGCAAAGCAGCAGGAGGACGGTGGCGAGGATCTCGCGGAAGATGTAGCGGAGGTTCACGCCGGTGCTGCGGGCGAGGGACTGGAGGAAGGTGAGTTCGGATTTCGCGAAATCGGGACCCTTGACCGCCTTGACGGTTTCCTCGGCGATCCTGCCGAGCAGCGGCGAGAGCAGGATCAGGGCGAGGTGTTTGTGGAGGAAGACGAAGGCGGTGATCAGGGCGAGCAGGGCCAGGGCGGTCAGGCCCAGAGACAAGGCGCGATCCAGCCACGCGGTGCGGAACTCGACGAGGCCGTCGAGCCAGCCGTGCAGGGCGCCGGCACTGAGCCAGCAGCCGGCGAACAGCCCGGCGCCGAGTAGCAGGCTGATGAGCGCCGGAAGGAATTGGTACGGCCACAGGCCGTGCCGCAGCAAGGTCCCGGGGACGCGGCCGTAGGCGGAGAGACCGGCGAGGAAGGGGCGGAGCATGGACTCCAGTGAGACGTGCCGGGTGAGAAGTGGGAAGACAAGAAAAGGCCCGGCGGATGCCGGGCCTCTTGGGGAGCGCGGGTTTTGAAACCCGCTGTCCAGTAGGGATGCGGCTTGAAAAGCCGCGCTCCTTACACCTTGCCGAAGATGGTCTTGCCGGTCGACTTGAGTTCGTCGCAGGCCTGCTTCAGGCGGTCGCAGACGCCTTGTTCGCCCTTCTTGATGTAGGAGCGGGGGTCGTAGACCTTCTTGATGCCGACTTCGCCGTCGATCTTGAGCACGCCCTCGATGTTCTCGCACATGTGGGTGACGATGGGGCGGGTGAAGGCGTACTGGGTGTCGGTGTCGATGTTCATCTTCACCACGCCATAGTCGAGGGTCTCCTGCAGGTCCTCGCTCGAGGTGCCGGATCCGCCGTGGAAGACGAGGTCCATCTCGGCTTCGGCGCCGTGCTTGTCCATGACCGCCTTCTGGCCGTCGCGGAGGATGGACGGCTTGAGCTTCACCGCGCCCGGCTTGTAGGCGCCGTGGACGTTGCCGAAGGTGGCGGCGAAGAGGAAGCGGCCGACGGGTTGGAGCGCTTCATAGACGGCGACCATGTCGCCGGGGGTGGTGTAGAGCTTGTCGATCGGCAGGCCGGAGGTGTCGTGACCGTCCTCCTCGCCGCCGACGCAGCCGGCCTCGACTTCGAGGATGATGTCGAGCTCGGCGCACTCCTTGAGGAGCTGCTTGGAGATTTCGAGGTTCTCCTCGAGCGGGACCACCGAGCCGTCGAACATGTGGCTCTGGAAGAGCGGTCCCTTGCCCTCGGCCTTGCGCTGGCGGGAGGCCTCGAGCAGCGGCTTGAGGAAGGAGTCGACCTTCTCCGGGTGGCAGTGGTCGGTGTGGAGGCCGATGAGCACGTCGTACTTCTCGGCGAGCTTGTGGCAGGCCTCGGCGAGGATGATGGCGCCGAAGGCGGCGTCCTTGACGGCGGTGCCGGAGGCGAACTCGCCGCCTCCGGTGGAAACCTGGATGATGCCGTCGGACTTGGCCTCGGCGAAAGCCTTGAGGGCACCGTTGATGGTCGGCAGCGAGGTGACGTTGATGGCCGGGTAGGCGTATCCACCCTTCTGGGCGGCATCGAGCATCGCGGCGTATTGGGCGGGAGTGGCAACTGGCATGACGGGGGCGGGTTAGCCGCAGATGCCGCGATTGTCTAGGGCTCAGTCAGGAATGCGCGGAAACGAGCGGGAGTTGCGCAGGCCGGGAGGGTGTGGTTCGGTCGGTGCCCATGATCGCCGGCATTGAAATGGGAGGCACCAAGACCGTCGTCGCCATCGGGGAACCGGACGGCACCGTGCACGAGGAGCACCGCTACCCCACGGAGGACGGCCCGGGAACCTTCGCCGCCGCCATCGACTGGCTGAGGGAGCGGGGAACGCCGGAGGCGGTCGGCGTGGCGGCCTTCGGGCCGGTGAGCGTGACGAGGAACCGGGCCGACTACGGGTCGATGCTCGCGACGCCGAAGCCGGGCTGGGCCGGATTTTCGATCACCGGAGCGCTGGGCGAGGCCTTTCCCGAGGCCCGGGTGGCGATCGAGACGGATGTGAATGCCGCCGTGCTGGCCGAGGCCGACGGGCTGGAGGATGTGGTCTATATCACGATCGGCACCGGCTTGGGCGCGGGAATACTGAGCGGCGGACGCCTGATCCACGGCGTGTTGCACTCGGAGTTCGGCCACTGGCTGCCGCGGAAATCACCCGGCGACGATTTCAAGGGGGTCTGTCCGTTTCATGGCGACTGCCTGGAAGGGCTGGCGAGCGGTCCGGCGATCGCCGAGCGCTGGGGCCGGGAGGCGAAGGACCTGCCTGCGGGCCACCAGGCCTGGGATTTCGAGTGCGACTACCTCGCGCAGGCGGTGCAGGTGCTTCTGGCGACGGTGAACCCGGCGCGGGTTGTCATCGGCGGCGGCGTGTCGCAGGCGGAGGGTTTTCACCAGCGGGTCGAGCAAATCGTGCGCGAGCGGGCGGCCGACTACTTTCCGGCGCTGGCGGAGAACCGTCCCTTCGTGGTGCCGCCGCAGCACGGCCAGCAGGCCGGGATTCGCGGGGCGCTGTTGCTGACGCGGTGAGCTGCGGGTGACGGCTTCGCCTGCACGACGCGGGAAAGCCTGATGCTCAACGGGCAAATGGACGCCGCCACCGCCTCGATCGAGGGGGGGCGGGTGCTGAGGCGGGCGGATCCCGGAACTCGGGTGCAAGGAAAGCACGGGCGCACATCGACTTTCCGGACCGCCAACTTTGTCTGGTGTAGTCCGCCTTACAGACGAACTCTTATCCTGTCGGAATGGGCCGCGCCGTTGATGGCGGATTGAGGGGATTGAACGGATGACGCAGATTTCCGGATCTCTGAAAACCTGCGTAATCCCCTCAATTGCGGTTCTCAAAACTACCAATCTGTTGGACGGACCACACCAGGCAAAAGTGCAAGCACCGTCCCCTTCGACGGCCTGAAGGGCCGAAACATACCAGCCCAGGGCAGCGCCCTGGGTTTCTGAAAAGCACAAGAGCCTGCGCTTGGCAGGCGCGGGGCTCCCGCCAAGCTCCTCCACGCCGCTCTTTCCTCATTCCCCTGCGCGGTGAAACCTCGCTCCCTCTTCCCACGACAAGCTCATCCACCACGCTCATGCACGCCACAACTCTGCCACTCCGGTAACAACCGATTTCAGCCCCGACCAAGGTTCAGGCCGGTGCCTGAATGCTCGTTTTCAAGGACCGATCCTTCGACGGGTCGCGAATGCCAATAATCACGGACCCCGGCGACGACATCGACTTCGGCGGAAAACCGGACCTCGACTCACGGCGTGGGCAACAGATTGACCATTTCAACGCCCATGGCATTGCCGATCAGGAACATGGTTTCGCCGTTCTGGTTCCAGTGGAAGCCCTGGTTGCCGGAGGTGATCGGCGAAATGCTGGCGTCGCGCCAGAACGGCCGGGTGTCGATCGACGCAACGTTGTCGGCGAACTCGGGATAGAGGGCGTCGTCACCGACATTCAGCTGAGCCTGCATCAGGGCCAGCGCCCGGGTATTGCTCTCCGAAGGGCCGCCGATGCCGGTATTGGCGACCACGAAGGGCAAAGCCGGGTAGCCGAACTCCGAGCCGACGTCGTTGATGACATCGACCCGGTTTTCCGCGTATTCGTCGACAGCGGACTGATCGACCCGGTCGTTCCACCCCTGGTGCCAGCCAAAGCCGACGATTTGATAGCCCTGCCCTGCATAGCCGGGCACGTAGCTCCCGATGTCTGCGAGCACGTCGCCCGCGACCCGCAGCATCTCCTCGTAGTAGAAGCCGACCTCACCACCCCGTTGGTCCACGGCACTGGGCGGGCGGAAGTCGGTCTTCAGGCTCTTGCCGCCCCAGCAGGTCTTGATGAGCAGCACGTCGTCGGTGATGACATCGCCGACCTGCCAGCCGAAGCCGTATTCGGCACCCGTCTTGGTGCTGTCCACGCCATAGCCGACGGTCAGCGCGCCGGTGCGGTCGCCATCGACGGTGTAGACGTGGACATCGCTGCGGGTGATCCAGTTGCTGCTGCCATCGAGCAGGTAGTCGTAGGTGCCGCCGGCATCGTTCTCGATCATCTTGCGGATCGTGCCGTCCTCGTCGATGCCGTTGTCGGTCAGATCGTCATGCCAGCCGTGGCCCTGCATGTTCGACTGCCCGGCGAGGATGAAGACCTTCACCCCGTTCGGGTTGTTGTCCCAGGTGGCGAAGCCATCGGTCGTGCCTGGCGGGAGGCCGCGCCCCGCCCTGTCGGTGATGTTCTGGAATGCGACCGTGTAGGCGTTCCCGAGTCCCAGGGGCGCTGCCGTGGTCAGCGTCACCGTGGTGCCGTCCTCGCTCAACTCCGCCGAACTGAGAACGATGGCACCACCACCGTCGAGGGTGACGATGTAGTTGGAAGGATCCGTCGCCGGGGCCTGGGCCAGCGGCTCGGAGAATGTGATCGTGATGGTGCTGTTGTTTCCGACGACATTGCTCAGGGCAGGATCCTGGAAATCCGGAGGGCCGACCCTGAAGAAGAGTCGGGATGCATCCGGCACCGGGCTCGGGAAGGGGCCGAAGGTGGTGGTGATCGCCTCGGCTGCAGCCGGAATGGCAGGGTCGATGTTGGCCTCGAAACTCTCCATGTCCTCCGACCAATAGAGCCCGTAGAACTCGTCCGGATTGGATTTCCACGTCACCGTGATTTCGTCGGTAGCCTCGTCGTAGTCGAACTCCGTGATCTCCAGCGGCTGCGGCGGCACCGCGGGACCAATGTAGTTCACGCTCATGCCGTCAAAGGTCAGACGCGATTCGTAATTGGAGTTCACCAGACTTTCGTTCCCTTGGATCGTGACGGCAATCTGGCCGCTGCCGTCCGAACTGATCCGAATGCCGATCCCGGGCACCCAGGTCGAGTAGCTGTTCTGATTCCCGGAGGTCGAGAACGTGGTAATCGGGGGAGCGGCCGAGGAGGCACCGTCGTAGAAATTGTGGGTGGTTTGGCCTGCTCCGACGTTGTAGGTGAAAAAGTGGAGCAGGTAATCGCTGTTGGGCGCCAGGCCGGTCAGGGTGATCGCGGCTTCCACCGCATTGCCGGCCGTCGCGAATCTTCCATACCACTGCTGGAAGTCGTTCATCAGATCACCCGCGTTGGCGTTGTTGC
>CALGOH010000276.1 GCA_937957985.1 uncultured Verrucomicrobiae bacterium
CCAGCTCGACGCCGTGGCGGGAGCCGAAGCACTCCCGGCTCAGCTCCAGAAGACTCGTCACGCCAGGACCGGATTCCGTGGCCGAGGCCGTTTGGAGAATCTGGCGGGCGTAGCCTTCAAGCGAAATTCCCGCCTTGGCCGCCCGCACGCGAAGTTCTTCCTTCACCGATTCGGGCAGGTCGCGGATGGTGATGCTGGCCATGATCTCCCGCGAGTCTTAGCCCGGCAGCGCAGTGGTTGCAATCAATGATTTCAAACAGCGGGAAAGGTCTCCACAATCAACCCGCTCCGGCCTCCGCCAGTCGTTCGCCCATTTCCGCCCGCTGGAGGGCATCGGTCAGTTCGCCGAGCGCGCCGTCGAGGATGCCGTCGAGGTTGTGGGTCGTCAGTCCGATGCGATGGTCGGTGATGCGGCTCTGGGGAAAATTGTAGGTGCGGATCTTCTCCGAGCGATCGCCGGAACCGATCAGCTTGCGGCGGGCTGCGGAGTACTTCTCCTGTTCCTCCCGCTGCCTCTGCTCGTAGAGCCGGCTGCGCAGGATCTGCAACGCCCGCTCCTTGTTCTGGCCCTGGGAGCGGCCGTCCTCGCAGCGGACCATGATGCCGGTCGGCAGGTGGAAGACCTGGACGGCGGATTCGGTCCGGTTGACGTGCTGGCCGCCGGCTCCGCCGGCACGGCAGACCTCGATCCGGAGATCGTCGGGACGAAGCTCGACGTCGACCTCCTCGGCCTCGGGAAGGACCGCGACGGTCACCGTGGAGGTGTGGATCCGGCCCTGCGTCTCGGTGGCCGGCACCCGCTGGACGCGATGGACGCCGCTTTCATACTTGAGAAACCGGAAGACCTCCTCGCCGGTGACCCGCAACGCGACTTCCTTGAAGCCGCCGACTTCGGACGGGCTGCTGCCGAGATGTTCGGCCTTCCAGCCGCGGTTCTCGGCGTAGCGTGGGTACCTCCGCATGAGTTCGGCTGCGAAGAGCGAGGCCTCGTCACCGCCGGCGCCGGCGCGGATCTCGATGATCGCGTCGCGGTCCTCATCGGGATCGGCCGGCAGCAGGGCATATTGCAGTTTTTCCTCCAGCTCGGGAATGCGGGCCTCCAGCTCGGGAATCTCCTCCCTGGCCAGCGCCGCGAGCTCCTCATCCTCGCCGCGGGCGACCTCCTCGTTGTCGGCGAGCTGGGAGCGCACGCGGTCGAGCTCGTCCCACAGGTCGAGCGACTCCTTGACCCGCCGGTGCTCGCGCATGACGTCGCCGGCGCGCTTCGCATCGGCGAACAGCGAAGGGTCCTCGATGGCCTCGGACAGCTCGGCGAAGCGGCGTCGGCGTTGGTCGATGAGGGCGGCGAAATCCATCGGCGGGCGGAGCTTGTGGGGGGACGGCGCGAGCCGCAATCCCGGAAAAGCAAACGGCCGCGGACCCGGGTGGGGGCGCGGCCGCAGGAAAAACCAGCGATGCCGGATCAGGCCTCGGCCTTGGCGGCGGTGCGGGCCTTGCGGATGATGCTGGCGACGGTCTCGGAGGGCTTGGCCCCGACCTTCAGCCACTTGTCGGCCTTCTCGAGGTCGATGGTGTAGTTCTCACCCTCCTGCATCGGATCGTAGGTGCCGACCTGCTCGATGTAGCGACCGTCGCGACGCTTGCGGCTGTCGACGGCGACGATCTTGTAATAGGGACGGTCCTTGGAGCCCTTGCGGTTGAGACGGAGAGAAACCATGATCGGATGAAGATTCGGTCGGCCCGCCGGAATGCGGGCGGGCGCGGAAAATGCACGGGAGCCCGGGCGTTGCCAAGCAGAATCCTCAGAAAATTGGGGCTTTCGGGCCGCCGTTCGGATCGGTGGCCTGCCGGGCCGGATGGGATTGGCTTTGACCCGGAAATCCGGCCTTCCTAGCTTCGATCGGGATGATGAAGTGTCCGAGCTGCCTGCAAGCGATCCACCGCGGTGCCTCGGCCTGTCCCCATTGTGGTTTCGATCTTGCCGGGGCGGACCGGCGATTTGGAACCGAAGGGCCGGCATGCGAGTTGCTGAACGACCGGGCCGGGCTGATCCGGAGCATGGACCGCAAGCGCCTGACGCGCATGCTCACGGGCTTTCTCGCCCGCTTTCCGCAGCTCGCCTTCGCCGTGCATACCGGCAGCGGCGCCGGCAAGGATCTCCGCGAATTCGCCTTCTGGCTCATCAACCGGGGCCGCTTCGTGGATCTTCCGGATGACCGCAGCCCGTCGGGCATCGTTCTGCTGGCGATCGACGCGGATGCCCACGCGGCGACGCTTTGCTGGGGATACCTCATCGACGAGCATCTCAGCGAGGCCGACACGTTTCAGATCCTCAGCCGTGCCCACGCCTACTGGGTCGAGGAACGCTACGGGGAAGGGATCGAGCGGGTGATCGAGCAACTGGTGCTGGTGCTGATCCGCCGCGCGCGGCGGGCCCGCCGTCTTGAACGGAGGGGAGGTCGCGCATGAGGGCGTTCACGCTGGCCGGATGGATCGCGATGCTCGCGGTGCCGCTCGTCGCCCAGGACGACCCGACCGTCCCGGACAAGCATCTCGAGCGCTACTTCGGAAAGAAGCCGGACACCTTCCTGGTCGATCCCCAGGGCCTGCTTTCCGGCGAACAGCGCCGGGAGCGTGAGCAGTTCCTCGCCTACCATTCGAAGGACTCCGAGATCGATTTCCAGGTGCTGCTTTTCGGAGAAGGCCAGCAGGTTCCCGGTGACGTGCGGGTGGAGGAGCTTGGCGAGCGCTTTTACGATGACGGCAAGCCATGCCTTCTCGCCCTGTATTTTCTCGGGGAACCCGAGCGTGTCCGCCTTATCCTCAGTCCCCAGATCGCGGACGTGGTGAGCGTGGCGGAACTCGCGCGTCTGCGGCAGCAGGCGGTGCGCGCCGCCGAAGCCAGAACGGTGGCGGAAGAGCAGTTGGAGGATTTCTGCATCCAACTGGCGATCGGGATTTTCTGGATCGAACGGGAGGCCGGACTGGGCGGCGGTCCGGACACGGCCGGGCCCGGCGAGGAGAATCCGGTCGTGCCGCCGGAATCGAAGGACCGCCCGGCGATGGCGAAGCGGTGGAAGGCATGGGCCGCCGAGTGGGGAGTGCCGGCCGGGGTGATCGGCGGCGGCGTGCTGGCGGCGATCCTCTTGCGCTGGATCCTGCGCAGGCGCGCCCGCCATCGTTTTCCGGACAGACTGCCGACGCCGAGACTCGGGGGTGAACACGGCGCCGGCATCGGGGCGTTGATCGAATTTCGCAGCAGCACCCGTTCACCCACCCACCAGAAGGGCGAGCCGGATGATTCCCTGGGTGGCTTGTGATCGCAGCTCATCTGATCCGAAGCAAGATGCGGGACTGGGAAGATCACTGGCAACGGGGCGAAACCCCATGGGAGAAGGGCGGACCCGCGCCCCCGCTGCTGGAGTATCTGGAGGAGTGGGACAATGGATCGATCACCGGCAGCACGATCCTCGTACCGGGTTGCGGCTCCGGCCACGACGTGCGCGCCCTCGCCGCCGCCGGCGCCCGGGTGACGGGGCTGGACATCGCTCCAACGGCGATCGAACTCGCCGGATCGATCCCACGGGTGAACGGTGAGCGCTACCGGCAGGGGTCATTCTTCGAATGGCGGGACGAGGCCTACGACGCGATCTGGGAGCATACCTGCTTCTGTGCGATCGACCCGTCCGACCGCGACCGTTACGCGGCCGCGGCCGCCCGTCTGGTCAAGCCCGGCGGGCGCCTGATCGGCGTGTTCTATCTGGATCCCGACCACGACGAGGACGGGCCTCCTTTCGGCGCCACCCGTGATGAAATTTCGAGACACCTCGCACCGTCATTCTCGCTGGTGAGGGAGAAGGTGCCGCAGCGCTCGTTCCCGACCCGAGAAGGGCGCGAGTGGCTGGTTGAATTCCGGCGGCTGGCGTGATGCGACCGCGGGGTTGCGAAGCGCCGATCCCGCAGATAAGCTCCGACATTGGAAAACATGAAGATCCGCTCCCTGTCCTGGCTGGCCGCGCTCCTCGGCGCGTTGCCCCTGTGGGCGGAGCGTCCGGCGATCAATGACCAGAAGGCGCCCGCCGGTCGGAAGGATCTGGAGCAGATCCAGAGCCTCCTGCATGCGGCGCTGCCGAAGGCGAGGGCCGCCACCGTCTGCATCGAGCTCGACCAGGGATCCGGCAGCGGCGTGGTGGTGAGCGAGGACGGACTGATCCTGACCGCCGCCCACGTGACCGGCGGGGTGGGGCGTGAGTTCACGGTGCGTTTCGAAGACGGCCGCAAGGTGAAGGCCGAATCGCTGGGCCTCAACTCCGAGACCGACGCCGCCATCGCGAAGATCGTCGATGAGGGCAGCTATCCTTTCGTGCCGATCGACCGCGACGACAGCACCCGTCTGGGCGACTGGGTGTTTTCACTCGGTCATTCCGGGGGATTCGACAAGCGCCGCGGCAGCGTCGTGCGGCTGGGCCGGCTGGTCCGGATGGCTGATTCGACCTACCAGTCCGACTGCAACCTCATCGGTGGCGACTCGGGCGGACCGCTCTTCGATCTCGGCGGGCGGCTGATCGGCATCCACTCGCGGGTCGGCCAGCGCCTGCCGGAGAACATGCACGTCCCGATGAGCGAGTATCTCGCGAACTGGGATGAGCTGACCGGCGGTGAATTCATGGGCGAGGGCCCCTTCGCCAAGAAACCCGAGAAGGGGAAGGGCTTCCTCGGCCTGCTGGCCGAGGCGCACGACGGCGAGGGACGCAAGGCCCAGCGCGTCCGCCCCGAGCCGCCGGCCGAGGCCGCGGGGATCAAGCCCGGCGACCTGCTGCTGAAAATGGACGGCCACGAACTGTCGGAGTTCGACGACCTGAAGGATCTTCTCAAGGAGAAGGCGCCCGAGGACGAGGTGACCTTTGAGATGCTCCGCGACGGCGAACCCGAAACCCTCACCCTACGCCTTGGCGATCGTGACAGCTAGACGCTCCATCCTCTGCCTGCTCGTGGCATCGACCCTTCCCTCGTGGTCGGCGAACACGCTCGAAAGCGCCTACCGCACCGCGGGTCCGGCGGTGCACGCCGCCTTCGACGAGGTGCGTGGCGCCCTGCAGACCAGCAGCGCGGTGTTCCAGCGCGGCCGGAAGGAGATCATCTTCGGAACGGTCGTCTCGCCGGACGGTTTCATTCTCACCAAGGCCAGCGAACTCGGTGAACTCTCCGATGTGACCGTGACGGTGGATCGCGACCGTTACGAGGATCCGGTGCTGATCGCCGAGGATCCGGCCTGGGACGTCGCGCTGGTCAAGATCGACGCCGAAGGACTGGTTCCGGTCGACCTCAGCCGCGTGGACAATCCGTCCCATGGCACGTGGCTGGTGGCGAACGGCGCGACGACCCGCAGCAAGCGGCGGGTGCAGATCGGCGTGGTCGCCGCCAACACGCGCGAGGTGTTTTCCAAGGGCGGCACCGTGCTCGGGGTCGCGCTGAAGGCCGGTGACGAGGAGCTTGTCGTGGAAAGCGTCGAGGCGGGCACCGGTGCCGAGCGTGCCGGACTCAAGGCCGGTGATCGGATCGTGAGCTTCGAGGGCGAGCCGGTCGGGGACCGGGAGGCCTTGTTGGAGGAACTGAAGGAGCGCCGGGTGGGTGAGGAGGTGGTCATCGGGCTCGAGCGCGACGGCGAGCCACTTGAATTGAAGGTGGAACTCGCGGGGCGGGCCGATGTCTTCGGCGAGGAGGTGACCCGCAACGACGCGATGAGTGGCGAGTACTCCGAGCGCCGGACGGGCTTTCCCCGGGTGCTGCAGCACGACATCATGGGCAACCGCCACTTCATGGGCGGTCCGGTGTTCGATCTCGACGGTCACTGTGTCGGCATGAACATCGCCCGCTTCAGCCGCTGCGAGACCTATGCCATCCCGGCCGCCGAGTTGCGGACCTTGATCGAGCAACTGATGGGCGACGCCAACAAGGGCTAGTGTCCTGCGCTCTAAATTCACTCAAGAAAACGACTCACTGAGCTTGTCGAA